>CAJAQT010000042.1 GCA_903944165.1 uncultured Methylococcaceae bacterium | reverse complement strand
GATAGTCCTTGGAAAGAAGCGGTCGAGCAGTATTTCCCCGAATTTATGGCATTTTATTTTCCTGTAGCGAATGCTGAAATTGATTGGTCAATAGCGCATATATTTTTGGATCAAGAGTTACAGGCAGTGGTGCACGATGCAGAATTAGGCAAACGCTTTGTGGATAAGTTGGTCAGAGTAAGTTTACTAAACGGTGATGAAAACTGGATATATCTTCATCTTGAAGTACAAGGTAGCAAGCAAGCAGAATTTGCCGAACGTATGTTTGTTTACAATTATCGTCTTTATGATCGTTATCGTCGGCCCATTGCCAGCATGGCCGTGCTAGCTGATAAGCATATACACTGGAAACCAACGTCTTATGGTTATGAAGTGCTAGGGTGTAAACATAGCTTGGAATTTCCCGTTGCCAAGTTGACTGACTATAGCGATAAACTAGAAAAATTACTGCTGTTAGACAACGCATTTGCCTTGATCACGGCAGCACATATCTTGACTCAGCAAACGCGCAAGCAACAACAAGCACGATTTGAAGCTAAGTTACGTTTGGTACGAATACTCTATCAACGAAACTGGGACAAACAACGCATTATAGATTTATTCAGTGTTGTCGATTGGATGGTAAAATTGCCCGAAGAGTTAGAACAACAGATTTGGCATGAAATTAAAACAATTGAAGAGCATGAAAAAATGAAATACATCACTAGCGTAGAACGAATATGCATTGCCAAAGGACTAGAACAAGGACTAGAACAAGGACTTGAGCAAGGACGGGTAGAAGGTGTGTCTAAATTACTTAAAAAACAATTAGAGCATCGTTTTGGTGTCTTACCAACATGGGCAATAAACAAGTTAACCAATGCTATAGAGCAGGACTTAAATTTATGGGGTGAGACAATTCTGACTGCACCAACGTTAACCTCGGTTTTTGATCATGACACAAGGCATTAATGCAATGTTTCTGTCAAAAAATGATTAGTTATATGTCTGCGCTTAGTTAAGTTGAAATTAAAATAATCATTAAAAGATAGTGAGTTAAAAAATCATATTGACTGCTTAAAAGTAGCAATTCCCAATTTAAAACCATGCCATACTTAAAGTAATTTCGGGTTTCTACAATTTTACAGGTAAGCCGCTATTAACACTCAAATCCAGCATAAAGTAGCCCAATCCACGTTTTCATTTAATGCCGTTGTTTCAAATATTGCAGCAACATTTAGCGAGTTTCCAGATTTTCGCAAAAAAGGGAATCATCAAAAATACCAGATCAGTGATGCGGCAATGAGTGCCTTCTCTGTATTCTTTACTCAGTGCCCATCATTTCTAGATTTTCAAGAACGCATGCAAAAAAAGCATAACAAAAATAATGCTCAATCGATATTTGGTGTCCATCAATTGCCCTCAACGAGTCAAATCAGCAATCTGCTGGATCCGATTCCACCAGAAACGCTTTATCCCGTGTTAGCTGATGTGGGTGATCAACTTTACCAGAATGGTTGCTTGGAATCGTTCCGATCCATCAATAATACTCTGCTCGTGGCTTTGGATGGTACAGATTCAGTCAGTTCGGAAAAGATTTCTTGTCCATGTTGCACTCAACAGCCATTTAAAAAAATGGCAAGACCCTTTTTCGTCATATTGTGATCGCGCCCGTGAT
>CAJAQT010000041.1 GCA_903944165.1 uncultured Methylococcaceae bacterium | reverse complement strand
TGAGAAAGTGGATCTGAATCCATGCACGGTAATGTGGTTGTGTGATTTGGTATTGTATCCCATCCTGTCGAGTACCTTACTCATGGATGCGGTTGATATATGTCCAGCTGGTGTATTTCCTGGTATAACATAACCATTTAATTGTTCAAGTTTTCTTTTTTCTAATAATTTCAATGTTATATCACTTAACGGAACAATATGGGTAATGTTCTTTTTCATATTCTCTCCTTGTATTACCCAAACTTTATCAGTAATACTGATCTCCTCCCACTGCATGGAGATTGCATTTTCTGTACGTGCAATCGTAAGTATTAGCAATTCGATACAACGGGCTGGATTTCCCTCTTCTTTGGCAAGTTTCACCATAAAGTCAGGTAACAAGTCATAGTGTAGTGCTGCGTGGGAATTAACTTTTTTAACCTTACTAGGTTTAGGTAATAAGGTGTCTAAGTGATTGCGCCATTGTGCGGGGTTATCACCTGTACAATGTCCACTCACTTTAGCCCATGCCCATATATTTTCTATTCTCCCTCGAACTCGCGATGCGGTTTCATTTTTGGTAAGCCATATCGGATTTAAGCATAGCATCACCATATCGGTGTTTACCTCCCTAATTGGTGTATGCCCTATGGTTGGATACACATAATCCCTTAATGTGTTATGCCATTGGTTGATATGTTTCAGGTTGCGGTATTCTGGCGTTTTTTTTAGTAAAACCTCCTCTGCGCATTCTTTAAAGGTAATTAATTTTTTATTAGCTGCCAATTTCTCATTTTTAATTCTCTCTCTGTCTTCAATAGGATTTATCCCTTGAGCCAATAAAGTTCTTAGGCGAGCGGCTTCTAATCTCGCGTTTGCCAGTGTCATAGCGGGATATGAGCCTAATCCCATTTTAAAAAGTTTATTCTCGAACGTAAATTTAAAAATCCAACTTTTTGAGAGTGATTTTGTTACTTTTAAAAAAAGATTTTCACCATCTCTATACAAACCAGCTTTGGTTATGTTTTTGATTTTAAAGGGATTTAATTCGTTATTAAGTTTTGTCATCAGGGTACGTTTTAGGGTACGTTTTAGGGTACGTTTTAGTGTTAAATGTGTGTGTTTTTAAGTATACCGTATTACACCTTAAAATCTATAACTTGTTGATAAATTTATTTTTTTACCCTTTAGTAAACACTAATAAATCATGTTACGGCGGTCTGCTTCTCCGCCATAATAAATAAAACCCGATATCTCAAAACGAGTTGTCGGGTTTTTTTATGCCTAATGTTTTACTATGGATATTCAACAAGGCTTAACCGTTCGTCCTGAGTTTGTCGAAGGATGGACGGTTAAGCAAATCATGATTCGACAAGGCTCTCCAGATGTATCGGAGAACTTACTACGCACGGCTTAAAATTTTTTAAACAATTTTTTATAATCGCTAAATTAAGGAATTGACACATTCAGCAACGATTAGTTTTTTACCACTATTAATCGACCAATAGCGTTCCTTTCAACGTGTATATTCATAACATAATGCCTTGTTGGCTCAGCTAAACTTTAATGACACTGAGCAATAAGCCAATTCCGCCACACGCGGCGATGATCGGAATGACACCTATTTTATAGCGGAACAAGGCTAACAAGGCACACAGACTGATAAGCGTGGAAATGCTGTCGAAATGCCCGTTAAAACCCTGTGGCCAGAAAACATGCCAAGCAAAAAACACCGCTAAATTAAGAATGACGCCGACCACGGAGGCGGTGATGCTAGTCAATGGCGCGGTGAATTTAAGCTTTCCATGCGTTGATTCTACCAATGGGCCGCCCGCCAGTATAAACAGGAAGCTGGGCAAGAAGGTAAAATACGTCACCACGATTGCTGCTACCGCCCCCGATAAAAACAGCTGCTCTGAACCCAATACTTCTTTGACCCAGCCCGCGACAAAACCGACAAAAGTCACCACCATGATTAATGGCCCTGGTGTGGTTTCGCCCAATGCTAAGCCGTCAATCATCTGGTGCGGTGATAGCCAATGGAAATGTTCGACTGCGCCTTGGTAAACATACGGCAATACCGCATAAGCGCCGCCAAAAGTTAGCAGCGCAGCTTTGGTGAAGAACCAAGCCATTTGCGTCAACGCACCCTCCCAGCCATAACGTGCACAGAGAAAGCCGATTACGCCACCCCATAGAGTTAGACCAACCAAGGTCACTTTTATCAACCCCGTCCAGCTAAATAAGGCGTGGGGAGGTGTCGGAGTGTCATCATCAATCAGTGCTGGCCCATAGCTGTGCTTGGCCGCGCCATGTCCACCACCCACAGTAAATTTTTGAGGTAAAAACGTGCCGCCTAACACACCAAGGCCTGCGGCGATTATTACAATCAATGGGAATGGCGTGTCGAATATAAAAATTACCAAAAAAGCCAACGCAGCTATTATCCATAGCAGCCAGTTTTTTAGCGCCCTAGAGCCAATTCGGTAGGCTGCGAAAAGCACGATTGCAGTCACAGCGGGTTTGATGCCGTAAAGCACTCCGGCAATCGCGGGAATATGTCCAAACGCCAGATAAATCCAGCTTAGCAGAATCAGTAAGAACAGCGACGGCAAGACAAATAGGCTACCTGCAACGATACCGCCCCAATTGCGGTGCATTAACCAACCAAGATACACAGCAAGTTGTTGAGCTTCCGGCCCAGGCAATAACATGCAGTAATTCATGGCATGAAGAAAGCGTTGTTCAGAAATCCAGCGCCGTTTTTCCACTAATTCCTGATGCATAATAGCGATTTGTCCAGCAGGACCGCCGAAACTGATAAAACCCAGCTTCAGCCAAAAGCGGAAGGCCTCCCAAAAACTGACCTGCTCAGGTCGGATTAATGGATAACTATTTTGATGCAGGGGACGTGTGACGGGTTGTTCAGATGGTTTCATGTAGGTTTTTCTCCTTTCTCAAACGCCAACAGTAAGCTGTCAAACACAACACTGGCGGAGTCTAGTAGTTGATCATCATTAGTGACTGCATTGCTAAGCCCTGCCAGCACGGCTTCAACGCCGATCGCTTCGGGTGTTTGAAGACCGCCCGCATCAAGGTAATGCACTAAAGCTGCCAGGCGTTTTAATCCAGGGGCATCAAGGCTAAAGCTGGCGATTAATACTTCAAACGTTACGCGGGAGCCGCTATGACTAAAGGTTGCGCCGTCAAAATCAAAACCCAGTGCCTCAGCAGGACAATCGTTGATGGTTTCCAGCCAAATAAAACGGGCTTTTGGGTCAATAAAACGGCGAATCAACCAGGCAGAAGCCAAGCGATCTACCCAAGGCCGACGTCGTGTGGCCCATGTCTGCGCTTGGTAATCGCTAATGGATAAGGGGGGAATTGCGGCATTAACTGCATGAGGCTCATCAGGTGCCCGCATCTGGTTGGCACGTTGCTCAAGTTCCGTTAAGGCCGCATCAGTTTGTTGCTGTGCTGCTTCGGGAAAATAATCAATCTCAACAAGTGCTGCATAAGTTTTACGTAACTTGCGTAGTTGTTTGAGCGCCTCAATTGCATTGTTGCTGAGAATGAGCGCGTCACTGATTTTGTGCGCCTCAGCCAGCACGGCCAAATAGGCTTCTTGACGACTAAAAAGCCTGCAAAAATCGACTTCATCCAATGCTTCGACATGCAGTAAATTGCTTGTGCCGCCGCCCGATTGCACTTCAACCGCGATTGCCTCAAATGACAAACGGCAGTTATCGTGTTTAGGCAACAAATAAACGCCATCCCGCAGTACAGCAGCACCTGATGCTTTAACCGCTCGCCACACACGCATACGGATAGCCGCATTATCGGTAGGGAGGGACATAATTAATAGTAGCCATTTCATGTTATAAATATAACATTATTGTTTAGCTCGTAACAAATTAATTACGGCACTAAATTGCTATAAATTTATGCTCCGTCCATATAAAAAAAAGAGGAACGTGAAGGCTTATAAAAATAATCGTGACTTATTTTACGCATGTAGCAGACGGTGCCGAGCTTACTGAGCGTGCGGAACGCAGACCTTCATAGGTTAATTTAACAGCACACGGAACGTGCGTTGCATCGAGGGTTATTTTTTTCACCCATGAACCTTTGCTATCAAGCGTTAATTTAGTTGCATTA
>CAJAQT010000040.1 GCA_903944165.1 uncultured Methylococcaceae bacterium | reverse complement strand
CTATCAGGAATTTGCCAGGCTGACCTTACTAAGGTGATGGTGTCTGTATTTCTGGGTAAATGGTAAAAATCTGCTCCATAAAAACTGGCAAACCCTTCTAATTTATCTAAGGCTTCTGCCCGTTCAAAAGCTTCTGCATATAATTCTATGGCACCATAGGCACTGTAACAGCCCGCACAGCCACACGCATTTTCTTTTAGTGTTTGGATGTGTGGTGCGCTATCTGTACCTAAAAAGAATTTAGGATTACCGCTAGTTGCTGCGTTAACTAGGGCTAAGCGATGCTCTTCTCGTTTAAGAATAGGTAAACAATAATAATGTGGGCGCACGCCGCCAGTAAATAAGGCATTACGATTGTATAGCAAATGTTGTGGGGTAATGGTTGCCGCCACATGATGGTCAGCTGCGCTAACAAATTGCACGGCCTCAGCGGTGGTTAAGTGTTCTAATACTATTCGAAGCGCAGGAAATTGTTGATGTAAGTCTATTAAGTGGGTATCAATAAAAACCCGCTCCCGATCAAAAATATCGTATTTTTCGTCAGTGACTTCACCATGAATTAACAAGGGAATGTCTTGTTTTTCCATTTCTGCAAATAAAGGGTAAATCGAGTTGATGTTTTTTACGCCTGAATCAGAGTGCGTGGTTGCTCCCGCAGGGTATAGCTTAAATGCATAAACAACGTCAGCCTGTGCGGCTTGTTTTATCTCCTCTATACGTGTTGTTTCGGTAAGGTATAAGGTCATGAGAGGATTAAATGTCATTCCTGGTGGTAAAGCCGTTAAAATTTCTTGACGATAATGCTCGGCTTGCTGGACATTAACCACGGGTGGCTTAAGGTTGGGCATAATCATCGCACGTGCAAATTGCTTGGCAGAATGGGCAATAACCATCGCTAATAAGGCTCCATGTCTGACATGAAGATGAAAATCATCGGGGCGAGTTAAGGTTAATGTTTTCATTGTTGTGAAGGTGGCAGTAAAATGATGGGTTATTTTATAGTAAGTTCTTCATTAAATGCCTTGAAAAACGCATACTACGCCTTATTTTTACCACTAATTTAGTTATTTTAGGAGATCGTGAATGCCAATTTATGAATATCAATGTCGAGCTTGCGGTAATGAGCACGAAGCATTGCAAAAGATTTCTGCTGAACCATTACTTATTTGCCCGGCCTGTAACGAACCAGAATTACTCAAAAAAATATCTGCGGCAGGTTTTCGTTTAAAAGGCAGTGGTTGGTATGAAACAGATTTTAAAAGCGGCAATAAAAAAAATGTAGCAGGTGAATCTTCACCTTCAGCAGCAGCAAGCACGAGCACTTCTACCAAAAAAGAGGCTAATAAAACCGTTTAAATTTTTACAGCGGGTGCTTTTATTTAACGTTATACATCATCTATAACTTTTACATTTTATTACAGGGAATAATTATGCGTACCCATCAGTGCGGAGAACTTAATACAGAACAATTAGGCACAACGGTAGATATTTGCGGTTGGGTACATCGTCGTCGAGATCATGGCGGCGTTATTTTTATCGATTTACGCGACCGTGCAGGAATTGTTCAGATTGTTGTTGATCCAGATACGGTGGATACCTTTGCCATCGCTGAACAGGTGCGTAGTGAATATGTATTAAAAGTAAGCGGTATCGTTCGTCCTCGTCCAGACGGCACGGTTAATTCGGCGATGTATTCAGGTGAAATTGAATTATTAGCGCAACATATTGAGGTGTTAAATGAATCTGAAACGCCGCCTTTCCCGGTAGAAAGTGATATTGAAGTTAACGAGGAATTACGTTTACGTTATCGTTATATAGATTTGCGTCGCGCAGTCATGCAAGAAAAAATGAAAGTACGCCGTGATGTGACGCGTGTGTTACGAAATTTCTTAGATGATCATGGCTTTTTTGAAATTGAAACACCCTATTTAACCAAAGCAACCCCAGAGGGCGCACGCGATTATATTGTGCCTAGTCGTACTCATCAAAATACCTTTTTTGCACTGCCACAATCACCGCAACTGTATAAACAAATTTTAATGGTTGCAGGAATGGATCGCTATTATCAAGTCGTTCGTTGTTTCCGCGATGAAGATTTACGCGCAGATAGACAGCCTGAATTCACTCAATTAGATATTGAAACCTCGTTCATGACAGAAAATGACATCATGAACATTATGGAAGAAATGATTAGGCAATTGTTTGCAACGGTCATTAATGTTGATTTGGGCGCAGAATTTCCACGCATGACGTATCAAGAAGCTATTTCGCGTTTTGGTATTGATCGTCCAGATTTACGCATTCCCTTAGAATTAATTGATATTGCTGAAGAAATGCAGTCTGTTGATTTTAAAGTATTCTCTGGTCCAGCAAATGATCCAGATGGACGTGTTGTTGCAATGCGCGTACCCACAGGGGGCGAGTTAAGTCGTAAAGATATTGATGACTTAACTAAATACGTTAGTATTTATGGTGCTAAAGGCTTGGCTTATATTAAAGTCAATGATTTAACAGCGGGTGTAGAAGGCTTGCAATCACCTATTGTAAAGTATGCGTCAGCAGAAATTTGGGCAAAGGTGCTTGCTAAAACAGGTGCGCAAGCGGGGGATTTAATTTTCTTTGGCGCCGATAAAACAAGCATTGTCAACGAAGCTATGGGGGCCTTACGAGTAAAATTAGGGCATGATTTAAAGCTACTTGAAGGTGACTGGAAACCCGTATGGATTATTGATTTTCCAATGTTTGCTTGGGATGAAAAAGCACAGCGCTTTTCTGCTATTCATCATCCATTTACCGCACCTAGTTGCTCTACAGAAGAGTTAGTTGCCAATCCTGGTGCGGCACTTTCACGTGCTTATGATTTGGTGTTAAATGGCACGGAAGTGGGCGGAGGATCGATTCGTATCAATCGTTCAGCAATGCAAAAAACAGTGTTTGAGATTTTGGGTATTCAAGAAGAGGAAGCGCGGGAAAAATTTGGCTTTTTATTAGATGCCTTAAAGTACGGTGCGCCTCCACACGGTGGTTTAGCGTTTGGTCTGGATCGTTTAGTGATGTTAATGACAGGTTCCTCATCCATTCGTGATGTCATTGCCTTCCCTAAAACGCAATCGGCAGCTTGTCCGTTAGTGAATGCTCCGGCGGTGGTCAGCGATGAACAACTAAAAGAACTAGGAATACGTTTAATTAAACCTATTGGAAAAGAAAAATAATGTTCTTACCTGCTGCGTTATTTGGGTTAGTCATACTTAATGGTTTTGTGTTATCTAGTCAGGGTTGGGCAGCTGCTCAGCCTATAACGCAAGAGCTAAGTACTCTTTCTGTCGATAACGTATTAAGTAATGAAGAGAGCGTTAACCCCTATCATTTTTATACCTTCCGTCAAGATTATCGAAAATGCCTCGCACCCTTGTGTGGAGGTATTTTTGTTAAATCTGTCAATAAAAAAGTAACCCATTGCCCAGATGGCAGTGTGCAAACTGAATGTTATGTGGCGTTGGTGCTTAGCAAGCCAAAAATAGAGCTGTCGTCAGCGCGTTTATTACAAGGCACGTTACTGAGTAAATCATTTACACACTTCTCTGCCTTGCCAGTAATGCGCTTAAAACAAGCGTATCGTTCCGCAAGCTCTGCATTAAGTGCCGGAGTTTTTGTAATGCTTAAGGACAATGGTATTCGATGCGTCACGACACCTTGTTTTGCTACCGATAGCTATTACCTTAATAAACATAAAGTGCGTGCCGTGTCTGCATTTGATTTGTCAGCCGTAGGTGCTGCTGAAGATTTATTAACGCAGGCACTCACTGCGTATGGTCAGTCTGCATTTATTGTTGCTTCGGGTAAATATCAGGTAGCTCAGCCTCCTCAAAACGAGGACGTTACGTTTATTGCTCAGCAATTTTATTTACCTATTTCCCCTTAGGATTATGTGAGGGCGTGCTCATGAATACAGCGTCCCCGCTTCAAGTTGCTGTCGGTGTTGTTAAAAATCCGCAGGGACAAATTTTAATTGCGCAGCGACATAAAGCCGCACATCAAGGTGGATTATGGGAATTTCCAGGTGGAAAATTAGAAACTAATGAAACGCCAGAAATGGCTTTAGTGCGTGAACTGCAAGAAGAAATTGGTATTACGGTTAGAAAAATTAGCCCGTTAATTACGCTTCATCATCGTTATCCCGATATAACAGTGCATTTGCATGTATTTTGGGTTCATGAATTTTCAGGCGAAGTGAGCGGTTGTGAGCAGCAACCGTTACGCTGGGTGAGTCCGCATTTACTTAACGAGTATCCTTTTTTAAGCGCTAATCAGCCAATCATCACTGCACTGCGTTTGCCAGTTTATTATGCCATTATCGATGATACCCGCAAGACTTCCCCGCAACAGCAGTTAATTGCGCTGCTTAAGCAAAATATTAAACTTATTCAAGCACGCTTAAAAACAAGCTCTAGTTTAGAAACTACGCAGTTTTTTGACTACGCTGTCCCAATATGTTCTGACCAAAAAGTCATATTAATGACTAATTCAGCCAATCAACCCAGCGCTGTTTACCGCTCAGAAGGGCTGCATTTAACCAGTCATGATTTGCTTCGTTGTGCGCAGCGACCACTAACGTATAGGTGGGTGGCCGCGTCGTGTCATAGTCTTGAAGAGTTACTGCATGCTGCAAAAATTGGCGTTGATTTTGCTGTGTTGGCTCCCGTTATGCCCACCGAAACACATCAAGATTCGCCAAGCTTAGGGTGGTTACAATTTGCTAGCTGGGTTGCGCAATGTACTCTTCCTGTTTACGCTTTGGGAGGCATGAAAGTAGTAGATTTGGAACATGCTATTAATTATGGTGCTCAAGGTATTGCTTCTATTCGTGCATTTATAGATCCTCATTAACGGCCACGGTTAGATTTTTCTTTTAACGTCGACAATATTAGGCAAGCAGCTTATTTTATTGAAAATAGCGATTAATTGATCAGTGTCTTTCACTTGTATTGTTAAATGCAGTTCCGCTGAAAAATCAGGATGTGTATCTAAAAAAGCTGTAGCAATATGTATTTTTGCCTGACTGAGTACTTGGGTAATGTTATTTAACATATTTTGAGCACTAAACGCATGAATGATGATGGGCACAAAATAGCGGGCTTCTTTCGTACCCCACGACACATTAATTAAGCGTGCTTGCCGCTCTAGGCTAAGTTGAGCAATATTTTCACAATTTTTTCGATGCACAGTAATACCCTTCTTTAAGGAAATAAAACCAATAATTTCATCACCATGTACGGGGCCACAACAACTAGCAAAGGACGTAAGTACGTTATCCACACCTTCCACACAAATAATCGACGATGGATTTTTCTTTAAACGTTGATTTTTTGCTGAATCAACATCAATAAGTGATGCCTCTAATTCAGGAATTTTAAAAAACGTGGCTAATTGTTGAGCGGTAATATCGTTCCGACCAATTGCTTCGTATAATTTATTGGCATCTTCTTGTTTGAAATATTTGATTAATTCTTGAAGGTTGGGCGATTTAACGCCTAATCGTTGTATTTCTTTTTCTAAAATTGTTTTACCTGTGGGGATGTTTTGGCTGTGTTGTTGATTTTTAAACCAGCTTTTTACTTTACTGATAGCCGCCGAGGTTTTTAAATATCCTAAATTAGGGTCTATCCAATTACGGTTAGGGCCGCCATCTTTAGTTGTTATAATTTCAACTTGTTCGCCAGATTTTAGCTTGTACGTTAAATTAACAATACGCCCATTAATTTTTGCACCACGACACCGATGACCAATTTCAGTATGGATAGCGTAAGCAAAATCTAACGGGGTAGCATTTTTAACTAAATCAATCAGCTGTCCTTTGGGTGTTAACACATAAACACGATCATGAAATAATTCGTTACGAAAATTTTCCCCCAAAGCGTCGTCTTCAACATCACGATTAGCAATTAATTTACGCAATGAATTAATGCTTTTAGTTACAGCAGCATCGTGTTTTCCACCTTCTTTATAAGACCAATGAGCTGCCACGCCTAATTCTGCAAAATCATGCATGGCTTGAGTGCGTATTTGTACTTCAATACGATTACCTTCAGAATCTACAATAACCGTATGTAAGGATTGATAGCCATTTTCTTTGGGATTAGCGATGTAATCGTCAAATTCTTTGGGAATCATTTGCCAATAATTATGGACGACGCCTAACGAGGCATAGCAACAAGTTAAATTATCAACAATTACCCGTACTGCGAGTAAATCGTATAATTCATCAATAGCCAAATTTTTACGCTGCATTTTTTTCCATATACTATAAATATGTTTTGGCCGACCACATATTTGCGCTTCAATTCCTTCTTGCTGAAGTTTTTCTTTAAGCAAATCAATAAAGCGTGTAACTGAATTTTCTCTGGAAATTCTTTTATCATTAAGGGATTTAGCGATGTTTCGATAGGCTTCGGGTTGCAAATAACGAAAAGCCATATCCTCTAATTCCCATTTCAATTGATAAACACCCATTCGATTCGCAATAGGTGCATAAATATCTAAGGTTTCATTTGCAATAAATTGCCTAACTTCCTGCGCTTCTTGTGCTAAGCCGCGCAAACGTTGCATACGAAATGCCAGCTTTATCAATACCGCTCTAACATCTTGCGTCATTGACAAGAGCATGCGTCGTAGGGTTTCGGCTTGATTTGGCTGTTCAGCCATTTCTGGGGAGTAAACAGTGATGGTATTTAGCCAGTTAACATCGTTAACAATTTTTGCAACAGTATGACCAAAGTGATCTTTAATAAGAGGTTTTGGAGATAAATTAAGTAACCTTGGATCACTTAAAATAGCCGCAATTAAGGTACAAAGATCGACATTAAACTCCAATAAAATAGTGGCGACTTCTATGCCTTTGGGGCGCATGTAGTCTTCATCATTAGGAATTTTGCCAACCACCGCAAGTGCTTGTTGAATGATTTTTTTGTCTTGATCAGAAAATCCATTAAGCAATGAAATAGAGTGAGGTGTATTTTTTTTCATAAAACCTAAATAAATAAAAAACCTCAGGTGCAATTAACAGTAGTTATTAAATGAAGGGCTTGTAGCGTGTTTTTGATTAACACAATAGAGTGTTGTGTGTCTAACAGTTAACGCTATGTTTTATTGTTAAACACACAAAAAAGATGATTTATTTTTTGATAATTACTTTGTTATCAATAATTAATTCAGAAATGCCTCCTAATGAAGAAAGAAGTGTGCATGAGGCTGCTTTAAAGCCACCTTTATCGCTATTTTCACCTTTCCATTTTAAAGTTATATAATTTTCTTTATCGCTTTGTGTTTCAGAAGGAAAATAAACTTGTTCACCCGTAGCTTTTTTTATCGCGAGAGGACATTTTTCATTTGCCATGGTTTGAATCGCTGCATAATTTCTAATCATTGACGCAGCTTCAGCTTTAGCGGGCGACTCTTGTTTACTAAGCCCTACTAAAATAAATCCAGAAGCAAAAACACAGCCCACAGCAATCACTATTTTCATTGTTTCAGTCATTTTTATTCTCCTTACGGTTTGATAAAACTACACGGATTAAAAAAATATATTTTAATCAATTTAAAACTCGATGCCTTGTTCTGCGTTAATTCCTTTATCAAAGGCATGTTTTATTTTTTTCATTTCAGTGACGGTATCTGCGATCGCAATCACCTCGGGTGCTGCATTTCTGCCAGATAAGATAATATGCATCCAAGGTGCTTTTGCTTCATATAAAAAATCAGCAATTTCTTTACCCGATAACCAACCATAATCACAGCAATAATTAATTTCATCCAATAAAACAACGTCATAATCTTTTGAAATAATTTTTTCTTTAGCAAACTCCCAAATTTCCATGGTTGTTTTAATATCTTGCTCAGGATTTTTTGTATCCCATGTAAAGCCATCACCAAGCGCATACCAATCTATATTATCAAAACGCTTTGCGGCTAATTGCTCGCCTGTTTGCCATTGACCTTTAATAAACTGAATAATACAGATATTTAATCCCCATCCTGCAGCACGAAAAATAGTGCCAAAACTACTGGTTGATTTACCTTTTCCATCACCAGTATTAACCAATATTAAACCCTTTCTGTTTTTTCTTGCTTTCATAAGTGTGTTAAAACGATTAATTTTAGAGTTAACTAACGATAGTGTTAGTGTTTATCTGATTACGTTAGCATTTTAACGCATCAAATTATTTCAATCATGATAAAGTTATTTTAAATTTCACTTTACTATTTTGAAAAAAAACAATGTCAAATTCAGAAGCACTTTTTTTAAAAGCAAAACATGTTATTTCAGGAGGAGTCAACTCTCCTGTGCGCGCATTTAATGGCGTTGGCGGAGTGCCTATATTTATTGATCATGCAAAAGGCCCTTATCTTTATGATTGTGATAAGCAGGCTTATATTGATTATGTAGGCTCATGGGGACCAATGATTTTAGGTCATGCTCATCCAGCAGTAATTGAGGTCGTTAAAACTACCTTAGATAAGGGCTTAAGTTTTGGTGCGCCTACTGAAATTGAAACGTTCATGGCTGAAAAAATATGCGCATTAATGCCTTCAATTGAATTAGTAAGAATGGTTAGTTCTGGCACTGAAGCCACCATGAGCGCAATTCGCTTAGCACGAGGATACACCGGACGCGATAAGATTATTAAATTTTCAGGGTGTTATCACGGCCATTCTGATAGCTTGTTAGTTAAGGCTGGTTCTGGTGCCTTAACTTTGGGCATACCAAGCTCTCCTGGCGTCCCTGTCAGTCTTGCTGAGCATACATTAACACTTCCTTTTAATGATAGTGCTGCTGTTTTAAATGCTTTTAACGAATATGGACATGACATTGCGTGTATTATTGTTGAGCCGGTTGCGGGCAACATGAATTGTATTTTGCCTATAGCTGATTTTTTGCACACACTAAGACTCGTCTGTAATGAATTTAATAGTGTGTTAATTTTTGATGAAGTTATGACTGGTTTTAGGGTGGGATTACAAGGTGCACAAGGCATCTATGGTATTCAGCCAGATTTAACCACCTTAGGTAAAGTGATTGGTGGAGGCATGCCTGTAGGTGCATTAGGTGGATCAAAAGAAATTATGGAGTATTTAGCACCTATTGGTCCTGTATATCAAGCAGGTACGCTCTCAGGAAATCCAGTTGCGATGGCGGCGGGATTAAAAACCTTAGAATTAGTATCTGAACCTAACTTTTTTGAAAATTTAGCTGCGCAAACTGAAAAATTGGTTAATGAATTACAGAATGAAGCTAATTTAGCAGGTATTCCTTTTGCTAAAACTAATTTAGGGGGGATGTTTGGGATGTTTTTTGGTTTAGAAAAACCACCTGTATTGTTTTCTGAGGTGATGAACTCGGATCAAGGACTTTTTAAACGTTTTTTTCATGCAATGTTAAAAGAAGGTGTTTATTTTGCACCTTCAGCTTTTGAGGCTGGATTTGTCTCTGCTGCACATAATGATGAAATTATTGATATTACGCTAAGTGCTGCTAAAGCAGCATTTAAAACCATGTAAAATAAAAAAGGCGGCAAGCTATTTTAATAACTTACCGCCTTTAACAATTAAATAATTGTTACTTCTTCTGCTTGAGGACCTTTTTGGCCTTGAGTTACAGTAAACTGAACTTTTTGACCTTCATCTAAAGATTTAAAGCCAGAGCTGTTAATGTTTCTAAAATGAACAAAAACGTCTGGACCACTTTCTTGTTGAATAAAACCAAAACCTTTTTCTGAGTTAAACCATTTAACTGTACCGATAGTCATTTGTAATCCTAATATAATTTGTAAAAAGCCGTTTAAGGCGGGTGGCGCAAGAAAATTTAAGAATGACAAATGATAAACAGGACGAAAAAATTAAAAACAGAAAAACTTCGTAAAGATAAGCATAGTGGCAACAAATTTCGAGCTTGTTTCAGCTTATAGATAACGCTGAATGAAGTCAAACTATTATTATGAGCTAGCATCAAGTAAATACGTTTAGATAAATCTTTCTAAAATATTATCAAGAAAATTCCATCCTTTTTTACTGCAAAAATATGCCAGCTGAGTATAGGTTAATAAACCATCATTAACACATGCTGTTAATGATGGTTCTAATGTTTCACTCATTAAACCGGTGGTTTGAACATACTGTTGCAAAGTAAAGCCGTCTTTTAAGCGTAAATGATTCATTAAAAACTCGACGGGTAATTCTTTGCTAGAAATACTATGCGTTAAATTTGGTTGATGAAAACTGTGTAAATAATGTTCTGGGTGCTTGGGTTTCATGGTACGAATAATTTTATTAGGTCTTTCTACACTAATCTTTCCATGCGCTCCTGCGCCTATACCAAGATAATCACCAAATTGCCAATAATTAATGTTATGCCGACATTGTTTATTATCTTGGCTATAGGCTGATATTTCATATTGTTGATACCCAGCATTAGCTAATAAAGCTTGTGCATCGCATTGCATAGTAAAGATATCGTCATCAACAGGAACGCTAGGGGGGTACTTATGAAATAAAGTATTAGGCTCAAAAGTGAGTTGATAATAGGAAATATGTGTTGGTTTTAGTTTAATCGCTGTTTCTATATCGTAACGATTTGTTTGAAACGTTGCATTGGGTAAGCCATACATTAAATCAATATTAATATTAGTAAAACCTACGTGATGAGCCATTTCAATGGCGCGTATAGCTTCATTAGCTGAGTGAACTCGCCCTAATTTTTTTAACATAGCATCATTAAAACTTTGAATGCCTATGGATAATCTATTTATGCCTAATTGTTGAAATTCTGCAAATTTCTCAATTTCAAAAGTGCCAGGATTCGCCTCTAAAGTAATTTCAATGGACTCACTAAATGTTAATTGTTGCTTGATGCCAGTAAATAATCTACAAAAAGCCTCGGCTGAAAATAGGCTTGGCGTGCCTCCACCAATAAAAATAGAGTGAATTTTTTTTCCATAAAGATTATATAAATCAATGTCATTACTTAAATCTTTCAATAAGGTATCAATATAAATAACTTCGGGTAAGGTGTTTTTTACCGCATGAGAATTAAAATCACAATAAGGACATTTTTTTATGCACCAAGGAATGTGGATATATAAGCTTAATGATGAAAAAGGCATAAAATAGGCTGTGTAAAGGTAAGGTAAAACACTGTGGATAACAATGTAGAGAAAATTTATGCACAGTATATACACAGGCCTATCGACATAGTTATTTAAAATTAACTATATGATATTTTAGATAAAAAAATGGTTTTACCTAAAAAATTACTGGCTAATAATAATAAAATAAGTAATTTTAAATTATTATTTATTACATCCTTTAATGTGTATGAGATGATTTATCCTTAAAGTTGTTAGTGAGTAAGCTAATGTTGATAGTGTATAATCAGCCTATTTAATCCTATTCATATGAGTGTAATATGAGCATTATTCTTTCTAATCGAGTTAAATCAGTAAAACCTTCACCAACATTAGCGGTGACTGCCCGTGCTGCTGCAATGCGGGCAGCAGGCAAAGATATTATTGGTTTAGGGGCGGGTGAACCTGATTTCGATACACCAGACCACATTAAAAATGCAGCGATTAATGCTATTGAAAACGGCTTTACTAAATACACTGCTGTTGATGGCATTCCAAGTTTAAAACAAGCAATTATTCAGAAATTTAAAAATGATAATGGCTTAACTTATCAAGCTAAACAGATTTTAGTTTCATGTGGTGGCAAACAAAGCTCCTTTAATTTAACGCAAGCCTTATTAAATGAGGGGGATGAGGTCATTATTCCTGCGCCTTTTTGGGTTTCTTATCCTGATATGGTGTTATTAGCTGGCGGTATTCCAGTTATTATTGAAACCTCGCAGGCACAGCAATTTAAAATTACACCTACACAATTGCGCGCAGCAATTACAGATAAAACGCGTTTAATTTTTATTAATAGCCCCTCTAATCCATCTGGTATTGCTTATTCATTGGCGGAATTATTTGCCTTAGGTGAGGTCTTAAAAGAATTTCCTAAAATTATTATTGCTACTGATGATATGTATGAACATATTTTGTGGAATAAAGGGAGTTTCGTAAATATTTTAAATGCGCATCCTGATTTTTATGAGCGTACAGTCGTAATGAATGGTGTTTCAAAGGCGTATTCAATGACTGGATGGCGAATTGGTTATGCAGCTGGCCCAGCTGAGTTAATTGAGGCAATGTGTACAATTCAATCTCAAAGTACTTCAAATCCTACATCAATCTCTCAAGTAGCTGCGGAAGCTGCATTAACAGGCGATCAATCTTTTATTGATTACATGTGTCAAGAATTTAAGAAACGTCATGATTGGGTGGTAACATCATTAAATGAAATTGAAGGTGTGGAGTGTATTCCCACAGACGGTACGTTTTATGTTTTTCCTGATGTAAAAAAATTAATTCAGCGCTTAGATAATATTCATAATGACCTTGATTTTTCTGAATTTTTAATTGAAAAAGCAGGCGTTGCTTTAGTTCCTGGATCAGCATTTGGTTGTGATGGTCATATTCGAATTTCTATTGCAACCAGTATGAAAAATTTAGAAAATGCATTGTCACGCATTAAACTCGCGGTTTCATAACTGATGAGTTTGTATTCGTTATAAGTTAATGATTAATGTTGTAAAGGTGAACTGTTTTGGCAAAAACACGGAAAATTAAGGTTAAAATTAAGGTTAAAAAGGACGACTTAGAAGCACCAGGTCCTATTGCTTTAATTTGTGCTTGTGTAATGGCCTATTGGTTATCAGGTATTATAAATCCGGGTTTTGTTGCGATTGCGTTCATGATTTTTTTATTTTTTCCCGTATTTTTTGCAGATTTTTTATTCCCTGAAGCACCTATTCAAACTGAGCCTGTAGAAGAAAAGAATGAGGAAGATGATCAGGAGGATGTTGTGGATGATGAGGAAAATAAAGAAGACTCTTTGGACAATGTAGAAGGAGAAAATAAAGAGGGTTAATATTATTTTTTACTATGTAAGCGAATTAACAAGGCAGCCTCATCGTGACTTAAGCCAGAGCCTTGCATTAATTCGTTGATATTAGCTCCTGCTTTTACTTTTTGAATAACTGATTGATAAGGATGATTATTTGTTTCTGTTGAAGGGGGTTGATGTACTTCTACTAATTTTGAATCCATTAGTGTTAGTTGTTCATTAACGTATTCAGTAATATTTTCTAATTGTTTATCAATAAGTAACGCGGCTGAACACAATCCTGATAAATCATTTTGGTAATTATTGATGCGTTCATTTAAGCGTTGAAAATTTTTTTTATGTGTTTGATTAGCAAAAAAAAGCCAAATTATCACTGCGCTCAGCAGTAGTATGCAGAGGAACGTGATAATTAAAAAAAATATTAAAAAAGAATTAGTTAACACATGCTTTGCGTATTTTTATAAAAACTAAATTAATTAGCTGGTATGGTTTGGTTATCTTGTACGGATAGAGTTGGATCTAAGTTTAATAATTTTGCACGTTCTTCGTCATTTGCACCGTAGCGTGCAAAGGCTTGAGACATAAGAACAAGAACGACACGTCGATTTTTAAAACGACCTTCTTCCGTTACATTATCAGCCACTGGATGAAATTCACCATAACCAATTGCAGATAATCGCGTTGGATTAATACCTAGTTGTTCAAACTCCATGACTACACTTGATGCGCGAGCAGCAGATAAATCCCAATTTGATCTAAATTTTATATTGGAAATGGGTATGTTATCAGTGTGCCCTTCAATATTTATAGCATTTTGCATTTCATTAATAACATCTGTTATTTTTTCAAGTATAGGTAAAGCTTTTTTTGATAGCTCAGAGTCACCACTTAAAAATAATAATTCACTATTCATTTGTAGTGATATCCAATAATCATTATTGATGACTTCCACTAATTTTTCTTCTATAACGACATGTAGTGTCTCTTTTAATAATTCGGAGACTTTATTTAATTGTCGTCTTTCTTTTAAAATTTCTTCGCTTAATTGACGTTTTCTATCTATTTCTTCTTTGGATGCTTTGTCTAACGGTTGATTATTTTTTTTTTCAGGTAAATTTTTAAATGCTTCTGCTTCTGCTGCAATATCTGAATCCGTTGGCGTAGTCTGTGTTTTTTTTGTCGAAAAAGCACTTCCCAAGGAAGCACCTAAGCTTTTGTATTTAGCTTCATTAACCGATGAAACTGAATACATGACCACAAAAAAAGCAAAAAGTAAGGTAATAAAGTCTGCATAAGAAACTAACCAGCGTTCTTGATTGCCTTCATTTTCAGAATCGTGTGATTTTTTTTTCCTTGATCTCATAATAGAGTTATTTCATTATAGGATTGTGAAGATACCCACTGAGTTGTAATTCAATATTTTGAGGATTTTCATTGTTAGCAATGCATATTATGCCTAACGTTAGCATTTCTTTTAATTGTATTGCTTCAAAAATATGACTTTTTAGTTTATGTGCAATGGGTAAAAAAATTAAATTAGCTAAGGCAACGCCATAGATGGTTGCAACGAATGCGGTAGCGATACCTGAGCCTAGTAATTCAGTATTACCAAGGTTTTGCATAACATGAATTAAACCCAGTACGGCACCTAAAATACCTAAAGTAGGTGAGTATCCACCCATTGCCTCAAAGACTTTTGCAGCTTGATAATCTCTTTGTTCTTTCACGCTAATATCTAACTCTAGTGCTTGTGTAATGGCGTTTTCGTTTTTACCATCAACAAGTAGTTGTAAGGCTTTTTTTATAAAAGGATCCGTTGTAGCTTCAACTTCATCTTCAAGCGCAAGTAAACCAGATTTTCTTGCTTGATGACTCCAATAAATAATTAATTCAATTTGTTTTTCTGCATCAATTTGGACGGGTCTAATAATCCAAATTAACATGCTTAGACTTTTAAAAAAAATATGTGGCGGAAATTGTAATAAGGTTGCTCCTAATGTACCGCCCAACACGATAATAAAGGCAGGAATATTAATTAAGGAATTAATTTGACCGCCTTCTAAGGCATTTCCTAATAAAACTGAGCCAATTCCAAAGGTAATGCCAAGAACACTTAAAAAATCAAAAAATTTAAATTTCATCTGAATGAATTCTGACTCAATACTATTTAAGTTAATTTAAAAAAATTAGTCTTGTATCCATTCTGAAAGTCTCGAGCGTAAGCGCAATACGGCTTGATTATTAATTTGACACACTCTTGATTCACTGACGCCTAATACTTCGCCAATTTCTCGAAGATTCAGTTCTTCATCGTAATACAGTGAAATGACCAAACGTTCACGTTCAGGAAGACCTTCAATTGCTTTAGTTAAGGCGTGTTTAAAATGTTCTTGGCTTAAATTTTCAATAGAATGATCAGCATTATTATGTGAATCTTCGAGATACTGATCACCTGTATTTTCGATTAATTCTTCAACACTAAAAACTTTTGAAGTGCTTGAATCCAGTAAAATTTGGTGATATTCATCTAAACTAATGTTCAGATGTTCGGCTATTTGTGCGGGTTTAGCTTCGCGTCCAGTGGTATTTTCAATTACTCGAATGGCTTCTGCAACGCCACGCGATTTTTTATGAACAGATCGTGGCGTCCAATCTGAACGCCGTACTTCATCGATCATTGAGCCACGAATCCTGATGCCAGCATAGGTTTCAAAACTAGCCCCTTGGGTGGGATCATAGTTTTTAATGGCTTCTAATAAACCTAACATACCTGACTGAATTAAGTCTTCTATTTGTACAGAATCATGTAATCTACTTAATAAATGGTAGGCAATCCGTTTCACTAAAGGAGCATGTTGTAAAACCATTTCATTCGTTCCGCCCCCTTTAACAGAAGCATACATTGCTACTCGACTCATGTTGCATATTCCTTGGCGCCATACTTAATCATTTTTTCAATAAAAAATTCAATATAGCCGCCCGTTTGAGATTTTAAAGGCCAACGATTTATTTTTTCAGCGATTGCTTTAATAGCGATAGCTGCTTTACTTCCTGGAAATGCAATGACGACTGGCGTCTGTTTTTGTACGGATTTTCTTAAAAAATCATCAAAAGGTACTGCGCCCTCAAAATGTAAACTTACATCTAAATAGTGATTAGTGACTTTGGTAAGTTTTTGAAATAAAGCCTGACCTTGTTGGAAAGACTGAACCATGTTGGTTAATATATGAAATTGACTTAGTCCGTAATCTCGGTTAAGTAATTTTATAAAAGCATAGGCATCGGTAAGTGATGTGGGTTCATCACAGACGACGACAATAATTTCCTGACATGCCCGTGCAAAATTAATAACATTAGCAGAAATACCTGCTGCGGTATCAACAATTAACACATCTAAGTCTTGGTCTATTTCACTAAATGCACGCACAATACCTGCTTGTTCTGTAATGGATAGTTCGGCCATCTTTTGTATACCTGACGCACCTGGAATGATTTTTAAACCAGCTGGTCCGACTAATATAATTTCATCGAGTGTTTTATCACCTGATAAGACATGAGACAAATTAAATTTTGGATACATGCCTAATAAAATATCTACGTTGGCTAAGCCCATGTCGGCATCAAGAATAGCCACACGTTGGCCAAGCTGTGCTAAGGCAATACCAAGATTTACTGATAAATTAGTTTTGCCCACTCCGCCTTTTCCACTGGTAATAGCAATGACTCTTACGGGTTTCATTTGTTTCATTTTTCTTAGTCCAGCAGCTTGATCTGTTTGATTATGCATAACCTTGAGCCACCCATAAGCTGTCATTCATGTCATCAGTATAATCTGTTTTGTTATCTAATTCAGCAGCGCATTGCCGCACTAGGTCTTTTGCGCATGGCCAATGCATATCTTCAGGGACTTGTTGCCCGTTGGTAATAGAAAATAAGGGGATATTGTGTTCAATGATGGCAGAGATTGCAGGGCCATAAGTCACGGCTTCGTCTACTTTGGTCAAAATACAGCCTTGAGGTTCAAATACCTGAAAAGCCTTAATCGTTTCATGTAAGGCACGATATTCTGTGGCGGCAGACATGACTAAGTAAGCGTTAATCGGGATATTACTTTGCTTGAGTGTATCAATTTGCTCAGCTAGTTTCATATCGCGATGACTCATGCCAGCAGTATCAATTAAGATAAGTTTTTTATCAGCAAAGCTCTGGATTAACTGTTGTAGTTCTGTCGCGTTATTAGCAACACGAACAGGCACATCTAAAATTCGTCCATAGGTATTGATTTGTTCGTGTGCGCCTATGCGGTAATTGTCCGTAGTAATGATCGCAATTTGTCTAGGACCATGTTTTAAAATAAATTTAGCAGCTAGTTTAGCAATGGTAGTGGTTTTTCCAGCACCGGTTGGACCAACTAAAGCAATAATGCCGCCAGAGGTTAAAATAGTATCCGTGGCAATAGGGAGAGAGTCTATTAATATATCTTGTGCTTTGGTAAAAACAGATTCTGAATCATGCTGCTCAGCTAATTGGTTAGCGAGTTTAAGGCTGAGTTTTTTTGAAATACTCATGCCCATTAGACGCTGTAATAAATCAATGCGAATTGGATTTGCAGGCGCAGAGGTTGTTGCCCAATGAGGCTGAGTTAGTTTGGTGTCTAAGGCTGCGCGTAAATTTTTTAATTCTTTGCTCATTTCTAATAATAATTTATCAGAAGACAGATCGGTACGTGGCAAGGCTTGTGGTGAGGGCTGATTTTTTTCTAGGCGTTCATTAAACGCAGCACGTTCCTGTTCAATTGCAGATTTTATTTCATTTACTGTATTTAATGGCTTGGCTGTTGAGGCTGTGGGTTTTGTTTGTAAATGTACTTTTTCTGCGTAGCCAACAAATTGATCATCTTCAGAAAATTTAAATGTTGATCTAATCGGCGGCTCGTTAAGAGAGCGTGTTGGTTTATTTGTCGTGTCTGAATTTTGTTTGCGGTTATTGCTTAAAATGTGTAGATGTTTTTTTGCAGTATCAAAATTAGACAGGCTTGCTTTTTTTGTTTCAGGTACGGGTTTACTTTTGGGTTCTGGATTAGCGGTAGCAGATTGATTTATTTGATGCTGAAGCGTTTGTGCATCAAAATCTTGAGCGGCAACAATTTCAACGCCGCCATCGACAGTGCGATTAGACATAATCACTGCATCTGCGCCTAATTCATCTTTAACCATGCGCATGGCTTGTTTGATGTCTTTTGCAAAAAAACGTTTCATTTTCATGTTGCCTATTCCTTATCTAAGATCGACGACCTACCGTTGCAACGACTTTTATTTGACGGTCTGCTGGTATTTCTGTGTAAGCCAAAACATGTAAGTCTTGGATTGAATGGCGAATGAAACGAGCAAGCCAAGGGCGAATATAAGAAGAGACCAATAAAATGGGGCTTTGACCATCCATTTCCATTTTTTGAACATTTTCTTGTAACGATTGGTGCATTTGCTCGGCTAATCCAGGTTCAATGCCAACACCCGTTTCACTCGCCGTTTGTATTGAGTTATGCAACAACTGTTCCAACTCATGATCTAAGGTCATTACTGGAAGTTCGTCTTGTACGTCACTGATAACGCTTATAATTAATCTTCCAAGAGCAGTACGTACTGCTGAGGTTAATACGTCCGAATCTTGACTTTTTCCGCCATAGTCCGCCAAAGTTTCGGCGATCGTTCGGATATCTCGAATAGGAATGCGGTCTAACAGCAAGTTTTGCAATACTTTGACAATAATGCCCAGTGGTAATGTTTTTGGAATTAAATCATCGACTAATTTAGGAGCCGATTTGGCTAAATTATCTAATAACTTTTGCGTTTCTTCGTAGCCTAATAATTCATGAGCATGAGATTGCAATAAATGACTTAAATGAGTGGCGATGACCGTGCCAGGATCTACTACGGTATAGCCCAGCGTTTGGGCTTGATCTTTTTGTCGTGGTTCGATCCACAGCGCTTCTAAACCAAAGGCAGGGTCTTTGCACGGGCGACCTTGTATGGTGCCAAAAACACGTCCTGGATTTATCGCCATTTCCATGTCAGGAAAGACGTCAGCTTCGCCTAAGGGCACGCCCATCAGAGAAATTCGGTATGTGGTTGGGTTTAAATCAAGATTATCTTTGATATGAACAGAGGGAATTAAAAAACCTAGTTCTTGGGATAATTTTTTTCTTACGCCTTTGATGCGCATCATTAATTGCCCTCCTTGGTTTTGGTCAACTAAGGAAATTAAGCGGTAGCCAACTTCTAAACCGATAATATCTACGGGCATAACATCATCCCAGCTTAATTCAATAGGTTTTGGGGATTCGGGTAAATTTGCCTGCGCTGCGGGACTAGATTCGCCAGTTATTGTTGCTAATTTGGTGGCTTTATGACGTTTTTCAATTAAATAGGCTGAGCCAGCTAAGCTGCTGGCTAATAAAATAAACACTAAATTAGGCATGCCAGGAATTAAACCTAGCGCACCAATCATGCCGCCAGTAATTAATAAAGCTTTAGGATTTTCGAAAAGCTGGGTGCTGACTTGTTGACCAATATTTTGTCCACTACTCCCCACTTTAGTCACAACTAATGCGGAGGCAGAAGATAATAATAATGAAGGGATTTGTGCAACCAAGCCATCGCCAATAGTGAGGAGTACATAGTTTTCGGCGGCTTGGGCAAAGCTTAAATTATGTTGTCCCATGCCAATAGCTAAACCACCAATAACGTTTACGAATAAAATAATAATACCCGCCACGGCGTCGCCTCGAACGAATTTGCTCGCGCCGTCCATTGAGCCATAAAAATCAGCCTCTGTAGCGACTTCAACACGTCGTATACGAGCTTCATCTTGATCAATTAAGCCCGCGTTAAGATCGGCATCAATCGCCATTTGTTTGCCAGGCATAGCGTCAAGTGTGAATCTAGCGCCAACTTCAGCAACGCGCCCAGCACCTTTAGTTACGACGACAAAATTAATAATAACTAAAATGGCAAAGACCACGATACCCACGGCAAAGTTGCCGCCAATAACAAAGGCGCCGAACGCTTCAATTACTTTTCCAGCCGCATCGCCGCCATTATGGCCTTCTAATAAAACAATTCGTGTTGACGCGACATTGAGGGCTAAGCGCAATAAGGTTGCCAATAAAATGACAGTTGGAAAGGCGGCAAATTCAAGGGGTTTTAAGGTGTATACAACAACAAGAAGAATAATAAGTGAAAATGCGATATTAAACGTAAACAATAAATCTAATAAGAAAGTTGGTAATGGCAGCATAATCATTGCCAAAATGATGACAATAATTAGCGGTGCGCCAAGTTCTGCTTTCCCCAAAAGCTGTAAAGCGGCGGTTAATTTATTAAAATTCATAAAGAGTTGTTTAAAGGGTACAAAAATGTACAGGCATGATTAATATCTTTTAAGCAAAAAAAATACCAAGAGTTTATTGTATAGTACGGTATTTTATTTTGAGCGGGTCACATGACGCCGAAAATTTTTTAAGAGAAGGCTTAATAACGACAATTAAGATTGTTTAAATTCTTTGGGAACAGGTAGATCCCGTGGCGGGATGGGTTCTGACTGACGTTGTTCGCGCGCGGTTTTTAATTGAAAAATATAGGCAAGAACTTGGGCAACAGCAAGGTATAAGCCTTGTGGGATTTCTCTTTCTAATTCGGTGGAATAATACAGAGCGCGTGCTAAAGGCGGTGCAGCAAGTAAAGGAATATTTGACGCAATAGCCACATTGCGTATTTGAGCTGCCATTAAATCGACACCCTTAGCAACTAAGCGAGGTGCGGCATTTTTTTCAGGGTCATATTTTAAGGCAACCGCATAATGACTTGGGTTGGTGATGATAACATCAGCATTTGGGACTTCGGCCATCATTCGATTTTGCGCCATATCCATTTGCATGCGACGCTGGCGACCTTTAACTTCAGGACTACCTTCGCTTTCTTTCATTTCATCTTTAATTTCTTGCAGTGTCATTTTTAGTTTTTTGTTGTGTTCCATTAATTGCATGGGCACATCAAATAAAACAATTGCGATGAGTGAAGCACTTAAAATCAGGATGCATTGGCTGATAATATCTAAGCCATGATGTATTGATTGTTCCAGTGGTTCGGCACCTAAAGTAATTAAGGGCAAAATAAAACGTTGATACAAAGAATAAGAAACAATGCCAATGAGAATAACTTTAAACAAGGCCTTGCACATTTCAATTAGACCATGAACCGCAAACATTCTGGCTAAGCCAGCAATAGGGTTCATTTTTTCAAATTTAGGGCTGATAGCATCCCAACTCATGATCCAGCCACCTAAGGCTAAGGGTGCAATAATTGCGATAACAACTAAGGTGGCAAGAATGGGGGTAATAAGTAATAGACCATCAATCATACTTTGTTTGAATTGAATGGTCAGATGAGTGGGATCAAAAATGGCTTCACGACTGATGTGAAATTGTTTTTTCATCATGACTATTAAGCTATTGCCGATGCCATCACCTAGCATCATAAATAAGGACGCGCTAGTAAGTAGCATGGCAAAGGTATTAAGCTCTTTAGAACGCGCAATCTGCCCTTTTTTCTGAGCGTCTTCTAAGCGTTTACCAGTGGGTTCTTCGGT
Organism: uncultured Methylococcaceae bacterium; assembly: GCA_903944165.1. Taxonomy (GTDB): domain Bacteria; phylum Pseudomonadota; class Gammaproteobacteria; order Methylococcales; family Methylomonadaceae; genus Methylovulum. Next base: position 10,029 of record CAJAQT010000040.1, on the reverse strand, counting down.
TTTTTCTTGATCTGAATCTTCAGCCATGGCTTATAAACGAAGTGTATTTTCAATTAAATTATAGGTTTCTATCAGAATATCAGAAAATTGGTCGAGTATATCGGGTAATGTCAGCCAAATTAATAAGGTGCCTAAAAATAATGAAGAGGGAAAGCCAATTGAAAATATATTTAGTTGCGGAGCTGCACGTGCGGCAATACCAAAGCAAATGTTAATGAGTAATAAGCTGATGATGATGGGGATTGATAATAATAAACCAGCGGCAAAAATATGACTGCACCAGGTGCTAATAATCCAAATATCATTGCGTGTTATGCCGTCTAAACCAATAGGTAAGCTGGTGAAGCTATCCAATAACATTTTAATAACCAGTAAATGGCCATTAAAACTTAAAAATATCAGTGTTGTTAAAATAACGTAAAGTTGCGCAATAACCGGCACTTGTTGACCATTTTGAGGGTCAATCATCGATGCGAAGCCTAAGCCCATGCTTAAGGCAACGCCTTGTCCAGCAAATACCACCGCAGCAAAAGCCATTTGTAAAATAAAGCCAGTAACTAAACCGATGATAACTTGTTGAATAGAAATCATAATGCCACTGTAACTAAAGAGTTCTACTTGAGGTAATTGCGGCAACAGTGGCATCATAAATAGCGTGATAACTAATGATAAAATTAGTCGTGAACGCGCTGGAACCGATTGAATACTAAAAATTGGCATAGCAATAAACATGGCGCTAATGCGAATTAAGGGCCATACAAATTGGGCAATCCACTGAAGTATTTCGGCTTCGGTAATATTCACATCGTTAACCGATGAGGTGTGGAATATCTCTGATTAAATCTTGAAAATAATCAAGAAACATTTGTAGCATTCCTGGGCCCAATACGAGTAAAACAAGCGCCATAATGATTAATTTAGGGACGAATGTTAAGGTCGATTCATTAATTTGTGTAGCGGCTTGAAACATTGCAATGATTAAACCAATGACTAAAGAGGGTAAGAGCATCGGCGCCGATAGTTTTACCGCTATTATCATGGCATCTTGGCTAACGCGATAAATAATTTCCGGAGTCATGAAATAGTGATACCGTTAATTAACATAAAAACTAGCTGCCAGCATTTCCATAATTAATGACCAGCCATCCGCTAACACGAACAGCATGATTTTGAAGGGTAGGGAAATTACCATGGGCGATAACATCATCATGCCCATGGACATTAAGACGCTGGACACTACTAAATCGATAATTAAAAAAGGTAAAAAGAGTAAAAAGCCAATTTGAAAAGCAGTTTTTAATTCACTGGTAACGTAAGCCGGCAAAAGCAGCGAAAAAGGCACGTCGTCAGCACTTTTTAATTCGGCTTTACCAGAAATTCTGATAAACATTTCTAAATCAGCTTCTCGGGTTTGTTTAAGCATAAATTGACGAAATGGCTCAGAGGCTACTTTTATTGCGGTCATAGGGTCTATTTTTTCTTCTAAATAAGGTTGCACAGCTTCTGTGTTGACGCGTTCGAAGACGGGCATCATGATGAAGATTGTTAAAAATAATGATAGCCCTAATAGAATTTGATTGCTAGGCGCTTGTCCTGTGCCTAGTGCTTGGCGTAACAAGCTAAGTACAATCATGATGCGGGTAAATGACGTCATTGCCAATAATAAGGAGGGCAATAAGGTTAATAACGTCATTAACGCTAAAATTTGTAAGGTAACGCTGTATGTTTGTCCACCTTGAGGATTGCTGGTGACGGTGACGGCATCAACGCCAGGGCTTGCTAGGCCAGGCTCTAGTACAAATAATAGAGCTAAACCAACGATGACACTTAGCACGCGACTCATCATTGCCAACTGCCTTGAAGTTGTTTTGGGTATAAAGCATGTGGGGTCGTCATCATGATGCGTGGAAGAAGTAATTAAGTGTCTGTGCGTTGCATCATGGACTGTTTTAATTTTTGCGCAAAAGGCGATAAATTCAGTTTTGATGAATCGTTATCACGCACCAAGCATTCCTCGCCTTCAAGCACATACAGCATCTCTATTTTTCCTGGTGTAACACCAATAACCAATTGTTTTTTACCTAGTTGCAAAAGCATTATTTTCTCTCTCATACCCAAGGATATTCCATCTACGATGTGCATTTTGTGAGTTGTTTGAGCGGGTGGTCGGGACGTTAGTTTATTAAAGCCCCACGCACTAATAAGAAATAGCATCACGACCAACACTAAGGCAATGCCGCCTGAGCTGTAAAAGTGAGTATTGATTATGCTGGATGCTGGTTCTGTTGCACCAACACAATATGTCGAATAAAAAAATAAGAGAATAGAGCTATTCAATGCAAAGTGAGGTGCTGTCATTTTGTTAATCGTCTTACCCGTTCTGAAGGACTAATTACTTCTGTTAAGCGAATACCAAATTTATCATTAACGACAACAACTTCGCCATGCGCGATTAAGGTTCCGTTAACCAATACGTCTAAAGGCTCGCCAGCAAAGCGATCCAGCTCAACAACAGAGCCTTGGTTAAGTTGTAGTAAGTTTCTAATATTTATTTGAGCTCGACCAATTTCCATGGCAATGGTTACTGGCACGTCTAAAATCACATCCATGTTGACTTCTTCTGATGACCATTGTGGTGGTTTTTTGTCTTTGAATGGATTTTCTAGTTCTTCAAAGGTTGCTGCAGCCAGATCTTCTTCTCTTTCTGGTTGAACATATTCTTCATCATAGCTGTATTCTTCGGTAGATTCTTCAGTATCTTCACTCATAGTGTGTCTTTAAGTAGTGGTTAATATTAAGGACATTAGTATGAAAAATAATTTTATTCATCAATGTGTTGATTAAGTATTTGCACCGCATAGTTGCCGTCAGAAACGCCTATTTTACAATCAAATACGCGAACTCCGCCAATATCTAACGTGAGGTTTTTTGCCATATCAAAGGGAATAATGTCGCCTTTTTTAAAACTCATCACGTCTCTTAAGGTAATGCTTTTTTCTACTAATAAGCAGTTGGCTTCCATTTCTGTTCTTAATAGTTCATTGCGTAAACCTATTTGAAAGCTACCATCTGTTTCCCCTGCGTCACTACTAATGGCAACCAGTAAATCTCGGATTGGTTCTAGCATTGAATAGGGCATGGTAATGTTGATGTCGCCGCCGCCGCCTTCTAATTCAATATGTAGTGCAGAGATGACAACAATTTCAGCAGGGCTAACGATATTAGCAAATTGAGGATTTGTTTCTGAGCCTAAGTATTCAAAATCTAGCTCTATAACCGGTTTCCAAGCAATTTTTAAATCTTTAAAAAGAATATCGATTACTAATTTGATTACGCGCATTTCAGTAGCAGAATATTCTCGACCATCCATTTTGGGGTGAAACTGACCGCCGCCACCAAAAAAATTTTCTACTAAAGTAAATACTAATGGCGATTCAATAACGACTAATGCACGACCTCTTAATGGAGCAACACGGATAATATTAAGATTGGTCGGGACGTGAAGGCCTAAGACATACTCTGAAAATTTCTTTACTTGTATGCCCGTTATGAATACTTCTGCGGAGCGACGTAGAAATAAAAATAAGGAGTTGCGTAATAAGCGCGTAAAGCGTTCATTAACCATTTCCATGGTAGGCATACGCCCACGAATGATTCTTTCTTGACTACCAAAGTTATATTCTCTAACGATGCTTTTATCGTATGAATCATTACTGTCTGTGGGTATTTCACCTTCGTCTACACCATATAAAAGTGCATCGATTTCTTCTTGCGAGAGTAAGTCACTCATGATTTATTGCATTATAAAAGACGTAAATAACACTTCTTTGGTTTCGCCATGTATCTCAAGTTTTTTAAGAATAGCATTAATTTCATCAAGCATGCTTTTTCGTAACGCTTCTTTGCCCTCAGTGGTATTTAAAATTTCTGGCGTTTGTGCGCTTATAATGTTGAGTAAGTTATTTCTTACCATGGGTTCATTTTTTTTCAAGCCAGCGATGACGGCTTCATTTTCGACAATAAAAGTGACCGCTATTTGTACCAGCTGCATTGATGAGCCAGTTGGAAAATCAACAATAAAAGGTTTGGTTACGTCAAAATAAAGAGGTTCCACCCATTCTTTTTTAACTTCTTCGGCAGGCTCTTCAGTGTGACTGTTATTAGCACTTGAGCCACCCATGAAAAAATAGACTGCCCCGCCGCCCAGTGCCAATAGTAGAATCCCTGCGCCTATGAGAATTAACAGTTTTGTTTTAACAACTTTACGACTGCCTTCGTCGCCTGATGCTTGTTCAGCCATAGCAAATAACCTTGATTTTTAACTTTATAGTATGAAATTTCATTGTAGGAGTATTCTGCATTACCTGAATGATTATTTCCAGTGATGGTTGATGGGTATTCAGCATGATTATTAGCTTATTAAGAAGATGATGCAGTGATCATTTAATCACCTTCTTTTTTTGAAAGGGATTAGAGGAGATTTTTTAGAAATGCACGCTGGCGTTACTCGCCCCCCCACTGCCTTTAGGTACGTTTAAAAAAAGGGAGGGATACTTATTTTACAAGTATTTAAATAACGATAATTGTTTGATTTGTGAGTAAGATTGTTGGGCAATTTGTAAGGATAGCGATTGTGAATTAAGTCTAGAAATGGCTTCTGTATAATCAAGGTCTTGGGTATTGGATAATACCGACTTCATTCCTAACAGAAAGTCCTCATTGGTGGTGTTTTGGTCATCTAAGGCATTTAGGCGCACACCAACTGATGAACGCGCAGAAACTAATTTTGCCAATGAGTTATCAAGATCATTTAACGAGGCATCGTTAGGTTGATTGGCTCTTAAATCAGTAACCATTTTTTCTATGCCTTGAAAAACATTGGTAAATGAGCCCGCAGGTATATTGGCAATGCTATCTGTGGTGTTAAGCTCGCCAAAAACAGTTAGCCCATTATCGCCGTCTTTAATTTGTCTGTTTAGACCAATTTGTATTGAGCGAGTATTGCTGTCGCCAGAATACGCAAGTGCGCTGACGGATGTAGTATTCGTCGCTGAATCATTGCTAGAAGGTGTTGCTTTGGTAAATGCTGGTGTAGAGCTTTTAAAACCAGAAAAAATATATTCACCATTAGCATTTTTAGTATTAGCAATACTCATTAGTTCATCATTTAAACCTTCCATTTCGGACGCAATTGCAGATCGATCTGTTGCTGAATACGTTGAATTTAGACCTTGTACAGCAAGCTCTTTTATTCTGCCCATAATGTCGGTCGCGTTTTGTAAGACGCTGTCTTCTAATTCTAAGCGTTGTTGTGCCGTCGTAATATTGGTTTGATACTGAGTTGTTTGTGCAATACTTTTATTTAAATTATTAATGGTTAAATATGCAAGTGGATCATCCGAAGCATTATTAATTTTTTTATTAGTGCCTAATTGGATTTGTGTTTGTATTAATTTTGATTGTTGGCCTAGTAAGGCATTGACTTCAACTTGTTGTGACCATGCTGTTGATATTCTCATTGTAAACCTAGCCTTTAGTTGCTTGTATAAGCGTATCAAATAATGAGTTTGATACTGAAATCGCTTGCGCAGCGGCTTCGTAAGATTGTTTGTATTTAATTAAATTAGCGGCTTCTTCATCTAAGTTAACCCCAGAAAAACCTTCTTTAGAGCTTTTGGCGGCATTAAATAAAGCTTCTTGTGCAGCATCATTTATTTTAGCTGCATTAGTTTGTGAGCCAATTTGAGCAATAAAATTACCATTTAGATCGTTAAACGTCGTTCTGCCATTTAATAAAAATGTTAGATTTTCTGCATTAGCCATTGTCAACGCATTCTGATTATTACCAGGTAGTGTGTCAGGATCGCTGGACGCGGCAATCATGAGCGGATCGGAAATAATGGACTTAAACGTGCCAGCTGCTTTTAATGTAGGCTGGATTAAGAAAGAATCGCCTGCAGAAAGCGTGGTATCTGAGGCATCAATTTTAAAGCCAGGCCCTTCGATTGTTGTCGGCGGTTGATTTTGAAAAGTGGTGACAGTATTGTCTGTTAAGCGGGTTAAGGAAAATTGCACGCCATCGTAGCTAAGCTCATAATCACTAGGCATTAATTGATTAATGGAGGCGGCATCATAACTCACACTAATTGCACCGACGGTATTACTGCTAGGGACAACCTGAGGGGAGTTAACTGAAAATAAATCTTGACCAGGCTTTCCTTGTAAATCAAAGCCAGCTTGATGCATTTCGTTAAGTTTTACCGCAAACCCCGCAGCTAATAAGCCAACATTTTGTTTGGCAGGAGTTAGTATTTGTTCTTTAAATTGGATAATGCCAGATAATTCACCGCTACTGATTTGTTGTGTAATATCTTGACCATCTATATCTATTGCGATATTTAAGCCATCATTACCAGTAATATTCACTGATAAGTCTGATGCATTTTTGCCTAATACTAATGATTGTCCGTTCGCCATGAAAACATTAACGCCGCCATCGGTTTGAGGTAACGAGGAAACATTTACTTTTTCAGCAATTTTTGAAATTAACAGATCACGTTGATCCATGAGGTCATTGGGTAATTGACCAGTATTTGAGCGACTGTATTCAAGCGATATTTTATCGTTTAAAGACGCAATATTTTGTGCGTAAGCATTGATTTCATCCACTGCGTTACTGATGCGTGCATTTGTTTGTTTGCTGATGTCTTCAAGTTGGTTAGACATTGAGTTAAATTTTTGTGCAATAGAATCAGCTTGAGCAATCATGATTTGCCGCACAGGTAATGAGCTGGGGTCATTAGCAACATTATTCGCGGCATTAAAAAAAGATTTTAGCGAGGGTGAGAGATTAGTTGATTCGTTCGAGACTAAGTTATCAACTTGAGTTGCTAAGCCTGAAAAGATAGCTGATTCGGAAAATGTTGAGGTGCTGGAGACCAGTTGATCTGAAACAAGCTTATCATATACACGCGAAATAGAGGCGGTAACCCCTTGCCCCACAAAGCCATCGCCACTAAATTGAGACTCTTTAGGTTGCATGTCAACACGTTGGCGACTGTAGCCATTGGTGTTGACGTTGGCAATATTATGTCCTGTGGTTTCCAGTGCCTGTTGAGAAGCTAACAAACCTGATAATGAAATGCCTAAAACGCCTGCCATGGTAATTACCTTCTAATGTTAATTATTGCAGCCATGTCTTTTGTTAATTCATAGCAACAAAATTGTCTGTCAGTAAGTTATTTATAGTATCACTATGATAAATTTCAATAACTTTATTTGCATAATTTGGGTCGGATGCGTACCCAGACTGTTGTAATTCATGCATATAGTGCTCAGTATGAGCCGTTTTTTTCAATGCGTCAGCATAACGCGGATTATTTTGTATAAAGTCAACATAATCATTAAAGCTTTCTTCGTATGAGCTATAGGCTCTAAATCCTGCATTGACTTTTTTGGTAATGCCTTGTTCAAATTCTAAGGTGGTAATACGCGTTTGCTTGCCTTGCCATGATTTATCCGCTTTGATGTTGAATAAATTATAGCTACTACTGCCGTCTTTATGTTTAATCACGGCTTTCCCCCATCCTGATTCTAATGCCGCTTGAGCCAACAGTGCTTTGGGATCAATGCCTAGTTTTGCAGCGGCCTTTTGTGCTAAAGGATGCAATTTAGTGACAAAGTCAGTTGTTGACGAAATAGATTGGTGGATCTGAGAACGTATCGGCAGAGGTGTATTAAGCTGAAATGGTGTTACTTGTATTTTATGAGATGAATCAGTTTCAGCAAGGTAAGCGCGAAGTGTGGCTTGACCTGGCGTTAACGGCAGTGTTGAATTGATACTGTTATGTGGTGTCTGTAGTGGATTTGGGCGATACGCAGAGGGGTTATTAGATGCAACAGAGGTTGATTGGCTGGGCTGAATGGGGGTATCGCTTGGGCTATGGGTCGTATTTTTTGGTGAATTGTGATGCGGGCTAAGTTGTTTGACAATCATGTCTGCTAAGCCTACACCTGGCGTGCCTGATAAGTGCAACGCCAATTGTTGGTCATACATTTCATTGTAAAAGTGACTTTGATCGTTATCCAGTAAACCCTCTGATAATTTAGCTTGACGCATTTCTTTAAGAATATTACTTAAAAAAATCGCTTCAAATTGCTGGGCTGCTTTTTTTAATGCTTCAGGTGCTTCTTTTTTAGCTTGCTGTTTTAGTTTAGCTAAGCCATTAAAGTCATTATAAACATCTGTATTTGCACCCGTTAACATAAACGCCTCGGTAATTAATGTGTATTAACTGTCATAAACTAGATAATAATTAATTCAGCATGAATTGAGCCAGCCGCTTTAAGTGCTTCCAAAATGGCCATTAAATCACTTGGGCTAGCGCCGACATTATTTACCGATTGCACGATTTCATTTAATGATACGCCAGGATTAAATAAGAACATTTGGTTTTTTTCTTCGTTGACAGCAATTTGGGTTTGTGGTGTCACTGCGGTTTGACCATTGGCTAAAGCGTTTGGCTGTGAAACTTGTGGGCGCTCACTGATCGTTACGGACAAATTACCATGCGAAACTGCGGCTGGTTTGACGCGGACATTGCCATTAATAACGACAGTTCCTGTTCTGGAATTAATAATGATGCGTGCGGGTGCATCATCGGGTAACACAATAATATTTTCTACCAGTGCCGTAAAATTGACTTTTTGGGCAGGATTGAAAGGCGCTCTCACTAGCACCGAAGTGGCATCTAAGGCTTTGGCTGTGTTGCTGCCCAAGGTTTTATTAATGGCTTCAACCATAAGATTAGCGGTGGTAAAGTCTGGCGAAAATAGATCAAAAATAAGCTCTTTGCTGTTGGTAAAGGGTGTGTTCACACTACGTTCTACCGTGCCGCCGCCGTTGATTCTTCCTACGCTGGGATTATTAACCGTAATACTGGAGCCGCTTTGCCCTGAGGCACTCACACCGCTGACGACTAAGTTGCCTTGTGCAATAGCATACACTTGACCGTCCGCACCTTTAAGAGGACTCATTAATAACATACCGCCACGCAAACTTTTTGCATCACCAATTGACGATACGGTGACATCAATTTTTTGCCCAGGTTTGGCAAAAGGGGGTAAATCAGCTGAAATAGTCACGGCAGCAATATTTTTAGATTTAGGATCAATGGTAGGGGGGAGTCTTACGCCTAATCTTGCCAACATGCTGCGTAAGCTTTGTCCTGTGAATGTGGTTTTATCGCCAGAAGAAGCTAAGCCAACGACCAAGCCGTAGCCTACGAGTTGGTTTGATCTGACGCCTTGAACAGAGGCAATGTCTTTAATTCGTTCAGCTACCGTGGCAGGCGTATAACACAGTAATAAACTGGTGATTACGTAAAACGTAAGAGAAAGTAACTGAGTGGTTTGCTTGTTCATGACAACGTCCTTTGAAAATTTTAGGAAATAAAACGGTCTTGGATTTAGGTTAAAAAGGAAACAAAGAGCTGTTAATAATACGCGATAACCAACCCATTTTACTGGCATCGGCTAAGGCTCCACTGCCGGTATAAGTAATGGTGGCATCAGCTAAGTTGTCCGTTGTAATGGTATTGGATACATCAATGTCGACGGGTCTGACAATGCCTGAAACACGAATATATTCATCACCTTCATTTAAATTGACTACTTTTTCACCGCGTACTTTTAAATTGCCGTTGGGCAGTAGTTCAATCACAGTGACAGCAATATTACCCGTTAAGCTATTGCTTTGGGCGGAATCACCTGAGCCTTTAAATGAGTGCGAGGACTTAAGGGTTGTTTCCATACCATTGCCAGATAACAATGCCCCTGCCCCCATACCTAATAATACGGGCGCATCGGCAGTTAAGCTGGTGTCTTTCTTGGAATTTAAATCTGCATTTTTTTGCGCTTGCGTTTTTTCTTGTAATTTGACCGTTAAAATATCACCCACACGAAAGGCCGCGATATTTTCAAATAAGCGCATATCAAATCCCGATTGATAAATAGCACCACTATTTTGTG
>CAJAQT010000039.1 GCA_903944165.1 uncultured Methylococcaceae bacterium | reverse complement strand
CAGCACCTACTGATGATTCAGCACCTACTGATGATTCAGCACCTACTGATGATTCAGCACCTACTGATAGTTTAACAACCGACCCTACCGCGCCTAGCGTTCAATAAATAATGGCATGCTCTACGTTTTATCAAGACGTAGAGCATGTTGTAATATTCTTTTTATTATCCCCATCTCCGTCCCACAAAAATCGAAATGATTTAGGCAAAGTCGCCGCCGTTAAAAATTTAATAGTGTAGCCTCCCGTTTGCATCAGCATAGTTATAGCCACTTAAATGCAGATGGTTTTATGTATTGTCACTTGTTCCAACGTTAAGCAAATAATCGACAAATTGTAGGTGCGAATTTATTCGCATCCTCAGCGCCAGAAAGTGCGAATGACTTTGCATCTACAGAAAATCCCACACTCACGCAATGCACAACTGCCACGTGTGCGCCTGTAATGGTCTGATATTCCTGTAAAGAAAAATTGTTCCAGTCATATAATGAGAGCTGCAGGGTAAAACATGGTGCGCCCGAGAGGATTCGAACCGCTGACCTCAGCCTCCGGAGGGCTGCGCTCTATCCAGCTGAGCTACGGGCGCGAAGCTGCGCATTTTAATTGAGGGGTAATTACGATAACATTGTTTTAAGGTTGGCAAGATTAGCTTTGGCGCGTGCTTTGCGTTCTTCGGGGGGCAGTTCTTTTTTATTAGCCCATTCTAAATCTTCTTCAGGCAGCTCAGTTAAAAAACGACTGGGTTCACATTCGCTGATTTCACCATAACGTTGACGATGCGTGCAGTAACTAAATGTGCAGGTTTTTTGGGCGCGAGTGATACCGACATAAGCAAGGCGACGTTCTTCTTCAATAGCACCCGTATCAATACTGTTTTGATGAGGCAGTATATTTTCTTCCATACCAATTAAAAACACATGCGGAAATTCTAAGCCTTTGGCGGCATGGAGAGTCATTAAGCTAACTTGATCTTGGCTTTCTTCTTCTTGATTGCGATCTAAAATATCCATTAACAAAATTTTAGCGACTAACTCACTAAGCGTAAGCTGAGGCGTTTGTGGCGTAGCCACGATTTTTTGCAGCCATGCCATAAGTTCGCGAACATTTTTAATCTTGCGTTCAGCGGCTTCTTTAGATTTGCTTGTTTCGCGCAGCCAGTGTTCATAATGCAGTTGCTGTAACATGGCTTCAATGACGGCAAGATAATCTGGGCTGTGCTTAATATCGGCTTGCAGCGTGACCAGCCATTCATGAAAAGTGCTTAAGCGTTGTGCCGCTTTGTCTGACAAGCGTTGTTTTATACCCAATTCATTACAGGCGGCAAATAAGCTAATGTGGCGCTCATTGGCATAAGTCCCTAGTTTTTCTAAGGTGGTGGGGCCAATTTCTCGTTTGGGGGTGTTAATAATGCGAATAAACGCGGCATCATCTTCAGGATTAACAATTAAGCGCAAATACGCCAACACATCTTTAATTTCTACATAGGCAAAAAATGAGGTACTGCCACTGATAAAATAAGGGACGTTGTTTTCACGAAAACAGGTTTCAAACAAACGTGATTGATGATTGCCTCGATACAACACAGCATAATCTTGATAACGTCCGCCGTGCTTAAATTTATGGTGAATAATTTCTGAAACGACTTGTTGGGCTTCGATGCGTTCGTTTTTATGAGGGAGGACGCGCAAGGGGTCGCCGTAACTTAATTGACTCCATAATTTTTTTTCAAACACATGGGGATTGTTGGCAATCAATTGGTTAGCGGCTTTAAGAATTCTGCCACTGGAACGGTAATTTTGTTCTAATTTAATAACCTGTAAGCGTGGATAATCGTTTTGTAAAAATTGTAAATTGTTCGTAGACGCGCCGCGCCAGGCATAAATCGATTGATCGTCATCACCCACCACGGTAAATTTTCCTAACGAGCCAGCCAATAATTTAACCAATTGGTATTGGGTAATATTGGTGTCCTGATATTCATCAACCAGCAAATAACGAATTTTATTTTGCCATTTTTCCAAGACCTTAGGATGCTCTTGAAACAGCAGCACGGGTAATAAAATTAAATCATCAAAATCAACGGCGTTATAGGCTTTTAAACTGCGCACATAGTCTTGATACAGTTGCGCCGTTGCGATGTCATGTGCAGGCGAACATTGCAGGGCTTGTGCGGGCGTAATGAAGGCGTTTTTCCATTGCCCAAGCTGATGAGAATAGGCATCGAGCTGTTCAGGATCGTAGTGACTTGGACGTTCACGCACTAGACTTTTTAATAAACTGTGCTTGTCCTGTTCATCAAATAAAGTAATGTTGGCTTTATAGCCTAAGGCACTGTGTTCTTTGCGAAGAATATCCAGTCCCAGCGAATGAAATGTTGACACCCGTAAGCCTCGACTTTGCGTAGCGGAGAGCAAGTGATTCACGCGATTTTTCATTTCTTTTGCGGCTTTATTGGTAAAAGTCACGGCGGCAATATGTTTTGCAGGTAAACCATGGTTGACCAAATAAGCAATTTTTTCAGTAATGACGCGCGTTTTGCCACTGCCTGCACCCGCTAACACCAACAACGGCTGGTCGGTAAGTTTAATGGCGGCGCGTTGTTGTGTATTAAGTTTTGCAGGTATTGAGTTCAAGGAATAAGGATGTCTAGTTAGGTGAATAAACGTCCCCCTTTAAAAAAGAGGGCTTAAGCCTGTCATGAGCTGGTCGAGTGAGTGGGAATGTATACGTACAGCTAGCCTAGGGGTGGAAAATATTTAATTATCTTCAGAAATAAACCAGCTAATTTTTCGTTTGGGTAATAAATATTCTAATTGTTCTTCAGAGCATTCACTAAAGTGCAAGGGCTTTTCAATTTTAATCGTAGGGTTTTTAGTTAAGTCGGTAATAATTGCTTCGGCTCTAGGAACGCCTGGAATGTACTCTAAAACATTTGGCGATAAGGGGTGAGCAACAGAAGCAGAGGTGGTAATCGTGCCGATATGACCATTAGATAATTTAACAATCGAGCCAGGTGGATAAACGCCCATAGCATGAATAAAATACTGAAGTAATAAATTATCAAAATAAACGTGTTCCTTTACCCACATAAAGGCGAGTGCCTCGGAAGGTGAGAGGGCTAGCGTGCTGTTGGTAGGATTGGTTAAGGTATCAAAATGATCAGCAATACCCACCACGCGCGCGCCTAAAGTAATCTCCTCGCCGTGTAATTTATCGGGAAAGCCAGAGCCATCAATGCGCTCATGATGATGCAAAATAATATCTAACACCGCAGGCGGCACAGCACCAGAATGCAAGGCGTTTTCATAACCAATTCGACAATGTGTTCGGTAAACCTCTTCTTCAAATTTATTACGTATGACACTGGTTAAAATTGACGAGTGAAACGTTTGTTTACCAATATCATGCAGCAGTGCGCCTACGCCAATAGCGTGCAAGCCTTCTTCGGGCAGACCAGCTTGTTTACCCAATAATAAAGACAAGGTCATTACGGACAAGGCGTGCGCCGCCAAATGATCCAAATGTGGATTTTTTTGGTTCACTAAAGTGATTGTTCCACTTGCGTTAGCGAGTAAGTTTGTGGTGGAACGCTCGCTGATGATATGCGCCTGTTTAATCGTATCTCTGGGTTTATCATTAAAGTATTTTAAGGCTATACCAATTACTCGTGCATCTTCTGTATGCGTCATTTCTGCTTGATTAATGCGCTTACGAAGCTGAAGCTGTTTTTTTGTAAACGCTTTTTTTTCTAACAATAACTGTTCTTTAAGGGATTTTTTTTGTTCTTGAGCGGTAGTAAGCGCGGGCGGTGCTGGCGTGTTTTCTATAGGCAAAGGCATGAATTTGCAGCGTTTAATATCGCAGTAAATTTCCGTAGGCTGCATGGAGATAATTTTTTTGATTTGCTCTGGGGAGGAAATAACAAATGAATTAAACAGTAAACCGTGTGATAACCATGAAGAGTTTGGCAAATGTACATGCACGCCAACACGTAATTGGGAAATATCCAAAAGGATTTCACCCGTTTGAGTGTCCTGAGTTGATGCCGTAGTTGACAAGTAAGTTTCCTTTAAACAATTATCTAGTGAACGATGGTGAATATTGAGAGCAGTTTGAACGATGACAACGAGGATCAAACTGCTTTCACTTAGGTTAATGAGTGACGTATAGCCAGCGTATTAGCGTTATAAAATATTAGCGTAATCTTGCTCAAGTTGGCGAAAATTTAATGAGGTCATAAAGCGACTAAAACTCATCCATGCGGATAAGCCCATTAAATCTTTAAATTGTGGGGGTAAAAACAGCGGGGCAATCACGGTGCCTTCTTCCACTAAATCAACCAGCACTTTCATGTCTTCAATCATAGTTTTGCCACAAAATAATAAGGGAATACGATCAGGTTTACCTTTGTGTACCGCCAAACGCATAAAATTATAGGTTAAAACAAAGCCTTTGATATAAGTTAAATCTTTGGTAAACGGTAAGCCATTAGCACTGCTGCCGCGAAAAATTCGGCTACTAAACGTGTAGCTGTCCTCATCATCCAGGCCTTTGTCTTTAAAAAAAGAAAAAATATCCATAAAATCAGCACCTTCTTCTACTAAGGTGATGGCGCGCACGCGATTAATTAAGCGCATTAAGCGATTGGGCGTAGAACTAAAGGTTAAGACTTCCATTAACACAGCAAGCCCTTCTTGAGTCACTGTTGCAGAGGGAGGCCCTTTACCCAAAAACGTACAATACGGTTGGGCATTGCCATTTAAAGTCGTGCCTAAATGCACCCATACTTCATGCACCTCAAGGACGCGTAAATCACGCATATTAAACAGTGCGTCCGCACGAATTTTAATGTAATCGGTGCCTGCCGCAGCATCTGAGATAATGCCATCGCTAATCATGGCGCGTAAACCATCACCTGGGAACACCTGTTCTATTTTTTCATTAAGAATGGCGACCGCTTCATGTGCGGTAATGGTTTTAGGTTCTTCCGTTAAAAAATCCAATTGTAATAATTGCTCTAAGGTTTCCTCCATCATACTGCCTAACTGAGCAATCGTAGGGTCGCCGACATGAAAAACATCTTGTGAAGAGCCATATAACTCTTGAGAAATATGCGAGAAAGTAGCGGTGCCACGCGCTTCAAGCATACTCACAACGTCTTGATATTCGCGACAAATACGGCGCATGATGACACTTAAGGGATTAAGTTGCCCTAATTTACGCGATAAATCGCGTTCAATCTGATGAAACTCTTGTTTCTTTTCGTTAGGTTCAAAGCCTAAGGGGCGTTGCATGTAATACTCAGCAGTAACGGGCGGCATTTTTGTGCAGTTACTCGCAAAAAAGGCGTGCTTGATAGCATCGTCCCATTTGATTGCATCAAGAATACGAATAGGCTGCTGGGCTTTCACAATACGATCAGAAAGTAATTTTACTTCCGTTAAATAGGTAGATTTAGTGGGCGGAGTAGTCATGGCTGTCATCCTTTAGCATGGGAGAGTGCATTGCTTTATTCAATGCAGAAGAGACCTGCAACTCCAGTATAACAATAGTTAAAAAATGTTATCAACCGATAACGTTAAGTCATCACTCAGTGCTATGGTTTAAAAAGTAAAGTATTGACTGTTTGTGTTGCGCGTATTTGAGTTTGGCCAAAGGTATCCAAGATGATTTCATCTTCAGTCAGTTTGGGGTATTTAGCAGCGAGTTTGATGTTGGTTTGTGTATTGACCAGTGTTACGTAGTTAAGATTTTTGCTGATTGCGTTGAGGCGGGTATTAACTTACTGGGAGGTATTATTAGCTGTAAGCGATAAAGTTTTTATGTGGTTGTTAAATAACTGATGTTACGTACAGACTAAGAATCCTGAATTCAGGAATTAATAAAGTTAAGTGTAAGCAATATAAACGTAGACTGGATAAGCAATAGCGTCATCCGGAAAATCAAAAGGTGCATGACGCTATCGCTTATGCACCCTACGTTTCGTTTTTTATGCAGGGTACGAGGTAAGAATCCTGAATTCAGGAATTAATAAAGTTAAGTGTAAGCAATATAAACGTAGACTGGATAAGCGATAGCGTCATCCGGAAAATCAAAAGGTGCATAACGCTATCGCTTATGCACCCTACGTTTCGTTTTTTATGCAGGGTACGAGGTGGTCGAGACACACATTGGCTAACACACAACGGATATCCGACAATTGATGCTTTAATGGCTCAGGTTTTCTCGTATCTGAAAAAGTCTCTCGCTTACCCACCAATTTAGTAACGTATCTCGCAAAAAATTATCAACCCAATAATTTTTTAACAATTAACTCGCGTAGATTTTCTGGCATTTGAAGTGTTTGCAAGTCCCAACCCTCACTAATTAGAATATCATGCAAGCATTTTTCCATAATTTCATGTGCTTTCACTGAGGCATCTACAATAAGATTATGTGTATCAATTGTTATTTCATCGACTTCTTGTTGACATTGAGCCTGATACTTTAAAAGTAATCGCAGACTTAAAATTTGCTCACTGACTTGACTAGGACAAACACAGGTATAAACCAATCCTTGGTTTTTTATTTTCTCAAGTTGCTCATCTGAATACTGATAATCTAATTTCATATAAATACCATTGCTAAGTTATTGAAAATAATGTTTTTTTATAAAACAATTTGCACTCTTAAATATAACCAGATATGGAGTAAAAGCAAGTTTTGGCATTCAACATATTCACCGGCAGTGCATGACGCTATCGCTTATGCACCCTACGTTTCATTTTTTATGCGGGGTACGAGGTGATTGCGTTGAGGCGGGTATTAACTTAGTGGGGGGGGTATTATTATCTGTAAGCGATAAAGTTTTTATGTGGTTGTTAAATAACTGATGTTACGTACAGACTAAGAATTATCAATAATTTACGATTAATGCCTGCTTCGTAAGTTATTGTATTTTAAGTCTCCTTCATAACATCAGTAAATAAGCTAATGATTTATAGGCATTAAAAATTAAGCAATAAAAAAATCCTGAAAAGTTATCTCTGGATGTGTACCAAGATAAGCAATTTTTATCAAAGCTTGATAGCCATTGCCATCAGGATCGTAAGATAAAAGGCCGTTTGCTTTGTTGTAGATAAGAAAGTCATTATTATCTTCAGCACGTGTACTCATTTTAAAATTAGTGCTTTGAATGCTGCCCAATGTCGTTAATTTTGTAAAAATTGCCTTGGCTAACTGAAGGTTGTCATCGACTGGGCTGAAATCTGTGATGTTATCGATATTATGGGTATTAAGTGCCGTATTGAAGATAAATGTATCGTTGCCTTTACCGCCAGTAAGTAAATCATTCCCATCTCCCCCTGTTAAGGTGTCGTTTCCACCATTACCAAGTAAAGAATTATTATTAAAATTACCAGTAATTGAATCATTAAATTCAGAGGCGTTAATTTTTTCAATACCTATTAACGTATCAATGCCTGCCCCTAAGGTGTTTTGTGGAGTGATTACGTTTAGGTTTAGGGTTAATGCACTAGGTGCATTCCAGTAATGCGCCCAATCGGTACCATTGCCACCATTTAGAACATCATTGCCGTCACCACCGTTAAGAGCGTCATCACCTTCACCGCTTATTAACCAATCATTACCCGCGTTCCCCGTTAATTTGTCATTACCAGCGTTACCGGTAAGCATATTATCTGAAGTATTGCCAGTAATCGTGTCGCTGTAGTTGCTGCCATTAATATTTTCAATGCTTATGAAGGTGTCAAAGCCAGCATTAATAGTATTTTGTGAGGTAGTCAGCCCTAAATTAATAGTGACTCCACCTTTGTAATATGAATCATAGTAAACGGTATCTATTCCATTATCGCCGTTGAGTATGTCATTGCCTGTTCCACTATAAATACTGTCATTACCTTCACCGCCATTTAATAAATTATTGCCACTATAATCAAACAATTCATCATTACCAGAACCACCTTCCAAAGTGTCGTTGCCAGCATTACCCTTTAAAATATCGTTACCATTAAATCCTTTGAGTATTTCGGCATTAAATGTTCCATTTATGGAATCATTATCAGACATTACAACATTTATCAAAGTATCTAAATCATTATAGTTACTAATTTGTTGATAAGAGATGGTTATATCCGATAACAGAAAATTATGATTATTTTTATCTACAAAAGCTATTGAAGCAAAACCTCCTGTTATTGTGTTTGATGATAAATCATAGCTTAATAGACCTATCGCTGTGAGAGTACCGCTGGCAAGTTTATAGGTAAGGTTTTTGATTGATGCGCCATACTGATTTATAGACATATCCACATTAATATTTATAGTTTCATGCTTTGAGTCATGAAGAATAATATGATCAATATGCCCACCTGTACTGCTATCTCTTGTATCAAAAGTAATATTTCCTAAAAACTCAAATGATGAATTACTTGGTGTTTTAATAATAATTTTACTTATTATCGGGGTGCTTGAGTTTAATCCCACACCATACATTGCAAAAGAACCACCATTGTAAAAATTTGCTGAAATATGATCGGAGAATCTTGTAACAGAAGATAAATTAATATTGGCAGTATTTTGAAGCCAACTACTTGCCGAATATAAATCTGATAATAAGTTTGTGGTATCAGAGGTCATCAGAGAATTATTGAAAACTCCTGACCAATTAGATAGATATGCTGCCATTTATTATTCCTTATGTTAAAAATCTATTAAGTATTCAGTCCCCTCTACCCAAAAATAAGGTTTTTTAAATTGCTAGCTTGTAATTTATTATTAGTTGGTTTCATAGTAACCAAAAATAGTAAAACTGGGGAAGGGGTCTGAATAATTATCTACTTTATGGTTATTTAATTAATAAGGCATTCCGTTATAGGAAAACTTTTTATTAATATCATTCTTTTTATTAATATACTGGATATTATCAATATTTTTTTTCATTAGCTGATCATCTAGTTCAGATATTTCAGCATTTTTTAATTTATTTACACTTGTTGTTGTAGCAAAGTAATTAATTTCTTGTGCTCCGTTATATCCACTTATTGGATCCCAAAGGACTGAATAAGGCCATAAAAGTAGATTTAAGGCACCAAATCCATATTGACGGGTATAAAAAGACCCACCGCCAGGAAGTAAACCCAGTACTGCAGCTGTTCCTGTGCTTTTTTCTTCAATAGCAAGGCCTTTTGATTCGTAACCTAATAATTCTTGACTTTGCATTGAGCTTAATCCGCTTGCACAGCCAGTACTAAAAATTGCTGTAATAATTATTATTTTTTTCATTGTTGTGTTCCTGTTTTAAGTTATTGATTAATAT
>CAJAQT010000038.1 GCA_903944165.1 uncultured Methylococcaceae bacterium | reverse complement strand
AACTCTGTTAAACTCTTGCAATGAATGGTATTCTTTAATTTTAAGCATACTTACCACCCCCTTAAAACCTTCGCAAACCAACGATACAAGCTATGAGCGTAATCATTAAAACTGAACCAGAAATTGAAAAAATGCGTATTGCTGGCAAATTAGCGGCTGAAGTCTTAGAAATGATTGAACCTTACGTTGTGCCTGGGATAACAACGAATGAACTCGATAAAATTTGTCACGATTACATTGTCGAGGTTCAACAGGCAATTCCTGCCCCACTTAATTACCACGGTTTTCCTAAATCAATTTGCACATCAATTAATCATCAGGTTTGCCATGGCATTCCTAGTGAAAAAAAGTTGAAATCTGGGGATATTGTCAATATCGACATTACCGTTATTAAAGATAATTTTCATGGTGATACCAGCAAAATGTTTTGTGTCGGCACCGTTCTCCAGCCCATAAAACGCTTAGTAGCCATCACTCAAGAAGCGATGTATAAAGGCATAGAGCTGGTTAAGCCAGGAATAACCTTAGGTGATATTGGCTTTGCTATCCAATTTCATGCGGAATCTAATCGCTATTCTGTAGTAAGAGAATTTTGTGGTCACGGCATTGGCGAAAAGTTTCATGAAGAGCCACAAGTCCTACACTACGGCAAACCTAATTCTGGCATGACGCTTAAAGCAGGCATGATTATTACCATTGAGCCCATGATTAATCTAGGTAAACGCCATGTAAAAGTATTGCCTGATGGCTGGACTGCCGTCACCAAAGACCGCTCTCCGTCGGCGCAATGGGAGCATACTATTTTAGTGACACCTTCTGGCTATGAAATTCTCACTTTGCGTCAGGAAGAATGCTAATGCAACGCAGTGACACGACTATTTTTAATACACACGATGCACTGCCTTACTACAAGAAAGTCATCAAGGCCAAAAACGAACTGCTGCGTGAAGCCTTCAACCCTCACCAATCAGTCGCGTCACTGCTCAAAGAGCGCTCCGACTTTATTGACAGCATTTTAACTCAATGCTGGCAGCATTTTATTGGTGACTATGCTAATCAACTTAGCTTAATTGCGGTTGGCGGCTATGGTCGACAAGAGCTATTCCCTTTTTCTGATATTGATATTGTGGTCTTACTTGACTCAGACGACACCTCAGCGTATCAAGAAGCCTTGGCCAGTTTTTTTACTTTTCTTTGGGATATTGGTCTTAAACCAGGACAAAGCGTTCGGACACTTGATGAATGTTATGACACGGCGTTAAACGATCAAACCATCATGACCAGCTTAATGGAAATTCGGCTAATTACAGGCTGCCCTAATCAGTTCAATGAACTACAACAGCGCATTTCTCCCGATAAAATATGGTCGTCCAGTGCTTTTTTTTTAGCAAAAATGCACGAACAACAACTTCGCCACGCCAAGGCTCATGATACTGCTTATAACTTAGAGCCTAATATCAAAGAAGGCCCTGGTGGATTGCGTGATATGCAAGTGGTGGCATGGGTATTTCAACGTCATTACCACACCGCAAGCTTAGCTGAATTAGTAAAATACAGCTTTTTACCCGCCTCTGAATACGCCGAACTGATTGCCGCACGTGAGGTATTATGGCGTATTCGCTATGCCTTGCATCTCTTAACTAATCGCGGTGAAGACCGGCTAATATTTGATTATCAACGAGATCTTGCCTTTCAGTTTGGCTTCAATAAACAAGATCAACAGTACAACGAAGATGTTGAGCAATTTATGCAGTTTTATTTCAAAACGGTACAAGGTCTTGAGCGACTCAATGAAATACTGCTGCAATTATTTAATGAACGCTTTGTTGGCACAACGTCCACTGTCCAGCCCGTCAGTATTTCCGAACAATTTGTTGCTATCAATGGCTATTTAGAAGCTATTAATGATGACATTTTTGAAACTGACCCCTTAGCACTGTTAGCTATTTTTATTATTTTAGAAAAAAATCCCTCTCTTAAAGGTATTCGGGCAACGACCATTCGTTTAATTAGAAAAAATTTATCTTTAATCGATGATAACTTTCGTACCAACAAACAAGCGAATGCACTGTTTATTGAATTATTACGTCAACCTTTAGGCATTACCACGCAATTAAAACGGATGAATCGCTATGGTGTTTTAGCTGCTTATTTACCCAGCTTTGCTCATATTGTTGCGCGTATGCAATATGATTTATTTCACGTGTACACCGTTGATGAGCATACACTTTTTGTTATCAGAAACTTACGCCGCTTTGCCTTTAAAGAGCATTACCACGAACTCCCTTTTTGTCATAGCCTGTTTCGGCTCATCCCTAAACCAGAATTACTCTATATTGCTGCACTTTTTCATGATATAGCTAAAGGCTGCAAAGGCGATCATTCAACGATTGGCGAAGATATTGCCAGACAGTTTTGCTTTCAACATGAGCTATCAACGCACGATACTAAACTTGTTACTTGGCTGGTGCGCAATCATTTGATTATGTCAATGACCGCTCAACGCAAAGATATTGCTGATGCAGATATTATTCATGAATTTGCTCAAGACGTTGCCAGTATTGAATACTTAAATTACCTTTATTTATTAACTGTTGCCGATATTCGTGCAACCAACCCTGAGTTATGGAACTCTTGGAAAGATGCGTTACTTAAAGAATTGTATTCTGCAACACACAGTGCTTTACACAAGGGCTTAAAAAATCCTACAGCACTCACTGACCGTTTGTTAGAAAATAAAAAAGAAACCAAAGACGAACTACTCAAACTTGCTCTTGACGAAACACGCATTGAGCACTTGTGGCAACATGCCAGTGATGATTATTTTTTACGTTATTCCACAGAAGAAATAGCGTGGCATACTCAAGCCATCATCACCGCCCCGCCCGAGGCATTACCTTTAGTTTTGTTACGCCCACAAACTCAACGTGGCAGCGCAGAAATTTTTGTTTATACCGAAAACACTGGGCCAATTTTTTCCTTAAGCACGGCCACGCTGGATCAATTAGGGCTGACTATTTTAGAGGCCAGAATTAATACCACTACCGACAACCACATTCTGAATAGCTTTCAAATACTTGAACAATCAGGTGCCCCCATTGCCGACCAATGCCGTGAACAGCATATTTGCTCAGCACTGCGCCATAATTTATGCCAACAAGAAATAAAAAAACAACGTAATATTCACCGGCAATCACGTCAAGCAAAGCACTTTCCCATTCCTACAACAATTAACTTTCAAACTGATACGTCAAATCGACATACCATTATTGAATTGATTACCACCGATCACGCGGGTTTATTATCTAAAATAAGCACCGCCTTTATTCTGCAAAACATTAAATTGCATAGTGCAAAAATCACCACCATTGGCAGTCGTGCGGAAGATATTTTTTATGTCACAAATGCCGAAAATGAGCTTATCAGCGACCTCAATAAACAACATCAAATAGAAATAGAAATGTTAAAAGCCTTAGACAACGAAGACTAAAGCCATGCTTGTGAAGGGACGCTTGCTTTATAATTGAATTTAATTGTCATAATCAAACGCAATCATCTAAAATTTAAAAGGGCATCGCTACAAATACCAAGTTAGCCAACTGACGTCTTCGTTG
This sequence comes from uncultured Methylococcaceae bacterium, assembly GCA_903944165.1. GTDB lineage: Bacteria > Pseudomonadota > Gammaproteobacteria > Methylococcales > Methylomonadaceae > Methylovulum. The sequence continues at coordinate 16,351 of CAJAQT010000038.1, read as the reverse complement.
CCCTAATAACTGCATTAATAATAATCACTTGGAGGATAGTATGTTCAAAATTCGATTCTTAATTGCCATGTTGGCACTTAGCGCATCTTTATCAACCGCTTATGCTTGGGAAAGCCTGCCTACTGAAGCACCCGCGCCTGAAAACAATCCAACTACAGCTGAAAAAGTAACGTTAGGGCAAATGCTGTATCACGATCCACGCTTATCTTCAACCGGCACAGTCTCCTGCGCCTCTTGCCACAACACCATGTTAGGTGGTGAAGACAACCGTCCAAATTCTATGGGTGTTAATGGTCAAACAGGCGGCAGAAGCGCGCCAACAGTATGGAACTCGGCATTTAATAAAGTACAATTCTGGGATGGCAGAGCAAATAGCTTAGAAGAGCAAGCGGCGGGACCGGTCACTAACTCCATTGAAATGGGCATGAAAAGCTGGGATGACGTTGTTGCTAGATTACAATCTATGGAAGGTTACCAATCAGCTTTTGAAAAAGCCTTCGGTAAAAACGCTATTAATAAAGACAATACAACCAAGGCTATTGCTGCGTATGAAAGAACCTTGATTACTCCAAATAGTGCTTATGATAACTATGTAAAAGGTGATCAAACTGCGCTAACAGCTCAACAAATTAAAGGTATGGATAAAATGGCTGAAGTTGGCTGCACAAGCTGTCACAGCGGCCCTGCATTTAATGGCGCGGGTATGTTCCAAAAATTCCCTCTGATTAATAATGCGTATTTTGAAGCACAATTTCATTTGAAAAAAGATAAAGGGCTTGCTGAAGTTAGCAAAAACAACGCCGATGAAAATCTCTGGAAAGTCCCTACTTTACGCAACATAGCGTTAACCGCTCCGTATTTACATAACGGTTCAATTAATACTTTAGAGCAAACGGTATCTATTATGGCTCAACTTCAACTAGGTAAAGAGCTTAAAAAAGAAGAGATTGATGACATCGTTGCCTTTTTAAATGCCTTAACAGGCGAGTTCCCAGCACAAAAAATGCCTAGATTACCTGCAACACCCGGCACCGCCTTTAATTAATTCACCTCATCAAAAACTCAGAAAACGCAAGTCCTTGCGTTTTCTGAGTCGTTATTTTTTCGTCCTGCTAACATACACAGACATAACCTACAGCTTACTTTGCATTAATGATCGAGATACCTCGATCGTTATGTGCTGCTAGCGATGGATTGGCGACGGCTACGCTCACCGTTATTGGCTGCTCCCATGGCAAGCTTTTTCTAAGCACCACCCATTCATTCAAACTTTTTTTCCCTGGCGTAATAATTTTTTTGTTGCTTCGAATACAAAAACTTTGTAAAAAGCCATCATAGCCCGTTGGCATGCTGCGCTTAACGCCACGCGCAAACAGTGCTAATACCTTATTCATTCCCTGCTGAGAAAGAATATATGCTTCGGTTCCTGTCCCGGTTAAGTTATCCTCAGTTAAAAAAATAATATCGCCCGACTGAGGCTGAACCGCTGTTTTGCAGCGCATTCGATCATTTAAATATAATAACTCAACACCATGCTTCACCATCGCAGGAATCATTAACCGTGGATCTGCGCGAAATTCAGCATCATCTTCGGCAATAATTACAAAATCTGCGTGCTGCTTTTTAGCCGTTTCAATGGCGTTAATATGGCTTAAAAAACATCCTAAACTTGCACCCAACCACTTTTCGCCTTTATTTTTTAATTGATGCGCAAAAAAAGGTGCTGAAAATATTTTTTCTAGCAAACTAATCGGTAAAACACGTCCATCTACTGCAGGTATCAGCTCAAAAAAGTCATCACGTTGATGTCGCTGTTTAAATTGCAGTATTCGCTCAGACTCTGCAAAACCAATCACATATGCCATTATTTTCATTAATGCTCTCCTGTTAATACCGCCGTCTTAATTCGTGTATAAATACCCCTATTAAAATGTGTGCAGAAATTTAATGACACTAACTCAGAGGCATTCACCTCCTTTTCAGGCTCAACAAAACAGTCGGTATTAAAGTTTTTTTCCACAAAATCATTCGTGCCCTTATATCGTCGCCATAATATGTGACGATCTTTCATGGACAATAATGGCTGATTTTTTTCTGCACTAAACTCAGCAGTTAATAATCGTATCGCTAGTTGATGCTGGTCTTTAGTAAGCGTTAACTGATTTAATCTTGCTAAATACAAAGTCGCTTTATTAGGCAAGCTTATATTTGAATGACGCTCTTCAGGCATTATAAAGTTGTCATGTAATGACAAGCCTAGCGTAGCTAGAAACGCAGTAAAAATTCCATTAGCTTGTTTAGACCAATAGTCATAACTGATGATTGATAAGCCGTCATCACTAAATTTATGCCGCCAAATATTGCACAAATATTTGTAATTAAAACGCTGGCTAAAATCATGATCAAAATGAAACTTAAAAATATCATGCTTATATTTTGTTGAAAACATTTTCACATGTTGATTATATTCAGACTCAAGCAGTGTATCCTGACGTCGCAAAAATATAATAATCTTACAATGATCATGTTGTAGTGCAGCACTTAGTATGTGCAAATCTCTTAAAAACTCAAACTCTTCAGAGCTTAAAATAATATTTTCACATCCTGCTCGTTTCGCTTCACGTCTAATGGATTCCAGCATGTCATGCAAACGCGCAGACTTATCTTTATTTTTGGCTAACCAAGCAATAGTGTGGTGTCCAGCATCTTTTAAGCCAATTTCTGGATAAAAAAAACCATGCTCCTGAAGCTTTAGCCGATTTTTTAAACAAAAATACTGCAATGCGGTACTGCCAGTTTTATGAATACCAATATGGATAAAAAAATTCATAGCGAAAATAACGAAAGCTTAGATTTAAAAAGAGGTGACAACGCACTAAAACGTTTATTGAGGCTGTTTAGCACACACTCTACGGCTCTGACGTGAGCAAGTATACTAAGTGCAATGACGAATTAAGTGACAGATAGTTGCTAACGAGAAGGTAGATAGGGGCGAGAGGAAAAGATTGTAACCATTACATTAGATACCTAATGACATTGATTACAATCTTGCGGGACTTTACTCTGCTGATTTAATGTTTTTTGCGGGTCGGAAGGCAGTCTTTTTAACCATTAATTTTACACCTTCTTTTTCACGTTCAATTTGTTTGCTAGTAAAACTGCCCAGTGCTTGAATTTTAAGCGCACCTTGGTCATTTGCTTGCACTTGTTTTGCAATTTCGGCAAACGCCGCAGCAATAATTTTTGCTGCGCGTGCTTCGGGTGTTTTGCTTAAGATATCAGGGTTATTTTGTTTAATAAGTGCTACGATTTCAATTGCTTTCATTTTTTATCTCTTGTGTTTAAATACGGGTTATAGTCAAGCTCATAAGCGTGTCTTGATTAGTCAAGCAAGCCTTTTTTTATCAACACTCTTCGCAACGATTGCCAACGAACCATTAAATCTTTTGCCAAGACCTTCATTGCCATAGTGTCTTCAGTATCTCGACCGAACCACTGCTCTGCCGTCAATATATTTTCTGCTAAGCTTAACGCCGCAAGCTCTTCACTGAGCATGATGGCCCGATGTCGAGTACACACCCATTGCTCAAAAGCGAGCTGCTCTTCAGTGGTTAAACTTTCTTGCAAACTATCAGAAAGAACTGGCCTGATAACAGGAACACTTCCTACAATAGTGTTGATACCTTTTTTTTTTGCATCATCATAGGTAATGCGAATTAACTGGATGATGTTTTTACGAATTCTAAAATGCACATGCGTCTCTTACTGTGATGTTGGCAGTATATTGCCCAGATAATTCTTAATATGCAAGATTATTTTATAATAAAAAAATTATATAACAATAGGTTATCAACTTATTATAAACAATACTATTCGGCAATAAATAGGTTTAGCATCAAGAATCTTTTTACTACCAGCACCTTATAAAAAAAATCAGGGGTACGCGCGTTATCGCGTGATAAGAAAAACAGCGTCTCGAGCGGGCACAGTAAGGTCATTATCAACGTTTTCTCCACTATTAATTTCTGGTGCTTGCTTGCCTTTTAGGCGTTTATACCTTTTTTTAGCCAAGGCATAACGCCAAGGATGTTGGGTCATATTAAGTAATACTACGCCTTGTTCAAAACTTCTAACCCAACGCTCAGCGCCACCTTCATATAGCTTTATGTCGCGAATTTCGGTCTTACCAATTTGCTCTGACACACCAAAAATAGGCGTTAGCGAATAAGGTGCCTCAACACTAAAACTAAGTCGATACGTTCGCCAATGATCATCAATTAATACTGCCATCGGTTGTGCTCGCACGCCTTTAATAGCACCCTTTATGGTGAGCATACGGGGCACGTGCAGAAATTCTTGCCCTCCGTAACGCCAACTGTCATTACCTCGTGCAGCAAATTCTAAGGTGTATTCATGACCAAGCTGCAATGGCTTTAGGTCGCCCTTAGGTGTCAACGTAACACCTTCCCATAACAGTTCTGGCAAACTTCCTTCTGGAATTCGCTTCACATCAGCACTAAAGACACCCGCCTTAGCCACTGTTTCTGCACTAAAACCCGCCCTAGCTTGCCACGCCCATGAAATATTTTGTACTAAATCTTGCTTGCCTAGATCGCTTAAATCTTGTGTTGCCGCAGTGACTGGCTTACCTAACCATTGCCACGTGTTTAGCTCACCGGCATGATATTCATCCCAATTAAAGATACCAAACTGTTCATTGTCTTCATCCTGTTCATTACCCCGAACATTGGCTGGATCAAATTTAAGTGAACTCAAACTTGCAAACGGATGCGGCATGCCTAACAGACTGGCTGCGGCTAAACCAATTCGAAATCTAAAATCTGTTTTACTACCATCAGGCATCATTGCTTTTGCATACACTGTGGTCGGTGCTTTAGTGAAGGGGTAACTAATTTTAGGCTCAGCGCCTGCATTTTCTGCCCATAAACGTAAATGCCAAAAAGCTTGTGAAAAGCGATCATAATCATTTGAATGTGGAAACGCTTCTTGCTGAATGCCATTCACATACTGCCAGCCACGCACACCATAAATTGCATCATTGCTATCCACTTGAATCAATTTATCCGCGCCCACCAATTGTCGCAGCGTTTTAAAAAATACTTGCCCACCTAAGCCAAAGCTGTTTACCCCCTGCAAGTAGCCATAATCAGGGATTAAATCATTATTAATGTCCATGGGATTTTGCTCAGGATACCCCCACGTCCAACGCCCTACGTCAAACTCGACGCCTACCGCCTTAGTATTGATTAATTTTTCTGCTACTTTATGGGCATACCATTCTGCTGCAGTGAGCTGATTTACGCCGCCTTTTGGGCTGTCCGCACTTATATTCAACTGCCATTGCTTACTCCAAAACATCATGTGCCCAGCAATAACCGTTTTCTGTGCCGAAAACGCCAGTGGTTTAGTGCCCCATTGCCCACGCTCAACGCGCACCTTGTCATCGTCTACAGCCGTGACCATAACATGCTCGTAACGCGACCAATCTGGCTTGTGTTCTGCAGTGAGGGCATATAACGTTAATGCCAATGCGTTTTTTTGCTTACCCTTATTAATACGACGACTATTTTTTACAAGTCGACTCATATCTTTAACCTGAATAATACTATCTGTAGGCGTAATGTCTTTAGTGACTAAAGTGCCGGCTTTGTAAAGCCAATGCCCAGGCCAAACAGCCGCGATATCTGGCTCGGAGATACCGCCATAAGCATCTTGCACGCTAATAATTTTATTGGGATATTTTTCCAGCGTCAGCGCTAATTTTTTACCAATACCGGGCGCATGTAACCATACAAACGGCGCTGCGTCGGCGAGTCGCTTAGTAAATTCAGGATCGTTAAACTTTACCTTGGTTTCTGCTTTAAAGGTCATGGCTAACGGCAAAGCTTCGGGTAAACGAGGCGCTTGCGCATACACCCAAGGCGACATCACCAGCAAACCTAATAGGCTCAGGGTTTTAACGGCTAACAGTAGATTATACATATTGGACATTATTACACCGATAATAGTGTGTTAAGCACCGGCAAGAGATGTTTTTTTAGTAACTTACGATACTGCTTAGGATTGTAATGGTGATTTTTTGGATTTTGATGCTGTAACTCTGAACGCACTAAACCATCGCTGCCTAGTGCTATTGAATCAAGATTAACATAACAAATACGATGCTTCTCACACCACGCCTCAAGTTTAGTATTCAACCACATAGTTAATGCTATTCGATCTTTTTGGGTTGCAGAGATGCCCGCCCGTAATTTCGACACCTCGCCCTCCGCTGACGCATCCAGTAACGTTGGCAAAGGGGCACTTACCACAATAACGTCAGCTTTTAAACATGCTGTTTTAATGAAGCGGCGATAATTTTTCAGCGCGAGCATGGCAATCGCATACGGGTCACTCTGTTCTTTTTCAGCTTTTGCCCAAATTAAAAACCCTGCATCAACCTCGCCTAAGGATACAACCACTGCATCGGCATGACTCGCAATCAATGCCTTAGTAAATCGTGCACCCGCCTGCGTTTTACTTTTTGGATTATACAGGCCTAATAACGTCGCACCGTCAACCGACACCACCTCCCAACTTAGTTTAGGGTCGATTTTTTGCCATCTTGCCTGCTCTAAAACGCGCACATGAGAATCTCCCAGCACCAATACTTTTTTGGGACGCGCCTCCTCTACAGACTGAGTCAGTGCATGTTTCTTTTGTATTAATCTAAAGATAACATCATTTCTATTGCGAATGGCATAAAGTGCTGCCTGTTCATAATCACTTAATTGGCGACGTAATGTCTTAAGCTCTTCAGCACGCTCTATGGCAACTTCATCTGCTTGCCAAGAATCAAGCGCATAACCATAGCCGCTAAAATCCTCCTGAAAAAACTCAGCAACCCAGTTTGCAGTTTCTGCATCATAAAGCGTGCGCCATTCAATCGGTAGGGATTCATTGGTGCGACAGTCCTGTAGCAAGCGTGCGGCCTGTTGTCCTGGATAGATAATATCTAACACCTCTTGCAATTCTGTTGCTAACTGTTCGGTATGGAGAATATGCGTGTAATGTATTAACTCAGGCAGCAATAAATTGTGCATTAATCGCCAATGTGGATTACAACTTTTAGGATTTTGCGTACCCACCAACCAAGCAATAAAGGCTTTAAACGTAGGGCACTGTGATGGGTCTGTTTTGTTATACTCGGCGATTGTTTCCCAAAGACTATCAAAGCCAGGCTCTTTTTGTCTAATTTTATCTGCCCAGGCAGAGGCAAGCCGTGCATACGGATTTCTCACCACACAAAAACGGACTATATCATTTCGAGAGATTAACGCTTGCCGCTGTTCGACGGGCAACTCTATTAAGCTTTTTATGCCATGACTTGCTCTGAAATGAATAATCATGGCTAAATTACTTTCTCTGCCAATATGACGCAACTGTACGTTGCGATGTTCTAGTTGAGCCAGCACCCATTTCATCGTGCTACACGCGGCTTTTGGCGTTTCTAAAAACACATAACTTAGTTTATCCCCAACAAAAGACCCATAAGCCAAGCGGGTATCCACAACCTCGACGGAATAATTACGCAATAAATGTTGTTGCTGCGCGGCATATAACCAATGTGATTGGTTTTGTTCTTTAGTGGCTAAAGGGCGTACCCAGTTGTTTTCATTTTCCTCAAGCTGCCTTACTGTGTTAGCCGAAAGCTCATGAAAGTGCGCTGGCAAGGCTGCAATCGCTGCCCGCACTGTGTGAGCATACTGCTCGTTAGCAAGACTGTCTTGCTTAGTATTTAAATCATGAGATTTAAAATAAGAATCTTTAAACTGCTTAACATCTATATCGACGGCTAAACGCCCATTACCTCGCATTGATTTCCAAGTATATTCTTGTGCTGAACGAATCGCATAATGGTTAAGCTGGCACACTTGATGAAATATCGGCGGCAAGTGCGTTAATTTTTTGGGGTGCTTACCCGCCACCATTGCTTGATCGACACTCACTTCTTGTCCTACAGGCGCTGCATAAATTACTCGTCCACACTGCTGATTTAATAAGGGCACTGGACGGTGATTAGAAATGAAGGCGTAGAGTTCAGGCTGAAGCTTAGCAATACATTTACCAAATCGATTATGCTCAGTCTCAGAATCTGCGTATAGGAAGCGTGTCAGGGTTAACTCTGGCGTGTATTTTTCATTGCCTGCCGAGCCAAAATGCTGCCAATTAATAAATAACGCATCTGGATGCTGATAAAAGGCCATTAATTCGGCGACTGTTTGATGCGCCTTAAGAACCAAAAACTCATCACAATCAAACCACGCCAAATAATCGCCATGCACTGTTGGATCAGCAAACAGCTCTTGCGACAAGCTTTTAAAGGCGCTTAATTGTGGACTTTGTTCGGGCAATAAAACGCGCGGTCGCCAATCGATTATCTGCGCTTCATGTAGTGCCGCGAGTAACGCATCTGAGCCGTCGTTATTATCATTGGAAAATATAATGATACGATCAAACCCTAACAACTGATAATGCATGATCCATTCCAGCAAATAAGGACCTTCATTTCGAACACAGGTTGCCATTATAAATTTCATAGTGAATTCCTTTGATTTAAGCGCACGTCAACAAGAAACAATCTCTTCTGTGTATAACTTGTGCGGATTACCAAGCGGGAAGCTTGACACGAATCGTAACATTTAAAAGAAGCATTCTTTTTGCAGTGCTCGCTACACACCATAAACGCGCTGATACTCTGTTATGGCCGACACCTGCACATCTGCGTGTTCAGTTAAATAAGCAATAATCTCATGCAAACTAATGATGGCGATAACAGGCAGTCCAAACTGCAAGGATACTTCCTGTACTGCGGATAAGTCTTGTAAGCCTTTTTCCTGCCTATCTAACGCGATTAATACGCCCATGGGTTGTGCGCCTGCGTCGCGGATGAGGGCAATAGACTCTCTTACTGACAAGCCTGCACTCATCACATCATCAATAATCAACACCTTACCCTGCAAGGGTGCGCCGACAATTAAACCGCCTTCACCATGATCTTTCGCTTCTTTTCTATTGAAGGCATAAGGCACTTCCTGCCCGGACAGCTCGGCATACGCTATCGCCGTGGCGCAAACTAAGGGAATACCCTTGTAAGCAGGCCCATAAAAAATATCAGGCTGCAAAGCTGAATGCTGAAGTGCTTGTGCATAAAACTGCCCTAATTTACCTAGCTGCGCACCTGTGTTAAAGAGTCCTGTATTAAAAAAATAGGGACTTTTCCGTCCAGACTTTAGTAAAAAATCGCCAAATTTTAATACTCCTGAGGCGATGGCATAGTCAATAAACTGTCGTTGATAAGAGTGCATACGTTAATTTGAAATTAATTGTGAAGGTTGTTTTCTTAAAAGGTTTTCTTAAAAGGTTTTCTTAAAAGGTTTTCGTTAAATCGCGTGTTGTCTTAGTTAAACGTTCAGCTAAACCGACAATAATTTTTCTCGTTATATCGGGATGCTTAATGATTAATTGCTCTAAGTTTTCTTCAATATATAAAATATCCGCAACACTATCGGCTTTAAGTGTTGCAGTCCTAGGCAGATTTAAGATGGTACTCAATTCTCCAAAAACAGCGCCTTTTTTAGTGAATTCAGCGATTCGTGTGTCGTTTTTATACACCCCAATAGTGCCTTGCAATAAAATATACCAGCCCATGCCTATACTGCCTTCCGCACTAATCGTTTGTCCCGCTGCAAAATGCATTGCTTCAGTGTATTTGCCAATTCGTTCCATGCTTCAATCCAATGATAGTGGTTAAATGCTGTAAAAATGCAGACCTAACTAGCAATAATAAAACGCACCGCATCTAACTTTAATTGTGCCATTTCAATATGCTCATGCGCTAACAGCGTAAAATCTTTTAATTGTTCAATTTCCTCGGCTCTGATAGTTGGATTCACTTTTTTTAATCTATTTAAGCGCTTTATCTCTGCCGTCATGACTGTCAACATTTGCTGTGCGGCCGTTGCAATTAGCGTATGCATTTCGTCAAGGGCAATTTGCTCAGCCAATTTAAGCAAGTCATTTAACTTGGTACGTTGATGATTAAGGAAGGCAACAATCTGACTTTTATCAAAGTTTATTTTTGCATCAGGTAAATCATCGTGCGCAAAGCTGGCGGTTAAATTCTGCTGATGTTGATCAATTAAAATACGAATTGGCGTAGGAGGTAAAAAACGACTCACCTGCAATTCAGCGGGCGCACTACATTCAATGACAAACAAACATTCTAATAAAAATTGTCCTGCTTTAAGCTGCTTATGTTTAATAACACTCATCACCGCATTGCCCGTTTCACTGGATAAAATTAAATCCATTGCTGACATGACCATGGGATGCTCCCATGTCATAAATTGCATATCTTCTCGTGCCAACGCAATATCGCGATTGTTGGTGAGGGTCACGCCGTCCTCTACTAAATGGGGGAAATGAGCAACCCGAAGATGATCTCCGGGACGAACAATGTAACAATGTGGTGAATGAAACTCTGTTTCTACGCCATAACACTCAAAGACATCTTCCATATATGACCATAAATTGCCCTGAGCTTCATACGCATGTAATTGCGTAATCAAGGTGTCGGCAAGATCTTTCCGATACGAATTTAATTCTAACAATTGATCTCGGCCATTATGTAAATGCACCTCAGTCTCGGCAATTAAGCTGTGCGTTGTGGCAAGAAAAGAGTCAATTTGCTGAGCATCTAAGGTCTGCAAGACTTGCGCTAAATTATCTTTTAACTGCTCGGCAACTGGCTGCGCTGCAGAACAATTGGCGCAAAAAGCGTTCATACCTTCATCATACCAACGATATAACAGTTCTTGCGCTGTCCCCTTAAGGTACGGAATATGAATTTGGATGACATGTTTTTGCCCAATTCGGTCTAAACGCCCAATTCGTTGTTGTAATAAATCTGGGTTTTCAGGTAAATCCCAAAGAATTAAATGATGCACAAACTGAAAGTTACGCCCTTCACTACCAATTTCAGAGCAAATTAATACCCGTGCTTTGCTTTCAGGATCTGCAAAATAAGCGGCGGCACGATCTCTTTCAACAATACTTAAGCCCTCATGAAATACCGCAGCGGCAATACCAGCACGATTTTTTAAGGTATGCTCTAAGGCGATAGCTGTTTCTGCGTGCTGGCAAATCAACAAGGCTTTATCATGTACCAACTGCGTTATTTTTTCTACCAGCCAAAGGTAACGAACATCTTCATGCAAAACTGCATCATGCTCTGTATGAGTTAAGGGATACGCATGACGTTGACGCTCAGGGAAGCCTTGAATGGTATGCCTTGAATTTCTAAATAAAATACGCCCCGTACCATGATGATCTAATAAAATTTTAATCAGTGCTGCTCGGGCGTTGCTGCCTTGCTCAGGCTCATCAACTACGGCCAATAACGCGGCAACATTGTCATCTTTAAGCAAGTCGCTTAATAAATCTTTCTCTTCTTTGTTTAGCTCAACCGCAGTTAACAATAATTTTGCTACCTGTGCAACGGGCTCAAACTGCCGCTCTTCTTCAAGAAAGGCGCTAAAACTGTAAAAACGATCTGGATCTAATAATCTAAGCCGTGCAAAATGACTTTCTTTACCTAATTGCTCTGGTGTGGCCGTTAATAAAATCAAGCCTGCCGTTTGCAGTGATAACTGCTCCACAAACGTGTATTCAGGGCTAGCCGCCTGTTCACTCCATTCTAAATGATGCGCTTCATCGACAATCACCATATCCCATTGTGCAGCCAACGCCTGCTGTTGACGATTAGGATAACGGGCAAAAAATGTCTGACTGCACAACACCAATTGCTCGGTTAAAAAAGGATTATCAGTGTTTGTCGCCGACTCAGACTCCCAGCCTTCCTCACCCAACTCGCCTAAACAACGCGCTTCATCAAAAATACTAAAGCGTAAATTAAAGCGCCTTAACATTTCCACCAACCATTGATGCAATAAACTTTCGGGCACAATAATAAGCACACGCTTATTTAATCCATTAATTAAACGATGATGCAAAATTAAGCCCGCTTCAATTGTTTTCCCCAACCCAACTTCATCTGCCAACATAATTCTTGGTGCAGTACGATTGGCAGATTCATAGGCAATAAATAATTGATGCGGAATTAAGGAGGTGCGTGTGCCAATTAAGCCTTTTACTGGCGATTGATCATGTTGCTGAACACGTTGCCAGGTTTTATAACGCAATGAAAACCACGCGCTTGGATCACATGAACCAATAAACAAGCGATCCTGTGGTTTGTTAAATTGAATATGATGGTTTAACTCAACTTCTTCCAATTTAACGTGTTCGCCCCGTGTATTTGTTCCAAAATAAATAACCAAACCCGCCTCTTCAGTGACCTGCTCGACCATTATTTTTTCTTCATCTACGGATTCAATCTCATCACCAACAGCATAAACTACCCGCGTTAAAGGCGCATTATCTCGCGCATAGATACGCCGTTCATCCGCTGCGAGATACAGCATAGTAATTCGATTAGCACTAACTTCAAGAATAAGCCCCAAGCCTAATTCTGATTCAGTATTACTAATCCAACGTTGTCCAGGTTTAAAAGAGTCCATGTTAAATGTTAAGTGCTAAAGTTAAAAAAAGGTACTGATTCAGTCCCCCTTTTGCAAAAGAGGATGCTGAATCGTTACGAAAAAAGAAGGCTGTTTTCATTATTGCTTAAGACCTGTGCCTTTATGCAAAAGAAATAAGCTGAATATTGTCATGACCACAATAAAGCCTCCCGTCATCATAAACGCTAACTGAATATCCACATCTGTCACGCCGATGAACCCAAAACGAAAAGCATTGACCATATAAAGAATGGGATTGCCCATAGAAATTATTTGCCAAACACTTGGTAACATTGAGACTGAATAAAAAACACCGCCTAAATAACTTAACGGCGTGAGTACAAAATTAGGGATGAGAGAAATGGCATCAAAACTTTCAGCAAGTTGCGCGTTAATAAATCCAGCCAAGGAAAACATGGTTGCTGTCATCAGCGCAATAAGCAAAGCAATTGAAACGTTTTGCACGACCACTTCAGAAAATAACATGGCAATAAACGCGACCACAAAACCTACTAATAAACCACGCAAAATGCCACCCGTGATGTAGCCTGCCAAAATGACGACATTAGAGACAGGGGCAACTAATAATTCTTCAATATTATGTTGAAATTTTGTTGAATAAAAAGAGGAGACAACATTGGAATACGATTGATTAATCACCGACATTAATATCACCCCAGGCACAATGTAATCCATATAACTTGCACCACTTATTGTGCCAATGCGATCACCAATTAACTTACCAAAAATTAAAAAATATAAGGCTGTCGAAATGGCGGGCGGCAACAGTGTCTGCGGCCAAATGCGCAAAAATCGATAGATCTCTTTCACCACAATAGTGTTGTATGCAGTAAAATTCATCACTCAACCCTGCTTGTTTTTGCTTGTACCAAATCCATAAATAACTGCTCCAAGCGATTTGTTTTATTTTTTAAGCTCAACACCTGAATGTTGTGCTGCGTTAAATAATTAAATAATTGATTTAACCCTTTAGTTTTAGGCACAGCCACGCTCATCACCTTGGGTGAGACCAATTCAATCTGATAGCCCTCTAAATCTGGTGGCGTGATCAGTGCTTCAGCTAAATCAAGCACGAAATGCTCAACTTGAAGCCGCGCTAATAACTGACTCATACTTGAATTTTCTACGATACGCCCCTGATCGATAATCGCAATATTTCGACATAAACTTTCTGCCTCTTCTAAATAATGCGTGGTAAGAATAATCGTTGTGCCTTGTTGATTAACGTCCTGCATCATTGCCCACATGGAGCGACGAATTTCAATATCAACACCCGCAGTTGGCTCGTCTAAAATCAATAGTTTGGGTGCGTGCACCATGGCTCGGGCAATCATTACGCGGCGTTTCATTCCGCCAGATAAGCGTCTTGAAATAGTATCTCGCTTATCCCATAAATCCATTTGCTTAAGGCAATGTTCGGTTCTTGCCGATGCTAACTTCCTTGACATACCGTAATACCCTGCCTGATTGAGTAAGATGTTTTTTACTGTATCAAACTGATTAAAATTAACCTCTTGCGGAACCAAGCCTAAACAACTTTTCGCTTGATTACGATGTTTTTGTAAATCATGACCAAAGATAGTCACCGACCCACTGGTTTCATTAACTAAGGAACTGATAATCCCTATTGCTGTTGATTTTCCTGCGCCATTTGGACCTAATAAGGCAAAAAAATCACCTTCCTCAACATCCAAATCTATTCCTTTTAACGCTTCAAAACCATTACTGTACACTTTGCGTAGTTGACTAATTGATAATGCATTCATAATAAAACTAACACTTAACGGAACCTTCTAAATAAGTTAAATTAGCCACTGTTGCTTTATTTAGTGACCCTGACAACGTCTAATGACCCACGATTTTATCAGAATTTACCCTCTCTCATAGACAAAACTGGATGTTCCTGTGCAAAAAACCACCCCTGAAATTGTTGCAGCTGTTGACCTTGGCTCTAACAGCTTTCACATGATTGTGTGTCGCCTTCATGAAGGCAAATTAACCACACTTGATAGCCTAAAAGAAATGGTCAGACTCGCTTCTGGTCTTGATAAAAACACCATGTTATCCCAAGACACACAGCAACGCGCATTAAACTGCCTAGAACGCTTTGGGCAACGCATTCGCGCCATACCACCTGATAATGTCCGCATTGTTGGCACAAATACATTGCGCACCGCAAAAAATGTCGATGATTTTTTAATAAAAGCTGAATTGGCGCTCAATCACCCCATTCATATTATTTCAGGCATTGAAGAAGCGCGCTTAATTTATCAAGGCGTAGCACATAGCTTAGGCAGCAATGCGCAACGACGGTTGGTTATGGATATTGGCGGTGGAAGTACTGAATATATTATTGGCGCAAACAATGTACCAGAAGAAAAAGAAAGCTTACACATGGGCTGCGTATCGATTAGCCATCTTTTTTTTAAACAAGGCGTTATTAATAAAGATGATTTTGCGCGTGCGGTATTATTTGCAGAACAACAACTGGAGCCTTTCGCAAAAAAATTCCAACGTAAAAATTGGCATGAAGCCATTGGCGCTTCTGGCAGTCTGCGCTCGATCGCTAAAGTATTAGAAGTAAAAAATTGGAGCAATAACGGCATTACGAAACAAGGTTTAGAGCTACTTGTCGACTACCTGTTGTCGTGCAAACATATCAGTGAATTAAACTTTCCAGACTTTGATCCTGAACGTTTACCCGTATTTCCTGGTGGGGTTGCTATTGCCTATGCTACGTTCAAAAGTTTGAAGATTGAGCAAATGACCGTCTCTGATGGCGCATTACGCGAAGGCTTAATTCAGGATATTTTGGGGCGACTTTACCATCATGATATACGCTCTGAAACAACAAAAATGCTTGCCAAACGCTTTCATACCGACCAACCGCATGCGATGCGAATTCAAGACACCATTACCCATATTTTAACGCGATTAATACCTGACCACGCGTGGGCGAGCGAAGAAGATTCGCGTCAATTTTTACATTGGGCGGCTGAATTACATGAAATCGGACGCGACATTGCCCATAGCCAATACCATAAACACAGCGCGTATATTGTAGAGCATGGTGATTTAGCAGGTTTTTCAAGACAAGATCAATTGTTATTAGCAACGCTAATCAAAAACCATCGCCGCAAATTATCTACCACTCAAATTAAAAAACTACCTGAACCTTGGCAAACAAAAACATCATCTTTGATTATCGTACTTAGATTAGCTATTTTACTTCGTCGTAATCGTGATGAAAATGAACTACCTAACCTCGATATTTCTTTCAGTAAGAAAAAAATTCACCTTAATTTTCCATTACTGTGGCTAGATCAAGCACCATTAACCCGTGCTGATTTAAACCAAGAAGCTGAGTATTTAAAAGCAGCAAGCTTCTCATTAGTATTTTCATAGCTATTTGGCATGAAAAAAATCCTTAACTTTATCGTTTTTTGCATAGCTACGCTCCTGCTACTTAGCGTAGCTGGCTTTTTTTTTGCCCTCAGCAATACCGGTGACACGCCTTTACCTTGGGAACAAAACTTATCACAAAAAACACACGCAGAAAAAATCCTTCGCAGCATGACTAGCATGCAGCATAAGGGATTAAATACTATTGCTCTTAATGAGCATGAATTAAACATAGTCACTCACTACTTATTTAATCTTTATCATGCCGGCGCAGTTCAATTGCATTT
>CAJAQT010000037.1 GCA_903944165.1 uncultured Methylococcaceae bacterium | reverse complement strand
CGATTATTCAAAAAATAATGTGGAGTGGCTGCCAGGCATGAATTTTTAGCACAGTCATTACGGGGCTTAGCCATTTTAATTAGTATGTAGGGTGGATGCGCTACCGCTTATCCACCCTACGATTATTCAAAAAATAATGTGGAGTGGCTGCCAGGCATGCGTTTTTAGCACAGCCATTACGGGGCTTAGCCACTTTAATTAGTTACCAACTTAACGCGTACTTATGAACACATTGACCGATTTTGAGGTAAGTCTCTTATTGGAGGCCATTGAGCATCGCTGGGGGTATGATTTTCGTGGCTATGCACGCGCTTCTATCAAGCGTCGAATACATAACGTGATGATTCGACATCGCATAACTCATGTGAGTGAATTAATTCCTAGGGTTTTGCATGAGCCTGCATTTTTTCAAGACATGGTGGGGGATTTTTCAATTACTGTTACGGAAATGTTTCGCAATCCATCGGTGTGGAATGCTTTACGCACCGAGGTTTTCCCATTATTGCGCACCTGGCCTTATTTTAAAATTTGGCATGCCGCCTGTGCGACGGGCGAAGAGGTGTATTCGATGATGATTTTACTTGCGGAAGCAAAGTTATTAGATCGGGCAACTATTTACGCCACTGACTTTAATGATCTCGCTTTATACAAAGCTGCTGCGGGTATTTATTCAATTAAATCAATACAAAAAGCAACGCGTGATTATCACAGCGCGGGCGGCAAAAGTTCCTTGGCAGAGTATTATTTTGTACAAGATGATGTGGTGCAAATGCATAGCTTTTTGCGTGAGCAGGTGGTGTGGTCAAATCATAATTTAACCGTTGACCGCGTGTTTGGTGAGATGAATTTGATTTTATGTCGAAATGCGTTGATTTATTTTGCTCAACCTTTGCAAAATAGAGTATTGGAATTATTTACGGCAAGTTTAGCGTTGGGTGGCTGTTTGTGTTTGGGGCAAAAAGAAAGCATAGACTTCACCACTGTAGCGTCGTTTTACACTCCTCTTCAACGTAAAGAACGTATTTTTCAGCGCTGTGTAGGAGATACGGTTATTGCCAATGATTTTAATGACCCTAAGTTAGCGTTGGTAGAGATAGCTAAGCCTAAGCCCTGTTTAGGCGTGGTGGCTATTGGCTGTTCTTGGGGCGGCTTACAGGCATTAAAAACATTGTTGTCACGCCTATCTAGCCGCTTTCCATTGCCGATTATGATTACCCAACATTGTTCTGCCGCCTCAGATAATGGCTTGGCGAATATATTGCAACTCATTACCGAGCTAACGGTAACAGAGGCGGCGTCAGGCGAGCAACTGCGGCCTGGATGTGTTTATTTAGCGCCAGCTGATTATCATCTGCTATTAAATGATGATTGGACAATAGGTTTATCCTCAGAGCCACAAGAAAATTACGCCCGACCCTCCATTAATATTATGTTTTCCTCGATTGCCGCAGTGTGCGCAAATAATGCCATTGGCATTGTGCTAACGGGAGCCAATAATGATGGCGCAGAAGGCTTGGCAAATTTAAAATTGGCGGGAGCCTATGTGATGGTGCAAGACCCTAACGAAGCAGAAGTTGCCACGATGCCCTTGGCGGCGATTGAAAGCACTACTGTAGATCGTATTCTGCCTTTAATACGCTTGGCCACCAGCTTAAAAGTCAAGGCTGAGGCTGTCGTGAAATTAGCCTCAGCAAAAGCAATATGTTAAGCGTGTGAGTCAATGAAAGAGCAGCACTTCTCATGATGACTATCATGGAAAATATGGAGTCCAATTGCTTTAGCTATGGGTTAAAAAAGCTAAAGCCTGTTTACTCCTGCTTTATAGTGACTAAGGCACTGTGCCATAGCGTTCAACTATAATGAGCATTGCTGGAAATAGTGTAATGCGCTTAAAATAAATAAGGGTTTTACTTTATAATTAAAACAATTTTCCAGTGTTTGACTACAAAACTAAATGTCTATAATGCACGTTAATCATCCAATTAAGTTTGGAATAGTAATTTTTAATTAAATAAATATGAATGAGCGTTTAAAAATTTTAATTGTTGATGATATTCGCGCCAATTTGGTCGCTTTACAAGAAATCCTAAGTGATATTGATGTGGATTTTTTGGTTGCAGAATCTGGTGCTGCGGCTTTAGAACTGTTATTAAATGAACAATACCCACCAGCTTTGATTTTACTTGATGTGCAAATGCCCGTGATGAACGGCTTTGAATTAATGGCATTAATTCGTAAGCGTCCTCAAACCAGCCATGTCCCTATTATTTTCTTGACCGCAGTATTAACCGATTTGGATCATATTTATCAAGGCTATGGCGATGGCAATGGTGCGGTAGACTTTATCATTAAGCCATTTAGTTCAAAGGTGTTGCGTGCCAAAATTAAAGTATTTATTGATTTAGAATTATATCGGCGCGAAAAAATCAGGCAATCAGAGCAATTAGCGCGCTTAACCTTAGTTGATGAACAATTAGATGTCGTACTGTCTTCCATCACCGATGGCGTGGCTATTTTAAATGCCGAACGACGCATTGAGCGCGTCAATGCAGCATTGCTTGAATTTACTGGCGTAAAAGTAATTGATTTAGTAGGTTTGCCAGTTCAGCAATTATTTGACAGTCAGCAATATAGTGATGAAGTCACTGGCTATTTTGATAAATCAATTACTGAAGCGTTTGCGCAAAAACCTATATTGCCCATAACAAATGAAGATTTACAAACCAAAATTCACGACGCTTTTTTAGCTATTCATCGTCGCATCCGCTGGCTAGTGGATAACGCCCCTGATCACTTAGTGCATTTACTCACTGATGCACCCATGGCAATACTCAGTGTTGATAGCAAATTTAGTATTACCTATTGCAATACTAAAGCGAAGCAATTATTGGGGGTAACTTTAGGGGCAATATTGCCTAGTAGCATTCATGCGTATTTTAAGGAAGGTCAGGTTGACTTAGAAACAGATGCGACCATTCAGGCCATCAAAACAAATGTTACGTATGTGTGTGCTGATGGTGTGGAACGTACTATTGAGATAGCCTACTCAAGTTTTTATCGAGATCGTGTTTTTATTTATATCCTTGAGTCCGATCAATGCTTAGTCATGCCGCGTAATGACAGCGCTTTTTGGACTTTTTTTAGGGATGATGGGGGAGAGGCACATTTGCATCTTCTTAATACCGTTTCCTTGACTGAGTCCGAAGCACATTGTCAACAAAGTGAAGGCTATTGGTTAGGTGTGTTTGAGCAAAATTTACAGCCTTTGATCGCTGCTAATCCCAGTAAAGCATTAACAGTATTAATGGCCGCACCTATTGCGATTTTAGTCGTCAATGATTTAGGCGTAATGGTTCATGTTAACGACATAGTTTCAAAAATAAGTGGTTTTTCGCACGATGCCTTAACAGGCAAAAGCGTTAATACACTTATTCCTGAACGTTTTCATGAGCAGCATCAGCATACAATGCAGGCGTTTATTGACGATAGCGAAACAAAGCGAATGGCAGAAGGACGAATAGTTTTTCTTCGCTGTGCAGAGAGCATCGAACTGCCAATTTCTGTTAATTTAATACCTGTAATATTACCTGCGGGCAAAATGACCTTGGTTTTATTACGTGATAAAGCCTGTTTGCCTTGGTCTGTGGTGGCGAATACCGTGTTTGGTGAGTATTTTCTTAGCTTAAACAGCGAGGGTCAAAAAAGTGCGCAAGAACATTTACTTAAAAATGTGTTATCTCGAGAGCGCATTGTTTTGGTGTCGGTATCAGAGCCATTAAAAGGTGCAAAATCTGAACGCATCATGATGATTTTTAAAGATATTACTCAGCTTGCCGAGCAACAGAAGATACTTGAACAAGAACGTTTATTTATTGAGCAATTATATTTAGTTATGCAAGATGGCTTAGTGGTTACCGATGTTCTTGGACGTATTGTAAAGGTCAATCCCATGCTAAGTTCAATCACCTTGCTTGCTGCTGCCGAAGTTATTGGTAAAGCTTTTGTTGACGTGTTTGGGGCGACGGCGTGCACAGCTGAATCAATAAAATATATGCGCTGTGATGGCGTTGCGCGCACCTTAGTGTGCTCCGAATCTGTGTTAAATAATCGTGTAGGCGAGAGTATTGGTCGTGTTATTACCGTTAAAGATATTAGTGAATTATCAGCCATTAAACAGCGAGAAACACTGCAAAAGCAAATGGCACATGCCAATTTAATGGCAGGATTAGGGCAATTAGCGGCCGGCATAACGCATGATTTTAATAATATTTTAGCCGCTATTTTTGGTCATGCTGAGTTACTTTCGTTAAAAATTGATTCAGCCGATCCAATGAGCAGAAACATTCAGGCGATTATTGGCGCAACCGAGCGTGGCAGTGATGTCATTAGAAAATTAGGCAATTTGGGGCAAGAGAGTAGTGGCGTATTAGCACCTATTAGTTTGCTTACTTTAATTGATTCAATTCATGGCTTACTAAAAGCCAGTTTAGGAAAAATTAATTTTGTAATAAGTGCAGAACATAGCACTGAGCCTTATGACGTTTTGGGCGACGAAACAGAGTTACAACAAGTGATTGTTAATTTATGTATGAATGCTGCCCATGCACTAAAAAATATCGAATATGCCACGATTACCATCAAATTAAGCAAACAGGCCGAGCATATTATTTTAGCAATAGAAGATAATGGCTGCGGCATACCTGAAGACGTTTTACCGCATGTATTTGAACCCTTTTTTACCACTAAAGCGCCTGGTGAGGGCTCAGGATTAGGCTTGGCAATGGTCAGTAGTATTATTAAAAATATAGGTGGCAGCATTGTTTGTCGATCAACTGTAGGCGTGGGGACGAATTTTAACGTGACGTTTAAAGCCATTAGCGATACTCATGACTCAGCATAAAAAAATTATTTTAATTACGGGGTGTTCAACAGGTATTGGCTATGAAACTGCACATGCTTTAAAAAACCGTGGTCATGTTGTTATTGCCACGGCGCGTAAATCAGAAGCTGTGCAGCGTTTACAGCAAGAAGGTTTCAGTGCGTTTCAGTTGGATTTAGCGGATAGCCACAGTATTTGTTCCGCTGTTGAAAAAATCGTGCAGCTAACAGACGGTAAAATAGATGTGTTATTTAACAATGCCGCCTTTGGTCAGCCAGGTGCGGTGGAAGATTTAACCCGTGAGGTCTTGCGCGCGCAATTTGAAACCAATCTGTTTGGTACGCATGAGTTAACTAATTTAGTGATTCCACTGATGCGTAAGCAAGGTCAGGGACGAATTATTTACACCAGTTCAATTTTGGGGTTTGTGGCAATGACTTACCGAGGCGCTTATAACGCCACAAAATTTGCTTTGGAAGGCTTGGCAGATACGCTGCGCTTGGAGTTGTATGGCACAGGTATTGTTATCTCGTTAATTGAACCTGGCCCCATTTTAAGTGATTTCAGAAAAAATGCCCTTGCCTTGTACGAGAAAAATATCAACACAGAGCACAGCGTACATCGTGAAACGTATTTAAAAATGATTGCGCGTTTAAAAAAAGAAGGCCCCGCTGCACCGTTTACCTTGCCTGCACAAGCCGTCGTTGAAAAAGTAATCCATGCAGTTGAATCGTCACACCCCAAGTGCCGTTATTTCGTCACGTTTCCTACCTATTTATTCGCTATTTTAAAGCGAATCTTGCCAATATTTTGCTTAGATTATCTGCTACGAAAAATTTAATGTCATGTTTTGTTCATGTAAACTTCATTTAAAATTTACCGTTTTGTCATAATAAATTGGTATTTTGTTAAGAAATTAATCAACTTAACTTTTTTGGACCTATTAACATGGCATTACACTTTCGAACTATATGGCTTTCAGATACTCATTTGGGTACACGTGGCTGTAAAGCAGAAGAATTAAGAGATTTTCTTGATAATGTTGAATGTGAGACCTTATATTTAGTTGGCGATATTATCGATTTATGGAAATTTAAAACCGGTTTTTATTGGCCCACGTTGCACAGTGATATAGTACAACGCGTATTAAATAAGGCTAAAAATGGTACTCGCGTTATTTATATTCCTGGCAATCATGACGAACTATTTAGAAAACATGTCGGCATGCATTTCAATGGTGTTGAAATCCAAATGGATGCCATTCATGAAACCAAAGATGGACGGTCTTTCTTAATTGTTCATGGCGATGGCTTTGATAGCATCGTGGCACATAATAAAAACCTTGCTTACATCGGTGGCGAAGCCTACGAAGTGCTATTAATTATTAATCGTTGGTTTAATATTGCTAGAACTAAAATGGGCTATGGTTACTGGTCGCTGTCTGCTTTTTTAAAGCATAAAGTTAAAAATATTATCAGCTACATGGATAATTATCAGCACATCATGAGTTTAGAAGCACAAAAAAGACAGGTGGATGGCATTATTTGTGGTCATATTCATCATGCTGAAATCACCGAATTAGAATTTGGTAAGTTGTATTGTAATACCGGCGATTGGGTTGAAAGCTGTACTGCCTTAGTTGAAGATGAAACAGGTAAGATAGAACTTATTCATTGGCTTGAAGATAGTTTGACGCTATTAGATAAGCGCATGGAAGAACATGCTGAGGTTGCTCACGCAATGTAAAGAAGCCTTATGAACAGGTTCTGCTAGCTAGCAAAACCTGTTCAGTTGATTTGCCCCGCGTTATGTAGAGAGTGTTTTTTTATTTCTATATCAAAAAAATTTATCTTATTTTACGTCCAAAATAAAAATATAATCTCATGAAAAGCTTCATGTTTAAGAGAATATGAGGTCGCTTTCGTTGCATTTTTAGATCATTTTGTCATTAAATAGTAAACAAAAATTAATTTAATTGTCATAGTATGGTCTTAATCTTAAGTCTTAGAAGAATAACAATAACAAGCACTATTGGAAGTTAACGCTTCCATTTAACTATCACCATTATTATGGTTTGTAGCACTTTTGAGAGGATAAAGTTATGAAATTATTACTATTTTCAATTCATAAATATGATGTTTTTATGTTTACTTGGTTAATTAATGCCAAAATACATGGCACCTTAAGTCAGTTTTGTCGCGTTTTATCAAAAACAGGTGACGGTCAGCTTTATACTTTAATTATTGCGTTATTGTTTGCGACTGAAGGCTATCAAAGCCCATTTTTACACGTTATTTTATTTGCGTTCATTTTAGAAAGACCCATTTATTTCGTCATGAAAAATGGTTTCAAGCGTAATCGTCCCGAAGCGGCATTACAAAATTTTCGTAGTGTGATTAAGCCTTCAGATCAATTTAGTTTTCCATCAGGACATACTTCAGCCGCTTTCATGATGGCAACGATTTTAGGGTATTATTTTCCAGAATTTTTAATTCCCCTGTATTGTTGGGCAGCAATGATTGGTTTTTCGCGCGTTGTATTAGGCGTGCATTTTCCAACAGATACTTTGGTGGGTGTTATTTTAGGTGTAAGCACAGCATTATTCAGTTTAGGGCACGTTTTATAATGAAAATTTTTTATGGCGTTCAGGGCACAGGTAATGGACATATTACCCGTGCCCGAGTGATGGCGAAGGAACTCTATGCCGCTGGAGCTAAGGTCACGTTTCAGTTTACTGGACGACAGGCGGATCGTTATTTTGATATGGATGTTTTTAATGACTATCAGTTACGAACAGGGTTAACGTTTAATACCGATAAGGGACAGTTAAGTTATTTAAAAACCTTGCGTGACATTAAAGGCCTTACCTTTTTAAAAGATATTACGCAATTAGATTTAAGTGGTTACGATTTAGTGATTACAGATTTTGAGCCCGTCACTGCGTGGTCAGCAAAATTAAAAAGAAAACCTGTGTTAGGTATTGGTCATCAGTACGCATTTCATCATGAAATCCCACGCGCTGGTTCTGATCCAATGGCAAATCAAGTAATGAAATTATTTGCACCTGCTGATATTAGTGTTGGCTTGCATTGGCATCATTTTGGACAGCCTGTTTTACCCCCCATTATTGAAACCCCAGAGTCCTCAACACGCAATATAAAAAATAAAATTGTCGTGTATTTACCCTTTGAAGATCAGCAGGAAGTAATCAATAAATTAGTCGATTTCCCTGCGTATAACTTTCATATTTATAGCCCTGAAGTCATTGCATCAACGCATTCACATATTGTTTGTAACCCACTGTCGCGCGTGGGTTTTCAAAATGATTTATTTGATAGCGTAGGCATTATCAGTAATGCCGGCTTTGAGTTAGCGAGCGAAGCCTTGCAGTTGGGTAAGAAAATTTTAGCCAAACCTTTGCATTCGCAAATGGAACAACTTTCCAATGCCGTGGCCTTAAAAGAATTAGGCTATGGTCATACCATGTCTGAATTAGATAGCTCAGTAATCGAGCATTGGTTACAAGAAAAACATGCCACTCATGTGACGTATCCGAATGTAGCAAAGCGCATAGTCGAATGGATTAAACAGGGTATGCCAGCAATGAATAATGAATTTATTGAAGATGTGTGGAACAGTGTTGATGTGTTAAAAATAGATATTTAGGGGGGGCTCTAAAAATTGGGCGACCAACTTAAGACGGGACACAAGCTAGGCTTGACCGTTCGCCCTGAGCTTGTCGAAGGGTAGCTGGTTAAGCCGATCATGGTTCGACAAGCTCACCACGAACAGCTTAAGCTCAGCACGAACGGTAGTATTTTAACTCATCGATTTATCCGTTCGTGCTGAGCTGAGCGCTTGTTGAACAGCCCACGCCCACGCTAGGCACTGAGTGTTTTAGCGTGTTAACGGTGTTGTGTTGATGGGTAAATACACACGAAATCGGGTGCCTTTATTGGGTGTAGAGGTTACTTCAATTCTGCCCTGATGCAGCTGTACGATGTGCATTGACAGCGATAAGCCTAAGCCAGTTCCTTTACCGATGGGTTTAGTCGTAAAAAAAGGTTCAAAAATCTTCTTTTGAATCTCTTCAGGAATACCGATACCAGTATCTTCAATTTCAATCCACACCCAATCATCTAGTAAACGTCCAGTACGAAGATGAATTTCCCCTTTGTCTTCGATAGCTTGTGCGGCATTGATAAGCAAATTTAAAAACACCTGATTTAATTGCGAACCTAAGCATAGTAAGGGCTCTAAGCCGGCGTAATGTTTAAAAATGTCAGCTTTATATTTTAATTCATTATTGGCAATATTTAAGGTGGCATCTAAGCCTGCTTCAATATCAAACAATGCCCATTCGGGTTGTTCAAAATGAGAAAAATCGCGTAAATCTTGGACAATTTTTTTTGTCCGAATAGCCCCTTCAATGGATTCACGCACCAAGTCTTCCACATCTTCGCGGATATACGTTAAATTAATTTGTTTAGCAAACTGCTGATAAGCGTTAACAGCGGGATGATTGCTAGGCAATGCCAGCAGCAGGGTGTCAACCAAGGCGAATAACGGTGTCATGCTTTCAATGTATTCTTTTAAGCTGGCTAAGTTTGAATGAATGTAACCCAGTGGATTATTAATTTCATGTGCAACGCCCGCCACTAATTGTCCAATGGACGCCATTTTTCCTGCTTGTAGTAATAAACTTTGTGCTTCTTTTAATTGATGATCCAGCTGTAATTGCGCTTCTTCGTTGTTTTCCAAGCGCGTTAAGGTTGCTTGTAAGACGTGTTCTTGGCGGGCGATGGCCTGTTTTAATTGCTTATTGGTGTGCTGAAGTTGTTGTTGCGCGTGTTTTTGAAGGGTGATATCCATGCCACAGCCCATCAAGCCAAGAAACTCCCCAGTAATGGTTAATCGAGGCATTGTAGTCTCAACAATCCAGCGTTCGTGATGTTCTTCATCAAGTAAGCGGTATTCTAGGATTAATTTAGTTTTATTTTGGGACGCTTGTAAATAGGTTTGCAACACCAGTACACGATCGTCTGGATGGATTTTATGAAGCCAGTTTTCCCGCGTAATTTCATTGGGTGTCAACTGAAAACATTGGTACCAAAACTGATTACAAAATATCGGCAGATGATCTTTATTGGTTATCCATATTAACGCAGAAATATTTTCAGCCAGCTCTTTAAAACGTGTTTCTGTTTCGTACAGTACAGAATTTAAATGCTCCTCTGATGCTGATAAAGTAACGGTAGTGGGAGTGATTTTTTCAATAGCATCGTGGTTGTTTAAGAGCATGTTGGTTTTATGCTTATTATCATGTTGAATATGGTGATAAATGCGGTGTGCAACAAACCTAACAATGTCGGGTGTAATGACCGCTTCCCCTTTGTGCAAAGAGGCTTGTATTGAGGCTATTTGGGTAAAAAAATAGCTGTTTAATGCGTGTTGATCGACATCGTCGAGGTGATTATTTATGTTTTGTAATAAATTTTCTTCGTAATCGGTATGTTGATCAATAAAATCCATTAAACGAGCAAACTCATGCTTAATGGCAAAGGTGTCCGTATTTAATTGCACAGCCATGTGGAGTTGATTTAACAAATCAATCAGTTGTTTGTGTTGATCATCTAAGGCGGCAATCCCAAGTTTCATCTGGGCATTCCAAGTCAAAAGTGTCATTTCACCTCCTTGAAGGTGGGCTAACGCTGGTCAGCGCTTATTGGTTAGTGGTTTGTGCGATGATAGGTAAGGTGAGTGTAATTACTGTGCCTTGGTTGATTTTGCTGGCAACGTCTAAGGTTCCACCATGTGCTTTAATGGTATTCCACGCAATAAATAAACCCAAGCCCATGCCTTGTCCTACCTGTTTGGTGGTATAAAAGGGATCAAAAATGCGCCCTAACTGTTCGGGTGCAATGCCTATCCCCGTATCTGCAATGATAATTTGAATGGCGTCCGTGTTATAAGGACACAGACGTGTCGTCAAGCTTATTTCATTGGTGCTGGTTGCGTCTGTTTTAGCGGCCATTGCATCCATTGCATTAACAAATAAGCACATAAAAACCTGATTTAATGTTGCTGAATAACAGTAAATTAACGGCATATCGACACTATAATGTTTATCTATCTGATAGTTATTTAAGGTATTCATCAGTAAACTGAGTGTTGCATCTAAGCATGTATGAATATCCACCCACTGTAACGCAAGTTTACCTTCGCTTGAAAAGGTAGATAAATTTTCGACTAATTTATGAATATGCGCTAGTCCTTGCACTGATTCATCAATTAAATCAAACATATCAGTTGTTAAAAACGAAATATCTTCATTAGTTTGAGAAAATTCAGCGCCTGTTTGGAGGGCTTCAGAAGCTATGGGTTGTAACAGAATGACGTACTCAGCTAATTGTTTGGCATAAGTATGCAGTTGATTTAAATTGGAACGGATAAATGCAATCGGTGTGTTGATTTCATGCGCCATGCCTGCGGCTAAATAGCCAACAGTGACCATTTTTTCTGATTGCACTAATTGCGTTTGTGTTTCAGCTAATTGCAATAAGTTTTTTTCATATTGTTTGCGCAGCGTAATGTCATGCATTGCGCCCAAGAGCACAGGTTTACCATCTAACTCCAGCACGGTTAACACCACCTCAGCTAAAAAATGCTGACCATTATCAATGCGCTTAAACAGCCATTCAAAACGATGATTGCCTTGTGCCATGGTGAAATCTAAGGTTTGCTCAGCACTAAAGAGGGTATCTATACCATCCGCTTGTTTATTGGGTGATAAAGCCGTAATAGAATGGCTGCAAAATTCTGCTTGGGTTTTACAGCCAAATAACTCAAGTGTTGCCGTATTGCAGTCTATAAATTTATGGCCTGCGAATAAAAACACTGCTTGGCTGGTGTAATCGTACAAGGTTCTAAACTTTTCTTCTGAGCGCAATAATTGTTTTTCTGCAAGTTTACGCGCTGAAATATCACTAAATAAGGCAAAAGAGTACAGCAATTCACCTTGTGAATTTTTTACGGTATTGGCAGTAACCAAACATGCTAAAGGCTCACCTTCAATACGTTTTAACATGACTTCGCACTGACAGTTATCGAGTGTTTGATGATAGAAATTAGAAATAATGAACTCGCTATAATGTCGCCCCAGCAAGGATTTTGCCGAACAATTAAGCAATTTTCCCATTGCATCATTAGCCTCAATAACCATGTTATTGACATCAATCATGATAAAGCCTTGTTGAGTCGTGGCTAAAATTGCCTGTATGCGTGCACGAAAATTTTCAGTTAACGTGCTGAAATAAATAAATAAAAACCCACACAATAGTAAAAGAATCGCAATGCTGACTATGCCGATGGCCATTACATCCTGAGAAGCAGTATTGATAATGACTTCAGTTCCAAGAGGATGTAAATGAATAAAGCTTGTCGCAGTCATGGCCACATAATGCATACTTGCTATAGCTAAGCCCATTACCGTGCCACTTACTAATGAGCTGATAAAAGGGCGTTGAGTAAAGGCAACTTTAGTTAAAAAAACACGTATGACTAAGGAAGTAATGGCCAACACCGTGACAATTAGAAGCGCAAGAAAAAATAATACGGGGTGGTAACGTAAAATACCATCAACATGTATTGCCGACATGCCTATAAAGTGCATCGCACAGATCCCAACGGCAATGAATGCACCAGCAAAGATAAGGGTTTTTAAAGAAGTGTTTTTTTTCGATATCGTGTGCAAAAGTATGCTGGCAGCAACAATAGCGGGTATGACCGAGGCGGTGCTGATTATTGGGTCATAAGTAATGGGACTGCTTAAATGAAATGCCAACATACCAATAAAGTGCATTGACCATACGCCCACCCCAAAAATTATTGCACCAACTGGTAACCAAAAAATACGTTTTGTTACATGCGCAAAACGTTCAATCATTTCAAACGCACAGAAAGAAGAAAAGATGGCAACCATAATTGACGCAATGACAATCCACGTACGGTAATGGCTTTGATAGACAAAGTAACCAAGATGCTCAGAGTTTAGAAAAAATTGATTCAACATAAAACACTAGCCAGTAAGTTTTTTGGGTTAAAAAAAACACTTAAATTAATAGCTAGTGTACCAAACACAGCAAAAAAAATATCTGTATTGCCTTAAGTCTAGTTATGCTCATCATGGCTGTGCAGGAGTAAAAAGGCTTTAGCCTTTTTAAGCAAAGGCTAAAGCCCTTGGACTCCGATAAACACAGTGTGTAGATCGCACTAGACAGAGCCTGCACGCCTTAATTTATGTTGAAGGGCATAATGACAGTTAAGCTAAGGTAGGGTGGATAAGCGATAGCGCATCCACCACACACTGCAAGCTACAAAGCTATGCACACACTGTAAGTTATCGTTTTTTTCAACATAGCGCGCTAATTAACCGTTATTAAAGAGCAAGTATCAGGCAACAGGCTGAGGTGATAAGCAT
>CAJAQT010000036.1 GCA_903944165.1 uncultured Methylococcaceae bacterium | reverse complement strand
GGGCAGTTAGCTGGTGGTATGCATTACAGCTATCATTTGTTGCTGTCTATAATATTGATGTAATTCCTTATTTATATAATGTATTAAACGATAGCGAAGCGTATTATTTGTCATGCGTTTAGCGCATTCCTTGGCGTATTTTTTATATGCTTGCGCAGTGTTACGTTGGTAACCCAACATTAACCGCGTCACATACTTTATCAACACAACCCTACGAGGTTCATCATGCATATCAACATCCACCAACTCAGGCAAAAAAAAATAATAGGGGTTAGCATCCTGCTTATCTTCTTTGCTGTTAACTTTGATGCTGCGGCACAAGCAACGTCATCGTTAACACCTAAACGAATAAGTTCATTTAAGCATCTTAAGCGACTTCTTAACGCAACATCGTGGCATGCTAATTACCCTTATCTAAAACTTGAAACCTTAGCTAATGGCACTACGTTGGTTGGCGCTGTCCCCGATGCCGTTAATACGGATAGCGGTGAGTATTCAGAAACTAATGTGCAGGTGCAGGGCGTAGATGAGGGGGATATTGTTAAAACAGATGGTCGTTATATTTATCAAATTCAAAATGGTCAGGTGCGTATTAGTCGAGCGTATCCTGTCGATAAAATGGCTTCGGTAGCACTGCTGTCTTTTAATAATGAATTTAGTCCTACTGAGCTGTATTTAAACGGCAAGCAATTAATTGTAATAGGTTCAAGCTGGCGTTATGACGGTAATCGTCGTGGCGGAGTGCCAATGTTGCGTAACAAAGGCAAGTTAAAAATGGCGGTGTGGGCACCATGGGGGGAGAGTCGTACCGTCGCACGTGTCTATGATCTTACTGACCACCGCCAACCTGTTTTACAGCGAGAGGTTACCTTTACAGGCAGTTATTTGTCGTCGCGTAAAATTGGCGCCAATTTATATGTAATTGGACGTAAATACCCAAATTATTATTTCAATTATTTCAATTATTTTAATGACGGTGCTCAACAACCCAGCTTAACTAGAGACAATACCTTGCCTAAAATAAGTGATAGTTTGGTCAATAATGGGCAAGAGCACACGCTGCCAATAGACCAATTGTATTATTTTAAAAATTTTGTTGAACCTGATTATGTTGTGATTGCGGGGCTTCAACTTGATGCTTTAGATCAGCCAGCTAGCACTGTTGCTTATTTAGGGGGAGGCGATATTACCTATGCTTCTACTAAAAACTTATATGTGTCTGCTGCCGACTATAACGCCAGCACGACAAACGAAACCACACGCGTTTCTGCACCGGTTACACATGTATATAAATTTGCTCTTGCTGAAGGTGCGGTCACTTTTAGTAGTGCTGGTGAAGTTCCTGGAACGCCATTAAATTCATTTTCAATGGATGAACACAATGATTATTTCCGTATTGCCACCACGGTAAATCAATGGACGTCAACTACTGAGTCTGGTTCATTACAGACGTGGAATAATCTTTACACCCTTGATAGTTCGATGAATATTGCGGGTCGCCTAGAGCATATCGCTGAGGGTGAGCGTATTTATTCGGCGCGATTTATAGGGGATAGAAGTTATTTAGTGACGTTTAAACAAACTGATCCATTGTTTGTGATTGATCTTGCTGTGCCCGAAGCACCGCAAATTTTAGGCGAGCTAAAAATTCCTGGCTTCAGTAATTATCTGCATCCTTATGATGACACGCATTTATTAGGTTTTGGGCAAGATACCGAGGCAACACCAGAAGGGGGCGTGCTGACTAAAGGCGTAAAGTTGGCCTTGTTTGATGTGAGCGATGTTGCGAATCCAAAAGAAATGCATAAATTAACGATTGGCGATAGCTGGAGTTATTCACCTCTTTCTTGGGATCATAAGGCTTTATTTTTTGATAAAAAACGTAATCTCTTAGGATTTCCAATTAGCGTAACAGCAAAAGCTGCTGAGCAAGAATGGCCAAGTGAAGTTTTTCAGGGTGCGCATGTTTACAGCGTGACGCTTGAAGATGGTTTTCAGTTACAAGCGGCCATTACTCATCAACAGGCGACAGAAAGTTATCGCTGGGATCATTACATTCAACGTTTATTGAGCATTGGTGATCAGCTTTACACGCTTTCAGAAACCCGGGTGCAAGCAAACGCATTTAGCAATTTCAAGCAAACAGGAGCGTTGGATTTCCCTATTAACTATCCCCAAACCGTTGAGTGTGGACAATTAGACGCAAGTGCTAGTGAGGTATGTGTGACCATCGTTGAGCCTGTACCTGTGCAGTAAAGCACGTGCATTCTGTAGGTGCGATAGAGATTTGCACCATGCCGATTTATCTGCACCTATAGATTTTTAGGTATTAAATTTCCAGTTTTTTCTGTTAAAGGCTTTTAAAATCAATGTTTTGATTGGTTTGGTTAGGGTGATTATATTTAGTATAAGAAATAAGTATGATAAAAAATAAGGTTAAATTATGATGTAATTTTATTGTTAACTGGGCGTGGCAAAAAGATATTTTAGTCGTGAAAAGTTTAACGCAGGTATGTATTAGATAAATACATTGATTCATTAATTGGTTATTGGAGAAATACAGATGGCAACTCAACCTACAGAAAAAAACGACATAATTGAAGCGCAATTAGGCACTATGATTATTGATGGTTTAACGGGTATTGATTTATTAGTTATTGATTACCATACACTTACCCGTAATATTAGTTATTCTGGTGATAATAAATATTCAGATGGTCGTTTAAATAGCCTTACTTTTTACAATTTTGAACGTTGGAATATTTTAGGCGGTAATGGTGAGGATTATTTATCAGGTGGTAATTTGGACGATACCTTAATCGGAGGCAATGGGTGGGATACTTTAGCCAGTAATGGTGGTGCCGACAGTGTCGATGGTGGTAACGGTGTCGATACGTGGAAAGCCAATTGGTCAACATTAACGAGTTCAATAAGTATCATTTTGAAAACGGGAAATGCGAGTATAAGTTTAGGAAATTTAGCCGTGCCTACGTTAAAAAATATTGAGGCACTTAATGTCACTACAGGCAGTGGTAGTGACACCGTTTCGGTCGGCAATAATTTGGCCAATGATGTTATTACGACTAATGGCGGCAATGACAGTATTAATGTAGGGATTGGAGGAAGTGATTATGTTAATGGTGGCGATGGTTCAGATTTAGGGATTTTTGATTGGTCTTTCTCATTAGGAAGTATTACGGTCAATCCTTATTATGATGATTTTTCGGATGGTCAAGGTCGCTATGTTAATTTTGACAATATTGAACGATTTCAGGTGACGGGCGGTGCAGGTAATGATTATCTTGCAGGTGATGTCCTTAATGATAGTTTGCTTGGTGGTGCAGGTCGAGATACCTTAGATGGTTCGCGTGGTAATGATAGTATTGATGGTGGTGAGGGTATTGATGTTTGGAAAGCTGATTATAGTACAGCGACTAAAGCTATTATTATCAAATTATCAGCGCTGGTTGATGCAAATGAAGTGTCCAGTGGTTTAACGGGCGCAGTCACCCGCAACATTGAGCAGCTGGATTTTTCTTCAGGTTCAGGAGCTGATTTAATATCCGTAGGCAGTTTTAGTTACAGTGACACGGTGTATAGCAATGGCGGCAATGATTCAATCAATATTGGCAATGGTGGGAGAGATTATGTCAATGGCGGGGAAGGTGTGGATATAGGTAGCTTTACTTGGTCAGCGTCGCAAACTGATATTACCGTCAATCCTTATTACGATGATTTTGCAGATGGTGAAGGACGATACGTTAATTTTGATAATGTTGAGCGTTTTTCTCTTAAAGGTGGCAGTGGTAATGATCATTTGGCGGGTGATGTCTATGCAGATTCATTAACTGGTGGCGATGGGAATGATACCTTGGAAGGTGCTTCAGGTGGAGACCTTATCAATGGCGGCAATGGCGTTGATGTTTGGCAAGCAGACTACCATTCTAGTACCGCAAATATCAGCATTGAGCTTAGTCCAACTGCTAAAAATCAAGTGTTAGCAGGGATTAAAGGCGCGTTAGTTAGCAATATTGAGCGCTTAAATTTTCAGTCAGGCACTGGGAATGATCTCATCTCCACTCATTCATTGGCGTATGACGATGTTGTTCGTGCTGATGAGGGCGAGGATGCTATTAACGTGGGTACGGGTGGGCAGGATTATGTTGATGGCGGCGCAGGACTTGATGTTGGACAATTTGATTGGTCGGCATCAACGACAGCTATTGTTGTTAATCCTTACTACGATGATTATTCAGATTTAGAAGGGCGTTCAGTAAATTTTGATAATGTGGAACGCTTTAATTTAAAGGGTGGGGTAGGCAATGATCATTTGGCAGGCGATGCGTGGAATGACAGTTTAAGTGGTGGTGAGGGTAATGATACGTTAGAAGGTGGAGGTTATCGTAGCGATTTAGAAGCATTTAACATTGATGTAATCGATGGCGGTGTGGGCATCGATGTGTGGAGTGCTGATTATTTGGGTAGTCCAGCTTCATTAAATATTCAGTTATCTAGTACGCTGAATACTAACATTGTTTCTGATGGTATCTCTGAAGGTAAAATTTCTGCTGTGGTAAAAAATATCGAGCGATTAAGTCTTTCTACGGGTGCGGGTAATGATCAAATTTCTGCAGGAAGCTATGCGTATGATGACGTTATAAGAACGGGTGATGGTGATGATGAAATCAATGTTGGCACAGGTGGGCAAGATTATGTCGATGCAGGTGCGGGCATTGATCTTGGACAATTTGATTGGTCAACATCCACGACAACAATTTCGGTGAACCCTTACTACGATGATTATTCAGATTTAGAAGGGCATTCAGTAAATTTTGATAATGTTGAGCGTTTTAATCTTACTGGTGGCTCGGGTAACGATTATTTAGCAGGTGATGTTTATGTTGATACCTTAATTGGTGGTGCGGGTGACGATGAACTAGATGGCACAAGTGGTGGCGATCAACTCACTGGCGGTTTAGGTGCTGATATTTTTGACGTAAGATCCAATAGTGGTGAACTAATTATTACTGATTTTGCGGCAGGACAGGGATTAGAAGATGTGGTTAAGTTTATTAACAGCCCTTTTGCAGAGATGAGTTTTACGCGTATTCAACAGAATTTGCAAAATGTTGGTCAAGATACCGTGCTAACGTTATCAGATGTGGATTCACTCCGATTTATTGGCGTCAGTGTTACAGACTTTGTTGCAGATGATTTTTTATGGTGATAAATACTAAGCAGTAATGATGCCTCTAAGGTAAAAAGCATTCATTATTTGGTCTGTGCATAATAAAGGGCTACGCAGCAATGCGTGCCCTTTTTTTATGTGTGGCACATGGTTTACCACTGGCTCAACGAGGCATTATGCTCGTTCCAATTGGGGAGTTCTAGCAAGCGGGATAACCAATTTTGCGTGGTAATTTTATTTAATTTAAGTATTGAATTGGGAAATACACCTATCAAAATAAGCAATAATGCGGGGACAAATAGCCATCTCAGTTGCTGTTTGTGAAGATCAAAATGATGCGTTAACGGCGATTTATTCACCTTGCCCAGAAACGCATTACGAAAAAATAACAACATATTACTGGTGTTAATAACGCAGCCAACTAAAGCGGTGATACCTAAACTTGGATGGGCTATCAATGCGCCTAAAATTAATAATAATTCTGCTGGAAAACCACTGGTACCAGGAATGCCAATGCTGGCCAAAATAAACACCACAACTATGCCAGTAAAGTAAGGCATAGTCTTAGCTAAACCGCCCAGATGAAGGCGTTCGGTGCTACCTAAATGTTGTTGTAGGATGCCAGAAAGCAGCATCAGTGAGCCACTAATCAGGGTTAAATTTATAAGATGAAATTGTGCTCCTTGTAAACCTTGTATTGTTAGCGATGCAATGCCAATAATAATCAACCCCGCTTGACTGATATAAGTGTAAGCCAATAAGCGTCTTAAATTACTTTGTTGTAAGGCTATTAAGGCGGCATAAATCAAGGTGATCGCACCTAAAATACCTAATACCCAGTTGTATTGAACAGCTGCTGAGGGTGCTAGTGGCATGGCAAAACGCATTAATCCATAAATGCCTGTAGGTAAACCTAAGATAAGTGCAGTGATATGAGCAGGGGCTTCCATCGCTACTGTGGGTAGCCATGTATGACACGGAACTAAGGGGATTTTAAAAGCAAAACCTAGTAGAAATAACAAAAAAATACTGTTTTGTAATGAGTCTGAGAGGGGTGTATCAATCAATATCTGAAAATCAAAGCTAAGGGTGTCAAGGGTATTTCCAAGCAACAGCGTGGTGTGATGAACGGCTAATAGCATGATCGCTATAAATAAGGGTATGCTAGAAAATAACATATAAATAAAATATTTATTTGCAGCATTGCGGCGCTGTGGGCCGATACCAGATAAGCTAATTAAAAAATAAATGGGAGGCGCTGTCAGTTGCCAAAACGAAAAAAATAGCATCATATCTAAGGCGGTTAAACTTCCCATAACCGTACTTTCAGCGAGTAACACTAAGCTGATTTCTAAGGGCTTAATACTGTGGTTGTGCCAAGAGGTTAATAATGCCAGTCCAGTAAGCAAGGCGGTCATGAATAAAAATAACAACGATAAACCATCTACACCAACAGAATAATCAATATGAAGTGGTGCTATCCATGTATATTTTTCTTGAAACTGAAAGGATGTTGCGTTGCGATCAAAAAAGAAAATGCTTAAGCAGCAGAGCAATAATTCAATTCCCATGACTGCGATGCTGATTTTTTTTGCAAGCGTGGCAGATGATAAGCACCCTATAACTAATGCTCCACAAGCAGGGGTGGCAATAATAAGACTTAATAAGTTCATAGGGAGAATAAAAAAATAGCCGACGATGACCTAATTATAACTGAGCTTGCGCAGTAAGGTTGTTGTAAGTATTTATCTCCACTACTTTTAAAAAGTGCATCCAAAGGAATAAAGGGTTAAGGAGGGCTACTAAAATATTGATGCTAGTTTTACAGCAAGAAGTGCGTTGTTAACGTGTCTACACTCAGTTTAGCTGTGTTACTGAGATGCTTTAATCGCTGGAAGTGGCGGTGAATGCCCAGAGCTATGGATGGGGAAGCTACGGAATAGGGCAGAAATATCATGATTAAGTAAGTTAAGCCACGGTTTGTTGTAGTAGCCTGACGTTAACAGTACTACGCAAATTATTGCAGCAATAATAGATTTTTTATGCGTGTGTGCAGCGCAGTGATTAATGTGTTTGTTAGATGCTGTAAAGCGTCTAGGCGTAGCAATAAAAAGTTGCTGAAAGGCGCGTAATAAAACAGCAGTAGTGAAGAGATTGCCCAGTAGCAAAAGTAGTGCGATAGTCCAGCCATATTCATCAATAATGCCTGAAATAAGTAAATAAGCCGCCTCATAACTTGGTGTGCCTGGAATGATTAATGTACTAAATGCGGCAATAAAAAATAACACTCCAAGCGCACTATTGGTGTCAAAAAGTCCACCTAAGCGAGGGAGAAAGCTGGTTTGAGTGCGTTGATAAATCAACCCAATGGCGATGAGTAATCCTGCTGAAGCAAGTCCATAAAACACGCTGAGAAATAAGCTGCCTGTAAGGCTAAACTCATTGAAAGAAAATATCCCCACAATTAACATGCCCGAGTGGCTAAGCGCTGCAAAAGCGATTAAACGGCGAACATTGATTTGTATAAGCGCGAGTAATGCGCCATAAAAAAGGCTAATAATACCTAAACTGATAACAAAGTAAGCCCAATTTTCAGCAACGCCTGGAAGTAACGGCAAGATGAATCGAAGAACAGCGTACACGCCAAGTTTTATGCCTATTAAAAAAATCCCAGTGCTGGCGACGGTACCTTGTTCTGATAACACAGGTAGCCAGCCATGAAAGGGGAATAATGGCATGCGAATTGAGAACCCAAAAAAAAGTAAGATAAAAATTAACGTTTCATCGTGCAAATACGCATTATTTTCTTTGAGTGTTTGCCAATCAAACGTTAGTTCATGATCCGAACCCACCAAGCCAAAGGCAAGAAATAAAAAGCCCGCTAAAGTCATTAATAGACCACTACCCCAATATTGCAGTAATAACGATAAGACCCAACGCCGATTTTGTCCGGTGCCAGTGTGCAGCGATAACAATAACAGAGGGACTAATTCTAAGGCAGTCCAAAACCAAAATTGCAATAAATTAAGCGCAGTGAAGGCGCCCATTAAGATCGTTTCATAGCCTAAAACACAGGCAATGAAATGAGGGTAATGAGTCGGCCTAGCTAGAGAATCATAAAGCAATAATAAGCAGCTTAATAATGCGGTTAAGGGAATAAATAAAATATTTAGACCATCGATTCCAACGCAATAGTGTATGCCTGCAAAGTACGCGTGTTCAAGAAAATGAAAGCCCGTTGGCTGTGGCTCGAAAACCATTACAAGATACATGCTTACAAGTAAGGTAGCGCTACTGCCAAGGTATGCGATATGTCTTTTTAGCGCAACGGTGGTACTCAATATTACGCAGATAAACGTAACTATAGGGATAAGTACGAGAGCACTGGTGAAAGGTAGGAATAGTAAAAATGACCAAGGAGTAGCCATGCAGGTTATAAGCGTAAGTAATTAAAAGGCAACTAAAAAAGTGATGCAAACAAATAAAATAAGGTAGCGAGGTCTAAGAATAATTTGTTCACAACGATTAGCAGTATGCCCCAATTGGCGACTTAAACGCACTGCTTGACGATTAAGAGAATCTGCAACAAAACGCTTTTCAAACCAATGTACACTTGTGGCAGCCAGCTCAGTAAGTTGTCCCGCTACACCACTGCCTGTTATTAAAATATGGGAAGGCTTGGCTGTGTTAACTGTAGTTAACGGGGGAATTTCATTGTGCGCTAAGGACGATAAGGTGGGGAAGCTTAGTTTAGGAACCCCCATCATTCGATCGATAATATGGTCATCAAAATAACTTAAGTCCACGGCTAAGCCACGAATAGGCTTAATAAAGGCCCAATCAATGATTTGGTTTAACCAGCAGTAATGAAGCGCAGCTGTATATAAACCAAAGGGCAACGTGGTGGGGCGTTTAGGTGCTGAAACTAAAGATTGCAAGTGCTGAGGTGTTAGTAAAATAATGCAGAGTACCAACGCATGCGCCATTAAATGCCAACTAGCTACTTCAAAAAAACCAAGTCCGCATTCAATAAACATTAAACCTAATTGTCCTGTAGCAGAAAATGCCAAAATGCTTTTGGCATTGGTTTGGGTTTGTCCTGTTAAATAACTAAAGACAGTTGTGCACATGCCCAGAATGGCTAATATCGCCATAGCAAAAGGTGAGCGAGAAAAAATAGGCTGTAATAAACACACAAGAAAAACGCCAGAGTGCAGCATAAATCCGCTAAAAAAAAGCGTATTTGCTGGCAGTGGGGCATCCATTGTTCGTAGGGCAGATAAGGTGAATGGGAGTTGTGCTGATTTAGCACACGCAGTTAATGTAAAACATAAACTTATTCCAGTCGCTTCGCCCACCGTAAACTCATTTGCAAGAGCATTTATGTCAGCCCAATTAAGAGTATTGTGCCAAACAAAAATCAAGCTGATGCCAACAATAAACGCCGCATGACCTAAGCGATCTGCAATGAACGCATGTAATGCATTAAGCGAAGTGGTGGGGCGTTGAAAGACATAGCTGAGTACAAAATAATTACCTACGCCAGCAATTTCTAATCCTATTAAGGTACCTAGCGCATTGCCAGATAACATGCCAATTAATGCCGCAAAAGAACACAAGCTTAAGATAAAAAAATAGAGATGAAAGTGACGGTTATGAAGTAAATAACGTATAGAAAAATGACTAATAAAACTAAGTAATAACGAAAATAACGCAGCTAAGCGCACTGACAAACCTGAGCTTATAAAGTTGAAATGTATAGCTAAAGTATCACTATTAAGCCATTCGCCTGTACTAAACGTGCCCTGATTTTTGCCAGCAAGATCGGCAATAAACAAGCAGCCCGCCATTAATGAGGAGAGCATCAGTGAATAGGTAGTCAGTTCTGCGGTAAAGACTTCTTGTGCATTGTCACGAAGTAAGCCCAGCATCATGCCGCTAGCAATAATTAATGCCGCAGCTAAAGGAAATAAAGGAATTAAAATAACTAACGCATCCATCGTGTAATGGATAAAAAATTAGACATAAGCGGTTGACAGAATGTAGTTAAATTAAATAGGAAGTGACGTGCAGGTAAATTATAAGTCATGAAAAATTTTGTAGCGCGTGTGTTTTAACTAGGCAATTCATTAGGCTTTCCAGTGTTTAATTAACATTCAATTTAATAGTAAAAATTTAATAGTAAATACATCATAATTGCCCAAAAAAGTTTCATTGATTGTAAATATTTACTTCACCGCAGGAAGCGTGCGTATGGCGTTAGTAATGGCCTGAATGTCTGGCATAATCCATGTGGGCTGATAAGCCGAGGTCATCACATCAGCGTGAGTTGAAATGCCAGATAGCACTAAAATACTTCGCATGCCTGTTCTTACCGCACCTAAAATATCTGTTTCAAGGCGATCACCAATGGCAATGGTTTCATCAATAGTTGTGCCAAGTAAAGACAGTGCTTGTTGATAAATAAAAGGCTCTGGCTTACCAATAATTACGGGCTGAACATGGGTTGCTGTGTGTAAGGCGGCAAGAATGGCACCATTACCATGAATAACGCCACGTTCTGTGGGTAAGCTAGTGTCCGCATTAGTGCCGATAAATAATGCACCAGCATTAATATTGAGCGTTGCTGTGGCTAATTTATCCCAAGTAAGAGCATGATCCTTGCCGCAAACCACAATGTCTGCGCCACGCGTATGTTTTAAATGATCTGTTAGTTCATAATCGTCAGTTAAAGTAAAGCCCAGTTTAAGTAAAGGTTCGCGTGCGCCGTCTTCACCAATGACATACACTCTGGTTGAAATAGCATCATTAGTTTGAGAAAGATAATGAGCCGTTGCCGTGCCAGAAGTAATTATTTCCTCTTCGGAAATTAATACATTCATACGTCGCAATTTCTCAACATATTGTGTTTGAGTATGGCTTGCATTGTTCGTGGCTAAGACAAATTTGATATTTTTATCACGTAGTGTGGAAAAAAATTTTTCTATGCCATCAAATGCCTGATTGCCCTGCCACAACACGCCATCCATATCGATAATGAAGGCTTTTAAAGTAGATAATTGCATCATAATAAAAATTATAATAAAAAGAAATGTCGCAAGATTTTAAGTCAAATTAGACCTGAAGACGTAATAAAAATAAATTGTTAAGTCTATTTAGGCACCAATAAATTCTCAAAAAAATAATTACAAAAAACATGAGTTCATTAATAATCAATGGTTTGATTAGCTATAGCAGTAAGGCTATTGATAGGCTAAAAAAGTGGAAGCATACCTTGCTTCTGGAGCAAATGCAGGCAGATGATATTTTTGGCATTGACAGTCATCCCTAAATTACTTTACAGTTATATTCGCAAAACAATTAAGCATTAACAATAATTATTAAATAACCCTTCGGAGCACATATCATGGCTAGACCATTAATTCAAATGGCATTGGATTCATTAGATTTTGACGCAACAGTTGCACTTGCAGAGCAAGTAGCACCTCATGTTGATATTTTTGAAATCGGAACTCCATGCATTAAACACAATGGCGTAAATTTAGTAAAAACATTAAGAGCAAAATTTCCTGATAAATTGCTTTTAGTTGATTTAAAAACTATGGATGCTGGCGAATATGAAGCAACTCCATTTTATGCAGCAGGAGCGGATATTTGTACAGTATTAGGCGTTTCTGGTCTTGCAACATGTATCGGCGTTATCAAAGCAGCTAACGCACATGGTGCAGAAGCGCAAATTGACCTTATCAATGTTGAAGATAAAGTTGCCTGTGCACGTGCAACTGCAGAAGCGGGTGCTCATGTTATGGGTATTCATACTGGTCTTGATGCTCAAGCAGCAGGTCATACACCTTTCTCAGATTTAAATGAAATTGCAAAACTAGGTTTAAATGTAAGAATTTCTGTTGCTGGTGGTATCAAAGCTTCTACAGTTCAAGATGTAGTTAGAGCTGGCGCAAACATTATCGTAGTTGGTGCTGCTATTTATGGCGCTCCATCCCCAGCTGAAGCAGCTCGTGAAATTCGCGAATTAGTTGATGCAACTGAGGTATAAGCAATGCACCAGCAACTTGTTGTAGAAAAAATATCTAGCATTCTTGAGGCTACCGACAATTCTTATGATGTCAAACTGACAGCATTACTGGATGATGCTAATAGAATTTTTATTGCGGGTGCTGGTCGTTCTAAATTAGTTGGTAATTTTTTTGCAATGCGTCTTGTGCATGGTGGTTATACCGTCAGCGTAGTGGGTGAAATTGTTACACCAAGTATCAAAGAGGGTGATTTATTAATCATCATTTCTGGATCAGGTGAAACAGAGCAGCTCATTGCATTTACCAAAAATGCTAAGAAAGTTGGTGCAAAGATCGTATTGATTTCAGCAAAAGCAGAGTCGACTATTGGTGAATTATCAAATGCAGTTTTTCAAATTGGTCGTTCAGAACAGTATGGAAAAGTATTAGGTATGCCGATGGGTACTGTGTTTGAATTATCAACATTATTATTTTTAGAAGCCACAATATCTCACATCATCCACGATAAAGGAATTCCTGAAGAGGTGATGAGAGAGAGACACGCTAACCTAGAATGATTAATAAAAAGGTGGGCAATTAATTGCTCACCTTATTAATTTATAAGAATTAAGATGTTTTTGTTCATATAGAGCATTAACACGTCACCCACACAACACAAGCAAGAAGGAGATAAATATGATTTCGCGTAGAGAGTTAGCGAATGCCATACGCGCATTAAGCATGGATGCAGTTCAAAAGGCAAAATCAGGGCACCCTGGCGCGCCAATGGGTATGGCTGATATTGCAGAAGTTCTTTGGAATGATTTTTTATCTCATAATCCAACTAATCCCACATGGTTTAATCGTGATCGTTTTGTTTTATCAAATGGTCATGGCTCAATGTTGATTTATTCATTACTTCATTTAACTGGGTATGATTTATCAATTGACGATCTTAAAAGTTTTCGCCAGCTTCATTCAAAAACCCCAGGACATCCAGAATATGGTTATGCGCCTGGAGTAGAAACTACCACTGGTCCTTTAGGGCAAGGCGTCACTAATGCAGTCGGCATGGCAATTGCCGAGAAAGCGTTAGCTGCGCATTTTAATACGCAAGAGCATCAAATTGTTGATCATTACACCTATGTGTTTTTGGGTGATGGCTGTCTTATGGAAGGCATTTCACATGAAGCATGTTCTTTAGCAGGAACCTTAGGGCTTGGTAAATTAGTGGCTTTTTGGGATGATAATGGCATTTCAATTGATGGTCATGTTGATGGCTGGTTTACGGATAATACACCTCAGCGATTTGACGCTTATGGATGGCATGTTATTGCTGATGTAGATGGACATAACGCAGATGAAATAAAAAAAGCTGTTGAGTTAGCTAAGTCAATCACTAACAAACCAAGCTTGATTTGTTGTAAAACAACCATCGGCTTTGGCTCTCCTAATAAAGCAGGTACGCATGAATGTCATGGTGCTCCGTTAGGTGATGATGAAATTAATCTAACAAAAGCAGCATTAGGCTGGGATCATGGTTCCTTCGAGATTCCTAGTTCAGTCTATGAAAAATGGGATGCTAAGGCGCGTGGTCAGCAAGCAGAAAGTGATTGGAATGCTCTTTTTACGGCTTACAAACAAGCTAATCTAGAATTAGCAAATGAATTTGAACGTCGCATGAAAGGAGACCTGCCGGCATCATGGTCAAGTAATGTAACAAGCTTTATTGAAAGTGTTAATCAAGAAGCCAAAACAACAGCTTCAAGATTATCTTCATTAGCAACTATTGATGCTTATGCGGGTTTCTTACCAGAATTATTTGGTGGATCAGCAGATCTAGGTTGCTCAAATATGACAGAATGGTCGGGTTACAAGCCCATGCGTCATGATAAGCCAGCAGCAAATTACATTAATTATGGTGTAAGAGAATTTGGTATGTCAGCAATTATGAATGGTATTGCCTTACATGGCGGACTAATTCCTTTTGGTGCGACATTCTTAATGTTCTCAGAATATGCACGCAATGCTTTGCGCATGGCATCATTAATGAAAATTCGCTCCGTATTTGTTTATACACATGATTCAATTGGTTTGGGTGAAGATGGTCCAACTCACCAACCTGTGGAACAAATCGCTACATTACGGTTAATTCCAGGTATACGTGTCTGGCGACCATGTGATTCTGTTGAAACTGCTGTGGCATGGAAATCAGCCGTAGAAAGAATCGA
Organism: uncultured Methylococcaceae bacterium; assembly: GCA_903944165.1. Lineage (GTDB taxonomy): Bacteria > Pseudomonadota > Gammaproteobacteria > Methylococcales > Methylomonadaceae > Methylovulum. The sequence continues at coordinate 21,877 of CAJAQT010000036.1, read as the reverse complement.
CGGGCCTAGCATTCTGATTTTTTCAAGACAGAATCTTACCTTTATGCCACGTTCCCAAGATCAAATTGCTGACATCTCAAAAGGTGGTTATGTGATTTTTGAAGCAGAAGGCCAGGCTCAATTGATTCTTATCAGTACAGGTTCTGAAGTTGAACTTGCTGTTAAGGTAGCTAAAGAAATGGCAAACAAAGGTATTTCAATTCGTGTTGTTTCAATGCCCTCAACCAATGTTTTTGAAGAACAATCTGCTGAGTATCGTGAGTCAGTGCTGCCTTCAAATATTAGTAAACGTATTGCTATTGAAGCAGGAAGTACTGATGGTTGGTGGAAATATGTTGGTCTTGAAGGAAAAATTATTGGCTTAGATCGTTTTGGCGAATCAGCACCTGCCTCTGATTTGTTTAAAGAGTTTGGATTTACTGTTGAAAATTTAATGGATAAAGTTGAAGCAATGCTTCGATAATACATAGTATTTATTATAAAAATAAAGAGAGAACGTGTTTTCTTGTAACTGAAAGCACGTTTTTTTTCTACATAACTAAGGGTGATCAAGTGAAAAAAAGTAATTTATTTAATAGTTTGTTTTCAGTCTTATTGCTAAGTAGTCCATTGGTAATCGCTGATACAAAGTTTCCTGCCGCAAATTTTGAGCCACAAGTTGTTTATCAAGACGCCGATTATATTAAAAGTAACGCAGGTTCTTCAGCGACTACCAGTAAAAGTATAGCAAGCTCTGGTGTTGATAAGAGTTTTCCTGCGGCAAATTTTGAACCTACAGTAATTTATAGCGATGATTCCTATAAACATCATGCTGACGCCGCTGTTAAATCATCAACCAATGTAAGTAATGTTGAGGCTTCGTCAGAAGCTGCATTACCTTCCAATGAAGAAAAAAATAGTGATTTCTCATTAAATTATCTTTTAGGTATAGTCGGTTTAGTTTCAGTAGCTGGGTTTTTATTACGCGGTAAATTTTGTTCAAAAAAATCAGGAAGTGCTACCGAAGAGACTAAAATGTCATCTGGTTTAACTGGAGTAGCGCGGTATTTGAATAGAAAATCAGGGACTGGTGTTTCACGTTATATTGAAAAACAAGTAAAGTTTGCAGCGACCACTACAGGCGTTGCAAAATATTTGGCTAAACATGCATTAAATAAAAAATCAGCTACAAGTGATGTTGCAACTGGAGTTGAAAAATACATGCGTAATCGGGGATAGTTGATGAATAAAAATCACTCGAACGGTTTTTATTTACCCATGGTGGCAGGTTTATTTTTCTTCATGAAAAAAAGACCAGCTGAACGTGTAGAAGCACCTATTATAGAAGCACGCGAGATTATTCCAGGTGTTACTGGAGTAAGTAAATATTTAGAAAAATCACACCAACTCTTTTTAGCAAGCCAAGTCATTGAAGATGACAGTCAATTGTCTACCCGTTTAGGTTTAGTAACAGGAGTTGAAAAGTATTTAAAAGATCAACAGCGCGCGCCTATTTCTGGTGTTACAAAGTACCTTTATAAGCTTTCAATTGCTGACAAACAACGACAAGCATTATTTCCTGAAGTTAAAGTAACGGGTGTTTCTGATTATCTAAAAAAACAAGAGAAATTGCATAAATTAACAGGCGTAACCCGTTATTTAAATAAGCAAACTAATGCACCTAAGCCCACTGGTGTCGCTAGATATGTGGTCAAACAGTCTATATTAGATAAACAAGTTAAAGTTTTGCACGCCTCGTCATCGATAACGTTATCTAGTGTTGCAAAATATCTTGCTAAACAGCAAGAAAGTGAAAAATTAAGCACAGTTGGACGTTACCTAGCAAAACAAGCTTTAGTTAACAAATTAGAAAAAAATAATCAAGTAAAGCCTGTATTAACAGGTGTAAGTAAGTACCTTGATTTAATTAAAGACGAGCCTAAGTTAAGTAGAGTAAGTAAATATGTTGCAAGACAAGCGTTAGAGGCTAAGCAATGTTTAGTTGTTGAAACTAGCGTTGACAGATATATGCGATCGCGCAGTTAATTGCAATTAGTGTGTATTAACGTTTTACTTGTCATTAATTTTTAAATTTATACTCTGTCGAATTATAGTGTTAAACACAATTCGACAGTTTTTTCGTATTATTCATTTTAGTTTTAATTTATAGGATTTGTTATGCAAAAAAGTTTACTTGATCAATTAAGGGAAGTGACTGTTGTTGTTGCCGATACTGGTGATATTCAAGCAATTGAGACCTATAAGCCTCAAGATGCAACAACTAATCCTTCGTTGATTACTGCTGCTGCTCAAATGCCTCAATATCAAGAAATTGTTGATGACACTTTAAAAGCGGCTAGACAATCTTTGGGTGCTGAAGCTACTGCGGCTAATGTAGTGTCCTTGGCGTTTGATCGTTTGGCGGTATCGTTCGGTTTAAAAATACTTGAAATAATTCCAGGTCGCGTATCTACAGAGGTTGACGCAAGACTTTCCTATGATACAGAAGCAACTGTTGCGAAAGGTCGTGATTTGATTGCTCAGTATGAAGCTAGCAATATTACTCGTGAGCGCGTTTTGATTAAAATCGCAGCAACATGGGAAGGTATTCAAGCGGCAGCAGTGTTAGAAAAAGAAGGTATTCATTGCAACTTAACATTATTGTTTGGAATCCACCAAGCGATTGCTTGTGCTGAAAATGGTATTACTTTAATTTCACCTTTCGTTGGTCGTATTTTAGATTGGTATAAAAAAGACACGGGTCGTGATTCATACCCATCAAATGAAGATCCAGGCGTTGTATCCGTTACTGAAATTTATAACTATTACAAAAAATTTGCTTATAAAACTGAAGTTATGGGAGCAAGTTTCAGAAACATTGGTGAAATTTGTGAATTAGCAGGTTCTGATTTATTAACTATTGCACCAGCTTTATTAGGTGAGCTGCAATCTTCACATGAAGATTTACCGCGTAAATTAGATCCTATGATAGCTGCTGAAATGTCTATCGAAAAAATTCATCTTGATAAAGACACCTTTGAACGTATGCATTCTGAAAATCGTATGGCTAATGAAAAATTAGATGAAGGTATTAAAGGCTTTACCACCGCGCTTGAGGTCTTAGAAAAACTTTTAGCTGAAAGATTAGCAACAATTGAAGCTTAATTTCATTGTTATTAGTTTAGTTTTTAAGTTACTTATTTAGGATTTATACATGTCAATAAAAATTTCAGATTTTGTTAAGCCAGGTGTGGCGACTGGTGATGATGTTCAAAAGATTTTTTCTCTTTGTAAAGAGAATAATTTTGCACTTCCTGCTGTTAATGTAATTAACACTGGTTCAATTAATTCTGTGCTCGAAGCAGCTGCTAAAGTTAAATCTGCTGTTGTGATTCAATTTTCAAATGGTGGTGCACAATATTTTGCTGGTAAAGGTTTGAAGCTTGAAGGACAGCAAGCAGCAGTTCTTGGTGCTTTAGCAGGTGCGCGTCATGTACATACTATGGCTGAAGCTTATGGAGTTCCGGTAATTTTGCACACTGATCATGCGGCAAAAAACTTATTACCTTGGATTGATGGTTTAATTACTCATGGTGAAGCACATTTTAATGCTACTGGAAAACCATTATTCAGTTCTCACATGATTGATTTATCAGAAGAAAGCTTAGCCGAGAACATTGAATTATGTGGTCAGTATCTTGCTAGAATGTCTAAATTAGGGATGACCTTAGAAATTGAATTAGGTGTGACGGGTGGTGAAGAAGATGGTGTTGATAATTCTGGATTAGATCATTCAATGCTATACACTCAACCTGAAGATGTTGCCTATGCTTACGAGCAGTTAATTAAAATTAGTGATCGTTTCACTATTGCAGCGTCATTTGGTAATGTGCATGGTGTTTATTCACCAGGTAATGTGAAATTAACACCAAAAATCTTAGATAATTCACAGAAATATGTTTCTGAGAAATTTGGTTTACCAGGAAATTCATTGAATTTTGTTTTCCATGGTGGTTCAGGTTCATCTGCTGAAGAAATCAAAGAGTCAATTAGTTATGGTGTCATTAAAATGAATATTGACACTGATACGCAATGGGCTACTTGGGCGGGTATCATGAATTATTACAAAGAAAACGAAGCGTATTTGCAAGGTCAAATTGGCAATCCAGAGGGTGCTGATAAACCAAATAAAAAGTTTTATGATCCAAGAGTATGGCAACGTGCAGGGGAAGCCAGTATGGTTAATCGCCTAGTGCAAGCGTTTGAAGAATTAAACGCTGTCGGTACTTTATAAACGTTAAATATTATTTTTAGTGTAACAACGTATAAAAAAAGCCGTTCTCGTAACGGCTTTTTTTTGTCTAGCATAAAGTTACGTAATAAATCGTGATTAATCAATAAATCGTTTGGTGATTTTTTGATAATCATCAATTCTTCTATCGCGTAAAAATGGCCAAATTTGTCTGGTTTTTTCAGTTTGAATCAGATCAATTTCTGTGATTACTAATTTATCTTCTTTTTCATTAGCATTACTGAGTATTTCTCCTTGTGGCCCAGCAATAAAGCTATTTCCCCAAAACATAATTCCTGAGTCATTACATGTTTCAAAGCCAGTTCGATTGCATGAAATGACAGGTAAGCCATTGGCAACAGCATGCGAGCGTTGAATGGTAATCCACGCATCACGTTGGCGCTCTTGTTCAGCAGACGTATCCTTGGGATCCCAGCCAATTGCGGTTGGATAAATCAGTATTTCAGCGCCTGCTAAGGTCATTAAACGTGCAGCCTCAGGAAACCATTGATCCCAACAAATTAAAATTCCAAGTCGTCCAATTGAGGTATTAATGGGAGTAAATCCTAAATCACCTGGTGTAAAGTAGAATTTTTCATAAAATCCTGGATCATCAGGAATGTGCATTTTTCGATATTGACCTGCATAACTGCCATCTTTATCGAATACGACAGCTGAATTATGATATAGACCTGGCGCTCTTTTTTCAAAAAGGGTCGTTACAATTACGATATTTAATGCTTTAGCCAGTTGTGAAAGTTTTTCACTATGCGGTCCTGGAATGGTTTCCGCCAGAGAAAAGTTATTCACATTTTCTTCTTGGCAAAAATAGGGGTCTAAATGCAATTCTGGCAGAACAACTAAATCAGCCTTATTGTTTGCAGCTGACTGAATATAATCAATTGATAATTGAAAATTTTCTTGTCTGCTTTTATTACATGATTGTTGAACGGCACTAATGATTAAGGGTGTTTTCATGGGTGGTTTTTATGAGTTTAAAATTCAGTAATTATAATAGTGTAGTTTTTGTTTAAACAGTCTTGAATGAACAAAGTTTAGTTGATTTGCAATAATTGTGTATGCAGTTGTTTTTAAAGGTATTAAATTTATAGCTGTAATGCGCTCTAATGCTAAAATAGGAAGCAAACGATGCATTCAACTGCTTTACTCTTTTTTTGTATTAACATAATAATAATTTTTGAAAGGAATTAATAATGAAGGTAACCATTTTTGGCTCAGGTTATGTGGGCTTAGTTACAGGCGTATGTCTTGCCGAGGTTGGCAATGAAGTCGTATGTATTGATATTGATGCTGTGAAAATAAATAATTTAAAAAACGGCATTATTCCTATTTATGAGCCAGGTCTTGAATCCTTAGTTAATGAAAATCAACAAGCGGGTAGGCTTAAATTTACCACGGATATACAAGAAGCGGTCGCCCATGGTGTTTTTCAATTTATTGCGGTCGGGACGCCGCCAGATGAAGATGGCGCAGCTGATTTACAATATGTATTGGCAGTGGCTAAATCTATTGCTGAGAATATGGATAGTTATAGAATTATTGTTGATAAATCAACCGTACCCGTGGGCACTGCGGATAAAGTTAGGGAAGTGGTTAAACAGGTGCATTTAACTAAAGGAATTGATATCGATTTTGACGTGGTATCAAACCCTGAATTTTTAAAAGAAGGTGCGGCTATCAATGATTTTATGAAGCCTGATCGAATAATTATTGGTACAGATAATCCGCGTACAGCAGAATTACTGAAAGTCTTGTATGCACCATTTAATCGTAGTCATGAACGTATTATTACGATGGATGTTAAATCAGCAGAATTAACAAAATATGCGGCTAATGCCATGTTGGCAACAAAAATAAGTTTTATGAATGAGTTAGCCAATCTTGCTGAGCTTTTAGGCGCAGATATTGAGCATGTCAGAAATGGTATAGGTTCAGATTCGCGTATTGGTTATTCATTTATTTATCCTGGTTGTGGTTACGGCGGCTCATGTTTTCCTAAAGACGTTAAAGCCTTAGAACGTACTGCTCAACAGATGGGCTATACCGCCGAGCTATTAAATGCCGTTGAAAATGTTAATGATAGACAGAAACAAGTTTTATTTAACAAGGTATTACAGCATTATGAAGGCAACGTTGCGGGAAAAACTTTTGCTTTATGGGGGTTGTCCTTTAAACCTAAAACAGATGATATGCGGGAAGCACCCAGTCGCGTTATTTTAGAAGCGTTAATTAATGCAGGGGCAAAAGTTCAAGCATTTGATCCTGAAGCGATGACGGAAGCTAAACGAATTTATGGTGACAATCCTAATTTGCTGTTAATGGAAACCGCTGAAGAAGCATTGAAAAATGCAGATGCTTTATTAGTGGTCACAGAATGGAAGAATTTTTGGAGCCCAGATTTTGATTTAATTAAAGAACGGCTTAGAGATGCAGTCATTTTTGATGGTCGTAATCTATACCAGCCGCATTTATTAAAAAAAATAGGACTTACTTATTACGGTATTGGTCGTAAATAAGCTTGGATTGCGAGGGTTAGCGGTGGGCTGTGATGTTCACGGGTTAGCGCCATCATTGCTCTCGAGTACTTGTGGTATTGGTGTTCACTAACTGCCTTTTAGGCATTAGAATGATTTGTGTCACCAGCAATTCTCATTATGACATCGTTGGTAATTTAAACTGGCCAGGCAGTTCGTCGTGTATAAGGTGCACAATAGCAATTGTGTATTGCATTGATTGTTTAATGTCATCTTCCGATGCAATACAGCTTGCGCCTATTGCATTCTAGTGCTTGCTGATGGTTCTTGCGGTTATCAACACGGCTGGGACATCCTTAATAGGCTATAGCGGTGCAGAGTGCAACTGTGCTGGCAGCAGCCAAACCTGTTTTACCTTACTTATCAAGATATCTGCACAATTTTTAGTTAACATCCTGCCGTGTTCAGCACTTTTGCTTAAGAAGCTGAGTCATTCGAACAGCCTATCTCAGAAACAATGTCCTTTTAGAGACTTAGGGCAAGTATTGAATCATTAATGACATTACGGCTAGCATTATCTTTCTGCACGTCATCTCACTTGCTATTACGTCCTGCCTATAATATCTATTAACCTATTGATAGTTAAATATTTAGTGGTTCACTGTGCGTTTTTTATAGTAATTCACTAGATTTTTATATTAATATATTCTAATATTGCAATGTAGTAATTAATAGCGCTAATGCTCTATTTACAGGGTAATATGTCAATTCTGTTAGTTTTTATATAACTATAAATATTAAGCCTTAATTAATAAGGATTATACTGACCCATTAAAAAAGAGTAACACTAGCCTGTCTATCGTCAACAGATAAAAAAGGCATTAATCATGACTAGAGAACGTATTGTACGAATTGTTGCAGGTAGTTTTATTTTATTATCTTTAAGCTTAGGGCTTAGTGATAGCCCGTTATATCAACATAGCCATTGGTTATGGTTTACAGCATTTGTAGGTACTAACTTGTTACAAAGTGGTTTCACCCAATTTTGTCCGTTAGAAATGATTCTTAAAAAACTGGGTATTTAACATAGTGCTTAAGTGCGTGGCATTAATATAATAATTAAAACGAGAGAAAACAGCATGGCTAAAATTGTAATTGTAGGCGCAGGTATTGGAGGCATTCCAATGTCTTTTGAAATGAAAGAGTTAGCACGAAAAGAAGATGAGGTGGTGGTGATTGCTGACACACCAACATTTCATTTTGTACCATCAAATCCTTGGGTTGGGGTAAATTGGCGAACACCAGAAGATATTAAAGTACCTTTGGCGCCTGTGTTTAAAAAGAAAAAAATCACTTTTATTCAACAACAAGTAGCACGTTTTCAGCCTGAACAAAATCAACTTGAGTTAGACGATGGTCGTACCGTAAGTTACGATTACTTAATTATTGCCACAGGTCCAAAGTTAGCTTTTGATGAAATCCCAGGCTTAGGGCCAGATGGCTTTACCGAATCTATTTGTCATGTTGATCATGCCGGACCAGCAGGCGAGCGTTGGACTCATTTTGTCACTGAGCCAGGGCCAATTATTATCGGCGCGGTTCAAGGAGCCTCGTGTTTTGGTCCTGCTTACGAATACATGTTTACTGTTGAAACTGATTTGCGGCAACGTAAAATTCGTGACCAAGTCAAAATGACCTATGTAACCTCAGAGCCTTATGTAGGACATTTAGGATTAGATGGCGTAGGTGATACTAAAGGCATGTTAGAAAGTGAAATGCGTAATAAGCATATTGACTGGATTTGTAATGCTAAAGTAGACAAAATAGAAGCGGGCATCATGTATGTCACAGAAGTAGATGACAATGGCATCGTAAAAAAACAGCACGAACTGCCTTTTAAACACAGCATGATGTTGCCAGCCTTTAAAGGTGTTGATGCTTTGTTTGGTATTGAACACTTAACCAATCCACGAGGCTTTGTATTGGTGGATGATTATCAACGTAACCCAACGTATAAAAATATTTACTCAGTGGGGGTCTGTATTGCAATTCCTCCCCAAAAGCCAACGCCTGTACCCACTGGCATTCCTAAAACAGGTTATATGATTGAATCAATGGTAACCGCAACTGCTCATAACATCCGAGCCGAATTAGACGGCAAAGAACCAAGTTTTAAAGGCACCTGGAACGCCTTATGCCTAGCTGACTTTGGTGATTCAGGGATTGCTTTCTTAGCCATGCCACAAATACCCCCACGTAATGTGCAATGGGCGGCACGTGGAAAATGGGTACATTGGGCAAAAATTGGATATGAAAAGTATTTTATGCGTAAAGTGCGTAAAGGCCTAAGTGAGCCTTTCTATGAACGTTTACCTTTAAAAATGATGGGCATTATGCGCTTAAAAAAATAATGCCAAATTATGTCATGTAATGGGTTATGCGTAATGTACTCTCGTTGAATAAAGGCGGACTGCATTGAGTACCGCCTTTTAAATAGGTAAAATTTTGCCAAGGTTGTTCACACTGTGCCTACTAAAATCATCATGTTAAGCGTATGGCTTTTTGCCATATCAACAAGCGCCTCAGGGTTAGCGGTTGCGCGTACCGAACCGTTAACCCTAGCGCAGGCTATTGACCTAGCGTTAGAAAATAATCCTCAATTAAGCATTATGCAGGCACGTGTTGCACAAGCCGAAACTGAGCTTAGCCTAGCATTGGCGAATTATTTTCCCCAGATTAAGGTTGCGATAGCCTATCAACACACCACTAATCCAGCCGAAGCGTTTGCCTTGATTATTGCACAACGGCGCTTAAATTTTACTGGGATGGATTTCAATCATCCTGGAGGTGTCGACAATTATCGTCCACAACTTACCGCCACCTATTCATTGTATCGAGGTGGACAAGATAGCCATTTAGCGGCAGCGGCACAGCTAGGAAAGCAAGCCAGTGAATTAGATCAGGTCGCGCTTCGTAATCGCTTAATCAATCACATCACTGCTGCGTATTTTGCCCAACTTGCGGCCAGTGATGTACATCGCTTAAATCAACACGCAGTCACCGCCATTGCCAGTGAGTTAAGCCAGACTCAACATTATTTTGCTGCGGGTACGGTATTAAAAGCAGAGGTCTTGTCACTACAAGTACATCTTGCAGAAGCCCAAGATGCAGAACTACACGCGTTTCATGCCATTGAAATTGCTAATACAATGTTAAAAACTTTGTTAGGCATTGCGGTAAGTGACACCTTAATCCTAGCCGATAAGCCGCCTGCACCAGAGCCTAGTGCGCCTGACGCTATTGCTGACTTACTGGCTAAAATACACGCTCAACACCCTGAAATACAGGCCGCAGAAAAGCGCATTGCCATTGCGCAAGAACAATTAGCTGCGGCGCGAGGCGCTTATTTACCCCGCGCAGATGCCTATGTTAATTACGGACTCAACAGTAAAAATACTGATTTTGACACTAATCGCGACAATGTCAGTGTGGGCGTTCAAGTCGATGTTGACGTATTTAATGGCTTTGCTACGCAAGCAAAAATCAACAAAGCTGAGCATGAAGTTGCCATCGCCAAAGAGCAAGCGCGGCAGCTTCGCTTGCAAATTGAAAGTGAAGTGAACACGGCACAAATAAATTTATTGGACGCCTTGCGTCGCACTGAACTTGCTGCTTTGTCCGTGCACGCTGCTGATGAAGCTTTGCGCATGGTGAATGAGCAACGTCAAGCGGGTGTTGTCACCGTTACACGCTATATCGAAGCGGAAGTGGCACGCGATAAAGCATACACTCGACACATAACCGCCCATTATGATGCGTTACGCGCTGAAGCAGAACTTAAGCAACATGCACATTAAGGGCAGTGCCTGCTTGCAATCATGCAGTTATAGCTACGCCTGTTCCTAAATATGCCAAAAACTTTTGGCAACATCACAAACTTGGATGAGTTTTTATGACACCACATACGACTACCTCTTGGCTTCCAGCATGGTTATTTCCTAGTACCGCTATCACTGGTTTATTGCTGGTCATTCTTTATGCCTTAGGCATTCTGGGTGGCGGTGAAAAGATTGCACCAGGACATACGCCTCCTGTTAAGCTGAGCTTACCTGCTAATGCACAGCTCTTTACGGTTACACAAACTAGGCTAGAACAGTTCACCACTTGGCAAGGTACGGTACGCTCACGGACGTGGGTAGCGCTGGCACCTAAATTTCCTGCCCGTTTGCTAGGTATCGAAGGACAGCCTGGTGATCATGTTCAGCAAGGCGCATTGTTAATAAGTTTAGATGATCGGGACTTGCGTGCCGCGTATCAAGCAGCCCAAGCCGCGTTTACTGCTGCCCACGCTAACGCTGTGCAAGCCGACCAAGAGGCGCAGCGTATTACCGAATTATTTACCAAACAAGCCGCCACCAAACAACACTATCAGGCAGTATTAGCGCAAGCACAGGCAAGCGCCGCATTAGCTAATCAAGCTCAAAGCGCAGCTAAACAAAGCGCAGTATTATTAGGGGAAAATAAACTATACGCGCCTTTTGCTGGCGTTATCGGTGAACGCCTTATTGAGCCAGGTACATTGGTTATGCCTAATCAAACTGTGCTTACCTTATTTAAAGCCGATGATTTACGGTTAGAAGTTGCTATTAGTCAGCAGTGTGCATCTTCAGTGCAGGTGGGGCTTAGTGTCACCATTCATAGTGATATCGAACAAGCTTTGCAAGGACGCGTAGATGAAATTTCACCGCAAACAGATCCAGACACACGCACGCGCATGATAAAAATCAGCCTGCCAGCCTCTCAATATATACAGCAAGGGCAATTAGCCTGGGTTGAGTTAAGCTGTGATCACCAACACGCAGCCAGTGCTTCGCAAAGTATGTTAATTCCACGCGCGGCAATTATTCAGTATGGTCAATTACAAGCCGTCACTATTGTGCGCGATCAGCATACGGAGATACGCCATATTCGTACTGGAAAACAGTTTAATGAACAGTATGAAGTGTTATCTGGCTTGCATGAAGGCGAAACAATTTTAGTTAATAATGGATTGCAACCATGAGTAATATCAGTCATGAGATTAAAAAAGACAGTCTCACCGTTGCCATCGTGCGCTTATTCACGACCTCGCATCTGTCCTTAGTCTTTTTAATTATTTCCTTATTGGCGGGTGCGACGGCCTTAGTATTAACGCCGCGCGAAGAAGATCCACAAATTATTGTGCCTGTGATGGATATTTTTGTGCAGGCACCTGGTATTTCAGCAGCACAAGTTGAACAACAAGTGACCACGCCTTTGGAAGTGTTGTTAAAACAAATTCAAGGGGTTGAAACTGTTTATTCTGTTTCACGAGCAGGTGAAGCAGTTGTTACCGTGCGTTATTTTGTAGGTGAAAATTTAGAAAATAGTGTCGTAAAAACTCGCGATAAATTATTAGCTAATCAAGATAGTGTGCCTGCCAGTGTGACAAATTGGGTAGTCAAACCTGTTGAAATTGATGATGTGCCCATTTTACTGTTAAATCTCACTAGCCAACATCAAACAACAGAGCCGATGGCGCTGCGTCGCGTTGCCGATGAATTAATCGAACAATTACGCCGTGTCGACAATGTTGGCAAAAGTTGGGTGGTGGGTGGTGTGCCAAGGCGCATCATGGTGTATCCAGATTTAGCCAAACTATCTGCAAGTCAGTTGAGCTTGGTTGATATTCAACACGCTTTACAGCGCACTAATGTCAATATTAAGGTGGGCACAGTCACTGCGTTTAACCAAGAAATAGTGGTGGAAGCCGGGCCGCATTACAGCACGCCAGAACAACTGGGTGCTACCGTGATAAAAACGCACAATGGACGCATGGTATATTTACGAGAACTTGCACAGATTAGCGATGGACCAGCAGATACACAATATTACACGCACATGGGCTTTGGCCCAGCCGTTGCTCAGTTAGCATTTATAGGACAACAAACAAAGCCCTTACCTAAAGTAGGTGAACAACGTGAGACGGTAACCATTGCTATTGCAAAACGCCGTGGTAGTAATGCCGTAAGTGTTGCTGAACAAGTGCTAGCCGTTACAGAAAAATTAACGGGAAATTTAATTCCCACTGATATTGATCTTGCCATAACGCGTAATTATGGTGAAACAGCAGACCATAAAGTAAATGAATTAGTCATGCACCTAAGCATAGCGATTCTCACCATTATTGTCTTATTGGTTTTATCCTTAGGCTTTAAAGAAGCACTGATTGTATCCTTAGCCGTGCCGATGACCTTTGCTATCACCTTATTATGTGATTATCTTTTTGGTTACACTATTAATCGCGTAACCATGTTTGCTCTTATTTTATCCTTAGGTTTATTGGTGGATGATCCCATCGTTGATGTTGAAAATATTCATCGTCACTACAAAATGCGCAAAGAACCGCCCTTGCAAGCCTTATTAAGTGCCGTTGATGAAATCCGACCGCCCACAATTTTGGCAACCTTTGCCGTGATAATGTCTTTTATCCCAATGTTTTTTATTACCGGCATGATGGGACCTTATATGGCGCCGATGGCTTTTAACGTTCCCATTGCAATGCTGTTATCCTTAGTGATTGCCTTTACCGTCACGCCGTGGGCAAGTTATAAATTATTAAAAAGTGATTACGGCAAAGCCCATGCCACGCCTGTTGCCTTACAAAACACCCGAGGCTTTAAACTCTATCAGAAAATCTTATCGCCCTTACTGGCAAGCAAAGCCAATGCACGCTGGTTTTTACTGGCAATAGTGCTGGCCTTTGTCGCCTCAGCAATGCTAGCAGTCACGCGCGTCGTGCCATTAAAATTATTACCTTTTGATAATAAAAATGAATTACAGCTCATTATTGACATGCCCAAAGGCAGTGCCTTAGAAGCCACTGAAGAAGTGGCTTCGGCATTGGCGAGTTACTTAGCCACAGTCAATGAAGTCAGTAGTTATCAAAGTTATGTAGGCGTCGCGTCACCAATGGATTTTAATGGCATGGTGCGGCATTACTACTTACGTCAAGACGCTAATTTAGGCGATGTGCGGATAGTTTTAGTGGATAAGAAACACCGCGAACAATCCTCACACGCCATTGCGTTAAGGCTTCGTCCTGACCTTGAACGTATTGAAAAACACTACGGTGCAAACATAAAAATTGTTGAAATGCCACCAGGCCCACCGGTGTTATCAACCCTAGTAGCAGAAGTATATGGACCACCTGAGGCGCGTTATCAAGATATTATTCACGTGGCTAAACGGGTGCGCACAGATATGGAAAATACTGCAGGCGTGGTCGATGTGGATGATTTTATCGATGCTCCTCAGACTACATTGCATTTTATAATTAATCACGACAAAGCCGCCGCCCTAGGGGTTGCCGCTGATAGCATTGCTCAATTGTTAACATTAGCCATGGACGGCGGTCAAGTAGGGATAATGCATCAAGCAACTGAACGTCAACCTTTAATTATTCAAGTACAGTTGCCGCGTGCAGAACGTTCAAGTGCTGCTGATTTATTAGCGTTATCAGTGACTACGTCAACAGGACAATTGGTCAGGCTCAGTGAGCTAGGTCATCTTGAGCAAGAACACGGCGATCAAAGCATTTACCATAAAAATCTCCATCCTGTCGCTTATGTTATTGGTGAAATGGCAGGACGCAGCCCCGTTGAAGCGATACTGGATTTATTTGTTCAGCTTGATAAGCAGCCCTTACCCAATGGCTATAAAGCTGATATGGCAGGTGAGGGTGAGTGGAAAATTACCGTAGATGTGTTCAGAGATTTAGGCTTAGCCTTTGCTGCCGCGATGGTCATGATTTATGTCTTACTGGTTGGGCAAACGCGCTCCTTAACAATTCCCCTCATTATGATGATTGCCATCCCCTTAACCGTTATAGGAATTATGCCTGGCTTTTGGTTAATTAATCTCTTTGCAGGAGCCGTAGGCAGTTACGCCACACCCATATATTTTACCGCCACCGCAATGATCGGCATGATTGCCTTAGCAGGCATCGTGGTACGCAATTCAATTATCTTAATTGATTTTATAGAAAATATTTATCACAGTCGCGCCGAGTTAAGCTTAGCAGATGCCATCATAGAAGCCGGTGCGATACGCCTGAACCCTATTTTCTTGACGGCCGCCTCAGCGGTATTAGGGTCAATGATGATTGTGCTAGATCCTATTTTTTCTGGCTTAGCGTGGAGCTTTATTTTCGGCATAATAGCGTCAACACTCTTTTCGTTAGTCGTCATTCCCGTTGTGTATTTTTTAATTAAACAGCACATGCCTAAACAGTTAGCTGACAATTAATTGATAAGCTAAGTTTGTTTAACTTATTGTAATTATTCATATCCTGGCCAAACTTACGTTGTAAGCATAGACTTCCCCCTTTGAAAAATGGGGGGGTAAGCCTAGCTTGCGCGCCGTCTTAAGTGGGTAGCTCAAATTCTTTTTAGGAATACCTATGAAATAACTTTTGCGAATAGCATTGCCACTCTACCCAGACCTGGCAGCTTTAAACCCGTTGTTTAGCGGTATACAAACAAGGGAGTAGGCTTAATAGTACACTCTGAATAAGCGCTGTAATTGTTGAAACTCATAAAGATAAGCTTGTGCAGCGTACTTATTTCTGGCGATGACAACCAAGTCATGAGAAAACGTTGAGGTGTTGTACCAATTGAAGCTACCTTCAATGATGGTAGTTTCATCAATAATGCAATATTTGGCATGAATAGGCGAATAAGGGACGGGGTGATCATCCATGCCATACACCAGCCCTACCGTCACACCATTGTTTTTCAAACGTGTCACCGCTGGCAATAAAGGTCTGGCGAGTTCTTCATGCATGGGACGAGGTTCTCCCACTTTGCCTACACGAGCTAAATGACCATTTAACAAAATATGCACGTTTACGCCGCGCTGTTTTGCGTGAAGTAAGGCATCAATAACACTGTCTTGGTGGCTGCCAAGCAGTTCACCGATTAAAAATAAGGTCAACTTAATTGACTGTTTAGCACGGTGTATTTCTCCTAAAATTGCTTGGTGTGGACGATACACTTTACCGTTTAGCATCATGTGTCGACCAAAGGTATACAGCAAATTGAAATGGCTTAAGGGATCAATGCCATATTTTTGAATGACACCACCGCGTTGACTTTGAAAAATATTATCCAATAAGCGGGCAATGCCTTTAGAGTGAAAGCTCATCCCCGATTCCCAGTTTGCCCACCAGCGATCAAACGTAATATTAAACGAGCCAAGAATGCTATCTTCGTCATTAAAGATAATAAATTTAGTGTGCATATCTGGTTCAACTTCAATTAAATAGTGTTTGGGGGTACAAAAAACACCAATAAGCTCGATGTTAGCACGCTTTAATCTAGCGTAATTGTGACTGTGGGTTAGCGTCATTTTTCGCCAATCAACGATACACTGAACTAATACCCCTTGCTGGCTGGCATAGAGCAAATGTGCAACAAAGTCCGTGTCATCAATACAATCAACACTGACTTTTATGGTGCATAAACGGTGGGGCTCTTGGTGCTTGCTGTGGATGACTTTATCTATGTGTTCGTGGATAAAACGCTTGGGGTGATAAGGATGGTTTTGCTGCCCTTTGGTAAATTTGGGTATTAATTTTAAACTGTCAAAATGTTGATTGTACCAATCAGTATCGCATTGTAATTCAACGGCATTGAGTTCATGCGCACGATAGCTATTGAGTGTTGTCCATTCGCCAGTAAGTGCACGATATTGAGGTAGGTCGGTGTCCAGTTGAAACCAATCCATAAAAATATATTCGTATTGCGAGGGCAGCGAATGTTCATGTAGATGCACTAAATAAGAAAATTTAATACAGGTGATTTCACCACAGTGCGGCGAGAGGGGTAAGACAAAAAAATCTCGCGTGCTGCGTCTATGAAAATTCCATTGCGCTTGATACGCGTCGGTATCAATAAAGAATGTTTCGCAAATATTATGCTGTCGATAGACCTTTAAAATGACTTTTACATTGGCTTGCGTGCCATGAAATACGTCAAAATCAATTTTCCCCCAACGAATTTGGAAGGGTTCGCGCATATCATTATATTTTATAAAAGAACTGCCTAAATTACCGTGCACGGGTCGTGCATAATGTTCTGCTGTGTGCATGGGGTGTTCCTTAGTCTTGAGAGTGTATTATTTTAGGCGCAAATGCCATGACGTAGCCTAAATGATCTGAAACTGTTCCGTAGTCATGGGCAGTGAACACTGTTTTGGCAAAAGTAGCGTGTACTGAATTATGTTGTGGTGCAAAAATATAATCAATTCGGTAGTCATCTGACAATTGTTTTTGTTGAGGCTGATTGGCTGCTGAGGCGACGCTAGTGGCTAACCAGTATTCATCTTGATAATTAAAATTGTCGATAACCCAGCGATAAGCTGCTGAGCCTGCTTGAATATTAAAATCTCCGCACAGTAAGTAGTTTTCATCCGCATGAGTTGTTGTGGTTGCCCAGTGATGTAACTGCGTAAATTGCTGTTGAAAACCATCTGCCCACCAGCTTAGGTGGCTAGAATACAGCGCAAGTAAGCCAATATTGGGAACATGAACGTGAACCATCACCACTTTTCTGGCATGAATATCAAAGGGATCATGACTTGCTGAAACGTATTGAGAGGCTGTTTTTAAGAACGGAAAACGACTTAATATTGCTACGCCTTCACGATACTGATCAAATCCTAAATGTGACCAGTCGGTATGCAAATGATAGGGTGTGTGAAGTTGATCATTAATGATTTTTGCCGTATTTGAGTTCCAATCCCCGGCGCCATGATTCCAATATTCTGCAACTTCTTGCAGGCACACAATATCAATTTGTTGTTCATTAATGGCGTGGGCAATTGTTGTTAACTTGCGTTGTTGATCTGCTTCTTGATAGCAGTGTAAGTTAAGAATCATGATGTTTAAGGCGTTGCGTTGGCAAAGATAGTTTTTGTTATTATTGTTATCCCAAATAATCTGTTCAGCACTTATACATTCAATACTGTATTCAACGTAAAAAGCATCGTTAATGCTGAGTAGGGTTTTCCACATTTCAATACCGTATTGATTAGGATTTCTGGCATTACTGTGTAGCGTGGTATTCCAATAGGTATGTTTTCGATAACACTTGCTTTGTTTTGAAGTGCGCCAATTATCCAGTGTCCAATGAACGATAACCTGATTAATCAACAGTTTTTTATCAATCGCAAGCGTAATAGGAAGGCGTTTTTGCTGTTGCGGCAAGCGAGCTTGATAGCCCAAATTGTATATTGTCTGAGCTGCGGTTAATTGAATCCCAGAATCTGCTTGGCTAGAGTACGGTCTGCCATTGTTCGCCCAATATGCAGTGGTGTTGGTGTGCAGACGAATCAAAAAGTTAATGTTTCCTGCTAGCCAAGACGTAGGTGTTAAATATAACTGCGTTTCTGCAGACCAAAACTCTTGGTTATTATGCCCTGTGGAATGAAATTGCGCAGCTAAGGTGTGTTCACGCCCATCTTCGCCTGTCCAAAGAATGCTTATCGCTTTATCGTACGTGATATTTTCTACCGCAATATAAAAATGCAAGCGTTGTCGAATGGTCTTATTTTTTCGAGAGATGGTATTGCTGACGTACAATAATTCAATGGTATTCATGAGAATTCTCTGAAGTGTAGCTATTGATAAGCGTTACCTCGATTAATGTCGTGGTTAATAGGTGACGTTTGATAATCCCTAAAATTTATGTGTGGAAAAATATTGTCCATAATTTCTAAGGCAGTAAGATAGCGTTCGTCAATTTTACCTTTTCGAACACTGTCATATAAATAATTAAAACGTGCGAGGTGATCGGTAAGACGCTTGGTTGCATATTCGGTTGTTGTGCCCGATTTGATGATGAATGGCCAGTCTGAGGATTGTGCCAAAAGCAAAGAACGAAGTGCCTGATTTAATGCCCTTTCTTGAATTGGTGACACCGTTAGTCCCGCAAGTTGTTGAACAAATTGCTCTAATTGAGTGCTAGCTTGATGTAAATAAGGATAAATCCAATCATTGCTATCATTCATCCAATAACTGTAATAGCCATCTTCTCCCCACGTGGACGCGGAGGGCGTGGCTTGATTAATAGCGAAATTGTAGGCTAAATAATCACTACCAGTTTGCGTGCTTAATAGTTCAGGCGTAGCACTGGCTAAGCGTAAAACATGCTCTAGCCAATGAGGACCTTCAAACCACCAATGACCAAATAATTCAGCATCAAAGGGTGCGACAATCATAGGTGGAGTCGGCATTAGGGGATGCAGTTGGTTAATCTGCTGGTGTTTTTTAGCGATAAAATCAGCAGCATGAAGCTGTGCTTTTGCTAGTGCTGTGGTGGGGCAATAAATGGCTTTAGCCCCTTCTTTACTGGTAATGCGATGATATTTAATGCCAGTGTTTATACGTGTTGTGTCTTCAAGCAAATAGGGGGCGAGATAATCACTTTCTAATTCAAAACCAATGTCACTATAGTATTCACGATAATCAAAATCGCCTGGATAACCTTCATGAGCACTCCATACTTGTTGAGAAGAGTCAGGGTCTCGGGCAAAGACGGCCACGCCATTTGGGCAGCTGATGGGAGCATAAATGCTATTTTTAACAAGAGCACTGGCATGGGTAATGCTGTGTGTGTCTGCAAAAAAATAACGTATGCCTGCCTCGTTAAGAAAGTGTTCTAAACCTGGATAGTAACCGCATTCGGGTAGCCAAAAACCAGTCGGTGTGAAGCCAAAAACATCGGTGAAGGTTTGAACGCCTACATTAATTTGGGTACGAATGGCGGCGTCATTGATATTCAGCAAGGGCAAAAAACCGTGGGTTGCCGCACAGGTAATTAATTCTAAGCGTCCTTGAATATGGTGTTTTTTGAAAGCGGTTAATAAATCACCCTGATAAAGTTGTGAATAGCGTGTTAACGTTTGCTCAAAAAATTGGTGATACCATTCGGCTAAGTGACGGTATTCTGGTTGCTGCTGTGTTCTTTGTATTTCTTTGCTAGACAGTTCTATTAATTTATTTAAATGCGCAAGATAGCGAGATTGTAATAACTCATCTTGTAACATTGAGATAAGTGTGGGAGATAATGACAGTGTTAATCGATAGCGAATATTATCTGTTTGCAAGCGATCAAGCATGGTTAATAAGGGGATATAGCATTCCGTTATTGCTTCAAAGAGCCAGTTTTCTTCAAAAAAATGGCTATGCTCAGGGTGTCTAACGTAAGGAAGATGGGCGTGTAACAGTATATTTAAAAAACCTTTTGCCATAATGAGCGTTATCGTCCTTGACCTGATTCTGTTTTAGTTTTTATATAACCTGACTGTTGGCTATCAAGTGTTGTGTGAGTGGGAATAAACGCGGGTATTGTATGATGTTTTTTAAGCAAGTGAGTAAAGTGTTCAAAAAACCGCTGAGAGGGAGCAAGGTGATTAAAAAAAGTTTTTTTATCATCGCTATCTTGGTTTAATGCAGATGTAAAGTCATTCAGGTGTAAAGCCGGATGGTTATCAAGAATAATGGTATGCGTCTGTACAGGGTCATACACGGTAGGCGTGTAAGTTTTGCGCGTAGCGGTGCGTTGAATAATAATTGGCTTGGTTTTATCGTGCGGAACGTAAATGTGTTTAGATTCAACAAAAGCAGTAAAAAATGACGGTGTCAGGTGTTGACCAAGACGAGCTGAGTACCCTGTGCCATCAATAGGCAGTTGAATTTTATGCATACTGAGTAGTGGATTGATTTCAATATCAAACCAAAATTTAGTGTCATCAATGCTTATCTGTTCATTTTCTTGCCAATAAACTCGTAATATTAAAGCTTTGTTTTTATCAATACGTTGAGATAGTGAGCGTGTTAATTGCCAATAAGCATAGGCGTGAAACGGATCCAGCGGCAGTAATGTGAGTTTGCTTACCTTGTTAGTCAGGGTGGGCTTAAATGACGCGCTGATAGTGGTACTAATTGATAATATTTCGTCTTGATTGAGTTTCAGCGTAGATAAATGAGTTGAAAAAGAAGTGTTGGGCGTAGTGAGTAATCGTACTTTTTTTATGGGAGTAAGAGGATAGTGCGCAGGTGCAAACCGATTACTGATTTCTTCGCTGATTTCAAGCAGTTCTTTAGATGAATACGTAATTTGGTTATTATAGCCAAGGGTTAAAAGAGTCATTACGTGCCTTTAATTTGATAAAATTAAATTATTTATGCCAGTTGTTCTGCAAAAATAATCAAAAACGCGTTTTGTAATTGATATTTTAGTGCAGTCAAGGAGAAAAATAATGCGTTATTCAACGCTAATCCTCTTTTTATTATTGAAATTGACTCTAACCTTTGATGATTTTTTTTGCAAGGGATTTAGTTTAGCTCAGATTATTTAGTTGGTAGCAAAATCACTTCACAGTTTTAATCTACTAAACTTAAAAAATTTTGATTAAGATTTCGAGTATAAACATTTATTTATTATAGAGATAAGGATATGCAAAAAAAACATTTTAAAATTAAACACGGATCGGCTTATCCTCAGGGCGCAAAAGCTAATGACGAAGGTGTTAATTTTTCAATTTTTAGTCGTCACGCGAATGATGTTGAATTATTGTTATTTCTCACCTCAGAGTGTGAACAGCCTTTCCAGATAATAAAGCTAGATAAAGAAAAACATCGCACTTTTTTTTCATGGCATGTCTTTATTAAAGAGCTTCCTGTAGGTACTTGGTATTGCTGGCGAATGGATGGGTGCAATCAGCCACAAAAATCAGGTTTACGCTTTGATAAGCAAAAGTGTTTGCTAGATCCTTATGCCCGTGGTGTCAGTCATAAACGTTGGAATAGAGGGCGTGCTTGTTTACCTGGCGATAATAGTCAATTCTCTATGCGTTGTGTTGTAGCGGATGAGCATTATGATTGGGACGGTGATAAACCGCTCGCTATTCGTAGTGAAAAAGCGATTATTTATGAATTACATGTAGGAGGATTTACGCGTCATCCTTCAGCAAAAACCAGTCATCCAGGAACCTTTTCTGCATTGATAGAAAAAATACCGTATTTACATTC
>CAJAQT010000035.1 GCA_903944165.1 uncultured Methylococcaceae bacterium | reverse complement strand
TTGCCTTGTTTAGTGCCAGTAACTTTAACCGCACCTTCCCAATAACGGTAACTGACATTCAGCTCTTGGTCGTTGATGAACGGGACAATTTCCAGTTCCAGAGCTTGGCTGGGAACTGACAAGCGCCAACGCGAGGGATAGGTGATTTCTGAATGCGGACTTTTCCAGTTATCGAGCGTTGTGATGGTGGCATCGTGGTCTTTCAGTGCTATTTTAGTGTTGTCGGCCTGTATGTAAGAGCCGGAGCTATTGCTGTCATGCTGGCCGTCTTTGCGGCGTAATTGATAAAACATTAATTCGGTATTATCAGACAATTGCAAGGCAAACCAATCCCAGCCACTTTGCTCATTGGACAAAGCGCTGGTGCTCCATTCCCTGTCCATCCAACTGGTGCCCGTAACGGAAAATGGTTTACCGCCAATATTCACAGTTCCCTCGGTTATCAAGCGCGGATAGGAATAATAGTAAGAGGCGTTGCCCGGTTCGGGGCTTTTCTGGCTTAAACCTTGATTGCCTTGTTTGACATAGCCTTTGGGAGAGGTCAGTAACATATCCATTGCAAAGCCGTTGCTGTTAGCGTGTAACCGAAGCGGGAAATCTACCTCGCCTTCGGTTTTTGCCGACCAATCATACAGCCAGACCTGATAGCTTTTATTGGAAGCCCCTGCTAAATCGTTTCCGGCACGGCTGAACCGTTCATCGGTGTAAAAGCGGTTGGCTTCCACATCGGTTAACGTCAAATGTGCCATGTACATTTGATTGCTGCGCCAAGCTGATTTTGATTTCGGTAAATCTGCTTTCAAAGCAAAACGAAAGAAGGTCAGCTCGTAACCGAATTGTCGGCCTTGAGGATTGTTAAGGTTACCCGTGAAATACCACCATTCAGAACGGAATTGATTGTGGGAGCCGTGGTCGCTTGGGAACGAAAAGGCTTGTGGTGTATAGGCCCGCGCAAAGCCTTTGCTATCGTTTGATAACACCGCACCAAGTGAGCCGTTATTTTTTGCTGAGTTTGACTGTTTTTGACTATCCAGTGCTGCATTGCTAGTTGATGGAAACTGGGAGGTTTGCAGCCAAACCGTGCCCAGCAATAGTAATACAATGGCAATTAGACAGTTAGTTTTCATTCTGTACGCAAGGCTTCCGCTGGGTGGGTTTGCGCCATTTTTAAGGCGGGAAAAACGCCAGCCAACAAGGCGGCAATAAAGGCTAAAACAATACCTTGAAAAAGAGTGCCTGCATCAAAATAAAATGCCATTGTCCAGCCAAATGAGCGTTGGTAAACCACAAAAATTAATACATAAGCAACGATAAAGCCGACGGGAATTGCCAATAACCCAGCCATTAAGCCCATTAATCCAGTTTCGCTGATTATCAGTACACTGAGCTGGCTGGAGGTGATGCCGATAGACCTTAAAATTCCTAATTGGCGTATCCGCTCAAACTGTAAGGCCATCAGCGCGCTGAACACCCCGACAAATGCAATCGCTGCCGACAGCCAACGTAAGGCTTCGGTAATGGTAAAAGTCTGCTCGAACAATTCCATTGAAGCTTTATAAATAGTTTGATTTGATTTTACGGCTTGTTGCGTCGTCAATAATTGGCTGATGCGGCTTTCTAGCTGCTGCACATCTGCCTCTGCACGTGCATAAACGCCAATGCCTGTGTAACCTAAATTAGGCCAGTAACGCTGGTAGATTTGCCTGCTCATGATCAAATGACCTTGGTCGCCACTGTAATCTGCATTGATGCCAATAACTTCAAATCCTTGTGCGCCTTGATTGGTTTTCAAGTCAATTTTTTGACCTATCTGAAGGGCATGGTGATAAGCATAAGGTTCGGTGACGATGAGGGTTGGCTGATTTTCTAGTCTGTCCCAGAGACTATCGTCCATGCTATGTTTGAAAATAAAGCTTTGTTTGGATTTTGTTGCCAGTTCAAACACAGTTGTTTTGGTGAGTTCACCCGCGGCTATGAGCTTGGTTTGCAAGGCGGTGCTCACCATTTGCACGCCCTCAAGTTGGGCTATTTTATCTTTCAATTGTTGATCAAATAAGAATTTGTCGGAACCCATTTTGTCACCTGGTAATGATACATAAAGGTCTGCGGGTAAGCTGGAATGCAGCCACTGAGCGACGGTTTGGCGAAAGCTGCCGATCATCAAATCCATGCCGATGGTCGCAGACACGGCAATCATCAAGGCGGCAATAGCTATGCCTGTTCGGCTGATTTCTGCCGAGACCATGCGCACAGGCAAGCGTCCTAACACGCCCAGAAAACGCCCGAATACACATTCAATCAGTTTCATTAAGCACAAAGTTAGCATCGGGGTCAGTAAACCAAAACCAAATAAAATCAGGAAAATACTGGCTAAACCCAAATTAATGCTTTTTCCAGAGAAAAAAGCCACTGCCAACCCGCCGATTATCAAAAAGCCACTGCTGAATCCCACTACTTTTATTAAGCGACGGCTACCCGATTCCAACTGCGATCTTGCCATTACTTTTACGGGCGACAAGCGTGTTGCTTCAAAGGCGGGCAGTAATATGGCAAAAAAAGTGACACTCATGCCTAACAGCATGCCTTTGCCAAGTTGGAAAGGGGTAATCACTAAGGCTGTTGTGTCAATACGAAAATAAATGGCGTTAATCGTACCCGAAATTAACTGTAACAAGCCTTGTCCTAACAGCACGCCCAAGACAATACCGATTAATGTACCGATCAGCGCCAATAAAAACGCTTCGCTGAGTATTAAGGTAAAAATCTGCTGTCGGGTTACGCCCAACAAGCGTAGGCTGCCGATTAAATGCCGCCGTTGCATGACTAAAAAAGTCATCGTGTTGTAGATTAAAAACATGCCTACCAACAATGACAGTAAGCCTAATGCTTTGAGGTTGATGGAAAATGCTTTGGTCATTTCCCGTAGGGAGTGTTCTTGGCTATCTAAAGAAACCAAGAGAGCATTGCCGGGCAACATTGACCGAATAGCCGCTTCAAATTTGGGTGCATCGTTAGTCAGCTGTATTTCTATGGAACTCAGTTTGCCAAATAAATCCAGTACCTCTTGTGCCGTTGCAATATCGGTGATAATTAGTTTAGCCAACACTTGTTCTGAAACGGCATCGGTATGGGGTAAAAAACCGATAATGGTTAATGATTGTTGACCTCGACTGGTGACCAGTGATAACTGACCGTTAAGTTGGATATGCAGGCTTTGTGCAGTTTTTTCGCTAAGCAGTGCAGTGTTTGGCTCAGTCATTAAGCGCGTGAACAAGTCAGGGGAAACGTTTTCTTTTTGCCCGTTTTGCCAACCCGACTGGAATGATTTTTCAATGAAGGGATCAATGCCAACTACCTTAAAACTGTCTTTGTCCGCTTGGGCTAGTTTTACATAGCCCGTCACTAGCGGCGATAAATGGCTAACCCCCTTGACCCTTAACTGGGTATACAGTTTTTCATTCAGCCCACCATCACTGGCTATGATGCGATGGGTTGCTGCTCCGGTATACACCTTACTTGCTTGATTAAAGGAATTAAGCGAACTTTCCAGGGCTAAATCAATAGCAATGACAACCGCCACACCCAAAGCAATACCTAAAATCGCCAGCACCAGTTGCCAAGGATGCTGCCATAAAAAATTGCGGCTGGAACGTTGAAGAAGGCTATTCATTCGAGATGCAAAGACTGATTTCTGATAGAAAAAACTCGATCTGCCTGACCAATGACTTCCTGGCTATGGGTCGCCATAATCATCGTTTTGCCTGCTTTTTTAATCAAAATATCTAGCAACTCTAATACCTGTCCTGCGGTATCTAAATCAAGGTTGCCAGTAGGTTCATCGGCTAAAATTACGTCAGGGTCATGTATTAATGCCCTCGCTATCGCCACTCGTTGTTGTTCACCACCAGAAAGTCGGTCTGGATAACTGTTTAAACGACCAGATAGTTTTAATTTATCCAGTAACTCTGCGACATTATCACGATCCTTGCGAGTTAAACGCTTGATTAATTCTAAGGGTAATAGCAAGTTTTCAGCCACCGTCAAGGTAGGAATGAGGTTGTAGGCTTGAAAGACAATACCAATATGATGACGGCGAAACAGGGTGCGGTCTCGTTCGGACAGTGCTGAAATGTCGATGCCATTAATAATAATC
This sequence comes from uncultured Methylococcaceae bacterium, assembly GCA_903944165.1. GTDB lineage: Bacteria > Pseudomonadota > Gammaproteobacteria > Methylococcales > Methylomonadaceae > Methylovulum. The sequence continues at coordinate 17,045 of CAJAQT010000035.1, read as the reverse complement.
TTGCCACTATCGGGCGGGTCTATGCCACTGATCAGGTTCAAGAAAGTGGATTTACCCGAGCCGCTCCGACCCAGTAAAACAATGAACTCACCACGACTGACCTGCATTTCCACGCCATTGAAAATGACCTGTTGCTGAGCGGACTCTTGGTAGCTTTTATGGAGCTGTTTGATTGTTATCGCTGAGGGCTTATCCATGAAGTCTGTTTCAATAGTGATTATAAATTTCCAGTGTCCATTTTTTGGAAGGTAAAGGCCGCCTGCTCGCGGATAGCCGCTTGCTGTTCTGGAGTTTGTTTATGCCAGTGAGCATACATAAAAGTTAAGCGTTGGTTAGTTTGCAGTTTATCTTCATGTCGTGCCAGAAAATCCCAGTACAAAGCATTAAAAGGACAGGCTTTTTCACCTAGGGTTTGCATGGGGTCATATTGGCAATATTGGCAAAAATTACTCATTTTATGAATATATTTTCCGCTTGCTGCATAAGGCTTACTCGCTATTATGCCGCCGTCAGCGAATAAAGCCATACCTAAAGTATTAGGCAATTCGACCCATTCGTAAGCATCCGCGTAAACCAGCAAATACCATTCGCAGATTTCGGTAATATTAATGCCAGCCAGTAAGGCAAAATTGCCAGTAACCATTAAGCGTTGAATATGATGGGAATAGGCGTGATCGCGGGTATGACGAATAGTTTCAGCGAGGCAAAATAAGCGAGTATCGGCAGTCCAGTAAAAATTTGGCAATGGCCTTTTCGCATCGAAAAAATTGAGTTGCGCATAATCTGGCATGTGCAACCAGTAAATGCCGCGCACATATTCTCGCCAGCCTAGGATTTGACGAATGAAGCCTTCAGTAGCATTGAGCGGGGCTTTGCCAGAGCGATAGGCGGCTTCAGCCAATAAGCATATTTCCAATGGCAGCAACAAGCCAGCATTGAGATACGATGAAATTAATGAATGGTATAAATAGGGTTCACCAACAACCATTGCGTCTTGATAATCACCAAACTGTGGGAGTAAATTGTCGATGAAATGATGCAGTTCTTGCAGCGCTTGTTCGCGTGTGACTGCGAAATGGAAGGGTTCTAGTGTACCAAAATGATTGTGAAAACGTTCATGCACCAGTTTTAATACAGCTAATGTAATCGCTGATTGGTTATGGCTAATGCGTTTCGGGGAAGCCATACCTTTTAATGGCGGTTTTCGGTTTTCTTTATCGAAATTCCATTTCCCTCCAGTCGGTTTTCCGTTGTCTTCCATTAAAATGCTGTATTGCTTACGCATTTCGCGATAAAAAAATTCCAGCCGCAGTTGTTTTTTGCCCTTTGCCCAGTGTTTGAATTTATCAATCCCACACAGAAAACGCGTATCTGGCAGAATGTCGATCGCGATGCCAAGCGTATCGGGCCAAGATTTGAATGCGTGTAAAAGCCGATATTCACCCGGTTCTGTAACGATCACTTTATTGGCAGGGATAGCAGCAATAGCGCGTCTGACTTCCCCTGCTAAGCTACCCGAATTATCAGGATCGTCGAATTTGACATAGCGCACAGTAAAACCTTGCTGCATTAAGTGTTCAGCAAAATGACGCATTGCCGAGAATAAAAAGGCAATCTTTTTTGGGTGATGCTTCACATAAGTGGCTTCTTCCTGCACTTCACATAGCAACACGACATCATTTTCTTTATTAAAAGCTTTAAGGGAAGTTAAGGATTCCGATAATTGATCGCCAAGAACAAGGCAAACGGAAGTCATTTAAGATCTCATTTTAGGCCGAACGCTGGATAAGCCACCATCGACTGCCAAAACTTGCCCTGTGATCCAGTCATTCTCTGGATCTAACAAAAATACAATCGCTCTCGCCACATCTTCGGCTTTGCCAAGACGACCTAAGGGGTGCATGGCTTCGGAAAATTTTCGGGTGGTCTTATTGCTAGTGAGTGCCGAGGTTAACGGAGTTTCTGTTAAACCTGGGGCAACGGCGTTAACGCGAATATTAGATGAGGCATAAGTGGCGGCTGCGGAAAGGGTCAACCCGATAATACCCGCTTTAGCAGCACCGATAGCTTCGTGGTTGGCGAACCCTGCCTTGGCTGCTGCGGAAGCAATTAACACCACTGAACCACCTTTGTGCAGATATTTTCCGGCGGAGCGCACAGTGGCAAACGCAGTGGTTAACGACGCGTCCATTACGCTCTGATACTGATCTTTGCTAGTTAGATGCGCCGATTTCAGTAGCAATGAACCACTGCAATTCACCACGCCATCCAGCTTTCCGGCTTCAGAAAAGATGTTATCAACAGCGTCAAAATCAGTCGCATCCAAAAAAGCATCAGGCGAAATTTTGCTTTCATCACGGGCAGTGGTGAAAACAGTATGGCCTTTGGATAGTAATAGTTTTGTGGTGGCCTGACCAATCCCGCTACTGGCTGCAATAATGAGGTAATGTGCCAAGATTTAACTCCTTAGTAAAAAAATTGAAAACAGTTAGAAATAACAGGGCAGTTTAGAATGATCGGACAGCACGAACTTTTAGCTTGCTGTGTTTGATGTAACGGTCTTGGTCACCCACGCGAAATCCTTGTATCCAAGCACTGTTGATATCTCGCTCCGTTGAACTCCAATAATCTTCGTCACTGAATCCACTGATTAGCTTTCTTTGTTCGTATAAGAACTTTAATTCAACAATTGTCGGTAAACGCCAGCCCAATCCATGTTTTTGAACTGCAATGACGGCCGCATCCCATGTCATCGAATCAGGTTCGTCTATGGTTTTTACTTCCAAGTGGTGTTGCCCAGAGCTATCCAAACTAACAACTTTGCCATCCTGATGATCTGTTTCGTTTTTAAGGAAAGGATTTTGCCCAGCATTTTGGCTGGTTTTATCCTGCCGATTGATCGTTAGCTCGGCATGCGTCTCTAAGCGTAATGTGGAGATAAGTAAAATCGCAGTGAGTAGGCTTAATTTAAATTTTTTCATTTATGTCCGTCTTTTTTGTTTGAGTCAGCCACCGATACACTACTGAAACTGTGAAGGTATTCAAAATTAAGTCTATTAAAAAAACAAAAAAAGCCAAATGCCAGCAATGCTCATTATGACTTGCACGTAGACTATGCTGGAGCCAAAAATAATGATTTTTGCTTTCGAATACACGTCTTTTATGGTCTCTAAAGCGATTGGATGTCGTGATGGCCATAATGAGCATTGCTGGCTAGATCATACGTTTTTGTGGCTTTGTTGCGTGTAGATATATCATAAGATATCGGAAGGTAAAATAATCTTACTGTTTGCTAAGCTTTTTGAAAGGGCGAGGTGATGATTTTTAGAGCTTCCCACGACACGTTTAAGTCTAAGTCACTGGGGGCAGGGCAGTGCCATGATGACGGACTATTGGTTATTATTTAACAGGAGTTTTTTGGCTAAATTAATTTTTGCCGCGAGGTGATGAGAGCCACCACGATCTGGATGATTTTTAAGCATGAGTTTACGATGCGCAGTGATGATGTCTTGTTGAGAGGCGCCGGGCTTAAGTCCCAGAACACTATAAGCTTCAAGAAGAGATAGGGTGTTTTTTGAGGGTGGCGAAGCGGTTTTTTTATAGCTGTATTGGGTATGTGCGCCTTGGTTTTTGGTCGCTGAGGTCTGCGAGGCAGAATCTTGAGCATTTGCGCGTTGGGATGCCTTTTTGTACTGTGACCAAAATGAGCTAAGTTGAATTTTATAGTGCAGAGCAAACTTAACTAAATTAGGCACCTGCTTTATGAAGTAGATAATCATTAAAGCAAAAACAGCTAACAGACTGTTTAATTTACCTGTAGCTAGAAGAGAGAGCACTATTAATAACACAACAGTCAGCACAATTTTTTTTGTGGTAGACCCAAAAAGTAATGGTGCGGGCAGTCGTTTTTTTAGACCCAAAAAATAGATAATGCTAATTAATGTTACAAAAAGTAAAAGGTAAATCATTGTTTTCTTGTTAAGGTAAAAATGAGTAGCTGAAAGATCATTATAGTTAAATCGGTTTATAAATGCTTAAGCTTGTCATATTGTTCAGCAATTCTCATTATGGTTGTGCACAGCATGAAAAGGCGATAAAGCGTTGTAGGGTGACTAAGCGATAGCGTGTCCACCACACTGCAAGCGGTGGACGCGCTATCGCTTAGTCACCCTAACTTAACTGTCATTGTCATAATGAGAATTGCTGCATAGTGTTAGCTAAAAAAATCGTTGTTAATTTCCACAATGGGCGTTGAGCGCCACAATTAAAACTTCATAATTATGCTAAATCAATTGCCACCTTTACTTGGTTTTGTTGCCCCCAGTGGCACGGGCAAAACAACGTTAATTACAGCCATCATTCCCTTATTAAAGCAGTATGGATTAAACATTGCGCTGATAAAACACAGTCATCATGATTTTGATATTGATTACCCAGGTAAAGATAGCTACCGATTTCGTAAGGCTGGAGCTTCTTCAGTCATGGTGGTGTCATCGTATCGTCGCGCGTTGATTACCGAATTTGATGATAAAAAAGAACCAACGTTAGCCGAGCAATTAACATTCTTCACACAAAAGGATATTGATTTAATTTTAGTTGAAGGGTTTAAAAATGAAAAAATACCTAAAATTCAACTGTATCGCAGTGATTTATTAAGTGCGTGTGTCGTCATGAATGATCCTGAGTTGCTGGCAATTGCCGCCGATATCCCCCTTGATTTGTTAACGTCTCCAGTTAAATTAGATATTAATAAACCACAGCAAATTGCTGAGTTTATTGTTTCATGGCTGCATACAGTTAATATTAATAAGTTAAGTACCTTTAGTGATAAAGCAGACGCTTTTTAAAATAACGTCTTATATTTAATGTAGTATATAAGCTTAATTTTTCTATTAAGATTTGTAATTACGCTAATTGTTTGTTAAAGCGTTAGGTTAATGATTTTTTTATTAAAGTTTGTAATTAATTTAATTGTTTGCTAAAGCGTTTTGTTAAAAATAATGTCATTTTTTTCACTTTTTTATTTTGTTTTTTTTTAAATAAAGGGTAAGATTTTAATTGTAACTATTTTGGTGGTGCATTAGATTTTTTTTTATGCAGTTTAATGAGTGTAATATTTAAAATTAAATAGAAATATTTTTTTGACTGTACGATAGTAGGCACTACTGTATTTTAGCGGATCTTTTATGCGGTTATTATCTGATTAAGGCGTTTTTACTATTACTTTGGTTTATATCATTATCTTTGATGTTTAAAGAACTATTGAGAATAGTTTGTTTTCTGCTTTGTGTATCATTAAATATTGAAATGTTTTTAACGCAGAGTTAATTTCCTTATTAATGTCAATTTTTAGAGAGCATATACCCATCTATTAAGCGTACAGGCATTATTTTGCATTTTCTGGTTATAATGTGTAGGGCGATATAAAATTAAAAGTTTACTTTAAAATGGTTACGTTGGTTAGCAGTGGAAGTATAGGTAATAAATAAATTAATATTTGTGGCGTATTATTGAGTAACGTAATGTTTAATCCAATAATTAATGTCACGGTAATAAACATAAATAGACGCTGCTTTAATATCAGCTATATTTAAATTTTTTCAATCTCCCCTTAATATAAAAACTATTATGAACTATCACGAATATATCATTCTTGGTGCAGGTCCTGCGGGCTTGCAAATGAGTTACTTAATGGAGCAAGCTGGCCGCGATTACCTTGTTCTTGAGCGCAATGATCATGCCGCTTCTTTTTACAGTCACTACCCGCGTCATGGAACGTTAATTTCATTAAATAAATTTAATAATTATTTTCCTGAAGCTGAGTTTAATTTAAGACATGATTGGAATTCGTTATTGACTAGCGATTTTTCCCACATGTTCCCTGATTATAGCCAAGACTTGTATCCAAAAAGTGCTGATTTAGTGCGTTATGCAAATGATTTTGCGAAAAAATTTGCTTTAAAAATTAAGTACGACACGCGTGTTACTCATATTGCACGTGAGCATGATGATAACCACCATTTTGTATTAACTGATGATAATGGCACGCAATTTAGCTGTAAACATTTGCTATTAGCTACCGGCCCAGTAAAACCTAACATTCCAGATATCGAAGGTATTGAATTAGCAGAAGGCTATGAAGATCATGATCCTTCAAATGTTGAGCTTTATAAAAATAAACGTGTGGTTATTTTAGGTCGTGGTAACTCAGCTTTTGAAACTGCCGATCACCTTGCTGGTCATGCCGCGATTATTTTCATTATGATTGGTAATCGTTTAATTAGACATGCATGGAATAGTCATTTCGTGGGCGATCTTCGTTCATTTAATAATACTATTTTGGATATGTTCCAATTAAAAGCGATGCACGGGGTAACAGGTTCCGTGTTAACTAAAATCACGAAGCAAGATGATGGCTCCTTACGCGTTTATTACGAAGAAGAGTTGCCGCATTGGAATACTCCAGGGACTGCACGTGGCTGGTTTGAAGTTGATCATGTCATTCGCAGCACAGGTTTTAAATACATTGATAAAGATTTATTTGCTGAAGACATTGTTCCTGAAGCATGCAAAATTGAAAAATACCCTGTGTTGAAAACAAACTGGGAAAGTACAGTGCCTGATTTATACTTTATTGGTACTTCAATGGCTGGTCGTGATAAAAAGTCAGCATCAGGATTTATTCACGGTTTCCGTTACAACGTTCGCACATTATTCCGTTTATTAGAAGAGAAAAATCATGGTGTTACTTTGCCAAATGATATGTTCTCGCTAGCAAGTGAAGAGGATTTACAGAAATTAGGCGCTGCGTTAGTGACACGTTTAAGTACAACGTCTGCACTTTACCAATTATTTGGAACCTTGTGTGACGTGCTGATTTTCGAGGAAGGTAAGGCAACGCTATATTATGAATTACCTGTTGAGTATGTCTTAACAGAGCCAGCCTTTGCTGACAAAAAAATGGTTCTATTCACCTTAGAATTAGGGTTTGATAATTTTGAAAATGGTTTTTCTGATTCATTAAACTTCGTGCGTCGTAATGATCCTGAGCGACCAGGTTCAGCAGCATTTTTACATCCAGTGTTCCGTTATTATGAAAATGGTGAGTTTGTAAAAGGCGGTAATACACGTAGTTCTGTTGTGGTGCGTTTTGATGAAGCCGCAGATTTATTAGATGGTGATTTAGCTAATTTAAAACCTCGTAACACGCTGTTGAACTTTATCAATAGTGTTGTACAGGTTACTGACACTATGTATTCAGAAGAACATTTTGCTGAAGATGAAGATCGTGCTGAATTTACACCATGGGTAACCAACGATCCACGTATTGAAAACCATGGCTTGCAACGTTGCTCATTGACAGTAGATGGACAGCAAGTTGGACCAATCAAATTGTTATACGCAACTAAAAAAGCGATGTAGTTTTTTCGTTAGAGTTTGACTTGAACAGGCGCAGCATATTGTGTTGCGCCTGTTTTTTTTGTAGCGTAATTTTTTGTTTAAATAACCTGCTGTAAAATAAATTCTTTTTATCCCTTCAATATTAAATTCAAGTAATTCATATGATTAAATTATGCGGTGTATCGCTTAGTAATTATTACAATAAAATCAAGTTAGTGTTATTAGAAAAAGGCATCGATTTTACAGAAGAAAAGGTGCTGCCTTCGCAAGATCCTGCCTTACTCGCGCGCTCACCCTTAGGTAAAATTCCTTTTATTGAAACCAAAGACGGCGTGCTCTCAGAATCACAAGTGATCTTAGAGTTTTTAGAAGATAACTTTACAGATATCCCCCTTTATCCAAGTCAAGCATTTGAGCGTGCTAAGTGTCGAGAGTTAATTCAACATATTGAGTTAAATATTGAATTACATGTTCGTAGACTTTACAAAGAAGCTTTTTTTGGCGGTTCAGTGTCCGAGGAAACCAAAGCAGAAGTTTTAGAGAAAGTAGTCGTAGGTGTGCATGGCTTAGCCCGTTTAGTGAAGTTTTCCCCTTTTATCGCGGGTGATGTTTTTACTGTAGCCGATTGTGTCGCTGTCGCACATTTTTTTATGATTAGTGAGGCAACACAAAAAATTTATGGTGAAGATAAGTTATTGGCAATAATTCCTCATGTAGCTGTTTATAACGAAGTGTGCAATACACGCCCAGCAGTACAAAAAGTGATTGCTGATAGGGCGCAAATGGTTGTCGCAATGATGCTTAAATAAATACCACAACCATATCGCGACATTTAGGTATTAAATGATACTTTAAAAAGTTGTTAGGCATAAAACTGTTATTTTTTATGGCATCGCTCATAAATATTTAATTAAAATTCAACTAATTTAAGGAGTTATAGGTAATAATGAACACGAGTGAAATTTTTTTAATAGCGATGACGATTATTTTTACGGTGCCGTATTTAATTTGGCGAGTGGGTAAAACTGATTATTATGCACCTTTAGTTGTGGTGCAGATTATTTGTGGCATTTTGTTAGGGCCTGGGGTGTTAGGTGCAGAATATCCTGAAGTATATAATTTTATTTTCAGTAAGCCGGTTATTGGTGCTTTAAATGGTATCGCATGGTGGGCGGTGATGATTTTTGTCTGGATAGCGGGTATTGAGTTAAATATTCAAAAAGCGTGGGAAAATCGAATTGAAAGTGGTATTACCGCAAGTTTGGCATTAGGTGTGCCGTTACTTTTGGGTAGTATTGCCGCATTTTTTATCGTTCAGTATCCTGGGTGGATGGGTGCGTCTGGGCAAACATGGCAATTTATTGTTGGTATAGGCATGGCATGTGCGGTAACTGCATTACCAATTCTTATTTTACTGATGGAAAAATTAGAAATTTTAAGACAACCTATTGGTCAGCGTATTTTGCGTTATGCAAGTTTAGATGATATTGCTATTTGGGGGGTATTAGCTCTTATTTTAATGGATTGGGAGCGCTTGGGGCATCAAGGATTTTTCTTTGTTGGTTATGCTATCTGTGCGTATGCACTTCGAAAATTAATGGTTTGGTTGCCTCAAAAAGACCGGTGGTACGTTGGTTTAATTTGGTTGGCTCTGTGTGGTTTTGCTGCGGATTGGGCGGGCTTGCATTTTATGGTCGGTGCATTTTTATCAGGTGTTATTTTGGATACCGATTGGTTTGATCAAGAGCATATGGACTTATTGCGTCACCATATTTTGTTAGCAGTGATGCCGGTGTTTTTCTTAAGTACAGGGCTTAAAACAAATTGGCAAATGGGTGGAACTGCGGTTTTTATCGTAGCGGGTGTGTTATTAATCGTATCAGTCTCTGGAAAATTATTAGGACTTAAAATTGCTGGTAAAATTTTAAAGTGGGAACCAGGTGAAGACTCAATTATTGGTTGGTTATTACAAACTAAAGCGTTAATTATGATTATTTTTGTTAATATTTTATTGGATAAAAATATTATTACTAACGAAACATTTACTGCGTTATTGTTAATGGCAATTGGTAGTACGATGCTGACCATTCCCGTGGTTACGCCAAAGTTAAAACGTTTGGCTAATATTATTTATAAATCAAATTAGCTGTGGTGTTTGCTTAGTAAATTAGCATTAAAACAGGCTAGGTTGAGGGTACTCAACCTACTCAACCTAGCCTGCATACTGGCCATTAAGTCTAGGTCATCAAGCAGAAGTTGTTCAGAAAACCACTGTTTTTCAGCTGCATCGGCCGCAATGTAATACTGATGTAAATAGGTATTGACTAATAAATCCAGTTCTAAGCTGCCCCGTCGGCATTGCCAGTGTAAACGCGACAGCTCCTGTGTGGTCATGATTTTATATCAACCTAATTGACGTTTAACTAACATTTGTTTGATTTCTGCAATCGCTTTAGCAGGATTTAAGCCTTTAGGGCAGGTGTCAGTGCAGTTCATAATAGTATGGCAGCGAAACACTTTAAAAGGGTCTTCTAAGTCATCAAGTCTAGCCCCGGTATGTTCATCGCGGCTATCAATCAACCATCGATGCGCTTGAAGTAAGATAGCAGGGCCTAAATAACGTTCACTGTTCCACCAATAACTGGGGCAACTGGTTGAGCAGCAGGCGCACATCACACATTCATATAAACCATCTAATTTAGCTCGATCTTCATGGCTTTGCAGGCGTTCTGCATCGGCAGGTGCAGGAGTTTGGGTGGTTATCCAAGGTTTAATTGACGCATATTGTGCATAAAAATGAGTCATGTCAGGCACTAAATCTTTGATAACCTGAAGATGAGGTAAGGGAAAGATGCTGATGGTATCAGTAAAGCTATCTATTGCTTTGGTGCAGGCAAGAGTATTTTTGCCATTAATATTCATTGCACAAGAACCGCAAACACCCTCTCGACATGAGCGTCGAAAAGTTAAGCTAGGATCAATTTCATTTTTAATTTTAAGAATGGCATCAAGTACCATTGGTCCGCAGCTATCCATATCAACTTCAAAGGTATCAATACGTGGATTACTGCCTGTGTCAGGATTCCAACGATACACTTTGAATAGACGAATAGACGTTGCTTCAGGTAATGCTTTATAGGTTTTACCTTCAGTGAGTGTAGAGTTTTTGGGGAGTGTAAATTCAGCCATTAGTAGACCCTTTCTTTAGGTGGAATAACGTCAACATCGTTCGATAAAGTGAACATGTGAACGGGTCGATAATCAATGTGTACATTTTCTTCAGTTTGCCACGTTAAGGTATGTTTCATCCAGTTAACATCATCACGTTTTGGAAAATCTTCTCGTGCATGACCGCCACGACTTTCTTGTCGATTTTCTGCGGCATGGAGGGTTACTTGCGCTTGTGCCAAGAGATTGTCTAATTCTAAAGCTTCAACCAGTTCGGTGTTCCAGATTAACGACGAATCATTCATTTTAAGATCATTAAATGACTGTTTTATCAAATTAATATCATGTTTGCCTGCGCTTAATGTATCTTGGCTTCTAAACACTGCTGCGTTCGTTTGCATGGTGCGTTGCATGGCTAAACGAATATCTGCAGAGGCAAGTGAGCCTTTGGCAAAGCGGATTTTGTCAAAACGCGCTAAGGCCGTCGCGCAGGCATCTTTCTTTAAGCTGCGATGGGGTTGATTTGGACGAATTAATTCAGCACACCGAATGGCAGCAGAGCGACCAAACACCACTAAATCAAGTAACGAATTAGAGCCTAAACGATTTGCACCATGCACTGATACGCACGCGGCTTCACCAATGGCCATTAAACCTGGCACAATGCTGTCAGGATTATTATTGGCTAAGGTGACGACTTCGGCTTTGTAATTAGTTGGAATGCCGCCCATGTTGTAATGCACGGTTGGTAAAACAGGGATGGGGGCTTTGGTTACATCTACACCTGCAAAAATTTTAGATGTTTCAGCGATACCGGGTAAGCGTTCATGAATAATCGCTGGATCAAGATGTTCAATATGCAGATAAATATGATCTTTTAATTTTCCCACTCCGCGACCTTCATTGATTTCAATGGTCATGGCACGGCTTACTACATCGCGTGATGCTAAATCTTTGGCAGCAGGCGCATAACGTTCCATGAAGCGTTCGCCTTCAGAGTTGGTTAAATAACCGCCTTCGCCACGCACACCTTCGGTTATCAGACAGCCTGAGCCATAAATGCCAGTAGGATGAAATTGAACAAATTCCATATCTTGTAAAGGTAAGCCCGCTCTAAGAATCATGGCATTGCCATCGCCGGTAACCGTGTGTGCCGAGGTGCAAGAAAAATAACTTCGACCATAGCCGCCTGTTGCTAATACCGTTACATGGGCTCTAAATAAATGCAAAGAACCATCGTCGAGGCACCACGCCAAGACGCCAAGGCATTCGCCGTCTTGCATAATTAAATCTAAGGCAATGTATTCAATAAAAAATTCAGCATTATGTTTTAACGACTGTTGATACAGCGTGTGCAAAATGGCATGGCCTGTTTTGTCAGCGGCGGCACAGGTGCGTTGTGCTTGACCTTTGCCAAAGTGAGTGGTCATCCCGCCAAAAGCACGTTGATAAATTTTGCCCTCAGCAGTGCGAGAAAAGGGCACGCCATAGTGCTCTAATTCAATAACGGCTGGAATTGCTTCGCGACACATGTATTCAATTGCATCTTGATCACCTAACCAATCAGAGCCTTTTACCGTGTCATACATGTGAAAGCGCCAATCGTCCTCACCCATATTACCAAGCGCAGCACTGATGCCGCCCTGAGCCGCTACCGTATGGCTACGCGTTGGAAAAACCTTTGTTAAGCACGCTGTTGTTAAGCCTTTTTCTGCCATCCCTAAGGTAGCGCGTAAGCCTGCGCCACCCGCTCCCACGATGATTACATCATAAGTATGTTCAATGATTTTATAAGCAGTTGACATGAAGTGTCCTTAAATAGCGATAATACGAATTACAGCAAGAAGTGCAGTAATGGCAAGTAAAGCAAAGCTTAGTTTAATTAAGCCAATGCTAATAATTTTTATCCCTTCATGAGCGACATAATCTTCAACGACCACCTGAAGCCCCAGTGCTGCATGATAAAAAGCAAGAATAATCCAAAAGGCTAGGCAGGCTGAGTTAAATGGGTGTTGAAGCCATAAAATAGTCTCTTGGAACGGAGCGTTGAAGCATAAATTAAAAAATAAGATAAGCGGTAAGCTTAAGGGCGCTAAAGCTACCGCTGATAAGCGCTGCATCCACCAATGCAGTACGCCAGATTTGGCGGAGCCTAAGCCCTGTGCAATCGCTAAAGGCGTTCTAAGTGACATAGTATTCTCCGTTATAAGCTAAGAAATGTAGTAACAGTCAGTACAAAAGAAACAGCTATTTCAATAATAGCTATTTTGTGTAAAGTTTCTTGCTGAAAGCCAATCCCTATATCCCAAAATAAATGTCGAATACCATGGCATAAATGAAAAAACAGTGCAAAAATAAATCCCCAATACACACATTTAACTAGCCAACATTGCAACACGTTTTGCATGCTTGTATAAGACTCTAAGCCCATAGAAACAGCTGAAACTGTGACGACAAAGAGTATTAAACCAAAAGAAAGAAACATGCCTGTGAGGCGATGACTAATAGAGATGAGCCCTGTTAAAGGGAGTTGATAGACTTGTAAATGGGGGGAGGTGGGGCGATTTGTTTTGAGAGCCATAAATTTACCTTTGATTATATGAATTAAGCGCAGACGGAGTGTGAAGGCAGTAGAGGTAGTGGCTGCATGTGATAGTTATTCCGTATACTGATTGTAGTATCATTTTAATGATAATAGGCAAAAAATATTTTCTTAAAATTGCTTAGGGTTATGCTGACTAATCGAAATTATTAGTTATAAAATGAAGACTTACGTGGTTTTAACGAGCTTAATTAAACTATTGAATTTAATGAAAATAACTATTGAACAAAAATGAACTATTGGTTAATGAAATCAGAACCTGACGTGTTTAGTCTTGATGACTTATGTCAACGACCGCAACAGCAAGAGCCGTGGGACGGAGTGCGTAATTATCAGGCACGAAATATGATGCGAGATGAGATGCGTATAGGGGATCAGGTGTTTTTTTATCATTCTAATTGTGCGCAGCCAGGCATTGTAGGAATAATGGATATTGCACGCGCTGCTTACCCAGATTTTTCGGCACATGATCACACCAGCAATTATTTTGATGTCAAATCTACTCCAGATAAACCGCGCTGGTTTATGGTTGATGTTCATTATGTGCGACATTTAAGACGCGTTATCACGCTAAAAGAACTTAAAGATCAGGTGCAGTTACAAGATTTTCAGTTAATACGTCGTGGTAATCGCCTATCAATTATGCCTGTTAGCTCAGTAAATTGGGGGTTTATTTTGTCGTTAGAAGAAGATGCACCGCCACTAAGTTAATGGTGCTGATAGCGGCAATTGCTTGGGATTTAGCTGTTACCAGAAAACAATTGATAGGCAGGATTTTGGCTTTGTTCTTCATAGCTAAAACCTGACGCATCAAGGCATTGTTCGAAGGCGGTCTTATCCTCGAGATTTATTTGTAAGCCCATTAATACCTTACCAAAGGCAGCACCGTGATTGCGGTAATGAAACAGACTAATATTCCAGCGTCCGCCTAGCTCAGTTAAAAAATTTAATAAGGCACTAGGTCGTTCTGGAAATTGAATGCTGTAAATGATTTCAGATAAACCATCAGGTGCATGACCGCCAACCATGTAACGGATATGCTCTTTAGCCAAATCATTACCTGTCATATCGACTACCTCAAAATTTTTAAGAGTTAATGACGAGATAAGGTTTGCGCGATCAGTTTTGTCGCCAGAACTGGATAATCCAACAAACACATGTGCTTGGTTTGAAGTGAAATAACGATAATTAAATTCAGTGATATTGCGATTGCCAAGTGCTGCGCAAAAAGCTAAAAAACTGCCAGGTGTTTCAGGTATGGTCACAGCAAGTAAAATTTCACGATGTTCACCCACTTCCGCGCGTTCCGAGACATAACGTAGGCGATCAAAATTAATATTTGCACCGCTATCAATGGCAATAAGCGTTTGCTTGGTTAGTTTGTGGCGTTCGATATATTTTTTTAAGCCAGCAATGGCTAATGCGCCAGCGGGTTCTGCAATGGAGCGAGTGTCATCAAAGATGTCTTTAATGGCGGCGCAAATTTCATCAGTATTGACGGTGATGACTTCATCAACATACGCTTGTGCTAAACGAAAAGGTTCTGCGCCCACTTGCTTTACTGCTACGCCATCTGCAAACAGTCCTACTTGATCCAAAATTACACGACTGCCCGCTAAAAGTGCACGGTTTAGACAATCAGCATCTTCAGGTTCAACGCCAATAATTTTTACCTCAGGTCTAACAAATTTTGTATAAACAGCAATGCCAGCAATCAAACCGCCGCCGCCAACAGGAACAAAAATAGCATTAAGTTCGCCAGTTTGTTGTCTAAGTATTTCCATCGCCACCGTGCCTTGACCAGCGATAACATATTCATCATCATAGGGATGAATAAAAATCAAGCCTTTTTGCTCAGCAAGTTCAAGCGCATGGCTATAGGCATCGTTATAAGAATCACCAAATAAAATGATATTTGCGCCCATGCTTTGCACTGAATTAATTTTTATTTCTGGGGTGGTTCTGGGCATAACAATTAGCGCCGTAATAGCTAACTTTTGGGCTGCCAAAGCAACCCCTTGCGCATGATTTCCTGCAGAAGCGGCTATAACGCCGATGCTGCGTTCCGCAGCAGTTAAGGTTGCCATTTTGTTATAAGCACCGCGTAACTTGAAGGAGAAAACGGATTGCAAATCTTCGCGCTTTAATAAAATTGTATTATTAAAGCGACTTGATAACGAGCGGGCAAAATCTAAAGGTGTCTCAATGGCAACATCATAAACTTTCGCGCGTAAGATTTTTTCTATATATTTTTGCGGCATGATTAAAATTCGGCTGAACATTCAAGGTAACTGCGTTATTATCGCACACCGATTAATTAATCGTTTATTCCATCAATACTAAAGCTACCTTGATTGAATAAAGTTAATTGGCTAAATAATTTACAAGACAAAATTATATTGTAAATTAAATATTTAGGTATTAGTTGTGACAGGTAAGCGAATAAAAATTAACCGAAGGTTTCTTTAATTACATACACCAAAAGGAAAACGTTATTATGATGACTCAAGATCAATTAAAACAAAAAGTCGCACAAGCAGCCCTGCCTTACGTTAAAGGCGTAGGTATTATTGGCATTGGTACAGGCTCAACCGTACGTCATTTTATTGATTGTTTAGCCGAATTTAAGGCAGAAATTGAGGGTGCAGTATCAAGTTCAGAAGCCAGTTCTGAGCATTTGCGTAAAGTGGGTATTCCAGTTTTAGATCTTAATGCAGTAGGCACGATAGAGGTATATGTTGATGGTGCTGATGAAATCAATCCCTTAAAACAGTTAATAAAAGGTGGCGGCGCGGCTTTAACGCGTGAGAAAATTATCGCAGCAGCAAGTAAAAAATTTGTATGTATTGCAGATGGAACAAAGCGCGTGGATATTTTAGGTAAATTTCCATTGCCTGTGGAGGTGATTCCTATGGCAAGAAGTTATGTGGCTAGAGAAATAGTAAAATTAGGTGGGCAACCCGTGTGGCGTGAAAATTGTGTAACCGACAATCACAACTCTATTTTAGATGTTCATAATTTAAATATTTTAGAGCCAATTAAATTAGAGCATATTATCAATAATATTACGGGTGTAGTTTGTGTAGGTTTATTTGCTGAACGTCCTGCAGACATCGTATTAGTTAGTCAAGGTGAAGAAATAATTACCTTTTAATTATTTTAAAGTGTTAGTTTGGAGATGTGGCAAATGCTGCATCTCAATATTAAATGACAATAGATTTATTAACAAAGCGTAAATTAAGACTAATTTAATTAAAAATTAGCATGCAACATAAAATTTAAAATAATGTTATACAGCAATTATTTATAATGATTTAGAAAGCTTAAATAATACTTTAAGCTAGACTTAACCACGTGTTTTAGTTTTTTTTTATGTAAAAAAATGTTAATATTACACCCGTAAGTTTGACCCTGTATTGGGTAGAAAGTTTTTAACACATTAGGGAGGTGCGAAGCCATGCTTATATTGACTCGTCGAGTAGGTGAGACATTAATGATTGGTGACGAGGTTACGGTTACTGTGCTTGGAGTGAAAGGAAATCAAGTTCGCATCGGTGTTAATGCACCTAAAGATGTTTCTGTCCATAGAGAAGAAATTTACGAAAGAATTAAAAAAGAGCAATCTGGTTCTGATATTTCAGAGTAAGTGTTCTTATAAGTATTAGGAGAGATGGCCGAGAGGCTGAAGGCGCTCCCCTGCTAAGGGAGTATGGGCTTTAACTCCCATCGAGGGTTCGAACCCCTCTCTCTCCGCCAATTTTTTTTGACTTTTTATTTTATATAAAAGATAATAGCTAGCTCAATAAAGCGCCCGTAGCTCAGCTGGATAGAGTAATCGGCTACGAACCGATCGGTCGGGAGTTCAAATCTCTCC
>CAJAQT010000034.1 GCA_903944165.1 uncultured Methylococcaceae bacterium | reverse complement strand
TTAAGTGAATTCATGCCGCCATTTTAACCTGATTTTTTGGTGTTACCTGTGAATAATGAGAAGTTACTTTAAATTGCCATAATATTTGGCAAAGGGCATTAAGTAAGCGCGAATTTTTACTTGTTGCTCGGGATTTTTCTTAAGTAAGCGCTGGGCCACTACAAATTTAATATCATTTCTGGCAATAAGAACTTGTTCAAAACGATCTTTGACTCGGCGCACACTATCGGCAACAAATGCAAAGCGAGGGCTATCAAAGATTGCTTCTTGGACGCCTGCTATAAAACGAAAACGCAGGTCTTTACACACTTCACCGACTTCGCGAAGAAAGATTAAATCGAGGATAAGTTCTTGGTCTTTACGGGTGTGCAGATAATCTAATAATTCATCAACCACCAGCAGCAGTAAGCCTTGCTCTGGATACACTTCGGTAAATTTTTCCATCATATTTTCAAAGGCTTATTTATGATTTGTGATGGTATTTGCTTCTGGGAAAACATACGCTACGCCCAACTTTTCTAAGTTTTCTTCTAATTTATCAATTAGGATATCTCGTAATGATTTAGTTGTTGCACCGATCTCGGTGCGAAGCACCTTAAAGCGTCCAGCTATCTGTTTGGCTGAGTCTGCTACACCGGGATGCGTCAGTGCTGTGAGTAAGGACGCATCTTCCGCAAGACTTGAAACCACCGACATTAAATGCGATTTACCCGTCCCATAGTTACCTACTATTAAGATTCCTTTGTTATCAATTGGTTGTTCACATTGCATCTGCGGAAAGATAAGCTGAGTGAGCCGTTCTGCCATTTCTTCAGAAATAACATAAGTGCTTACAAAGTGTCGGGCAGCACTGGCTTTATCTGCATCACGTAGCTGAACAACCGACTCAATGGGGTCGAAATGAATCAAATCACCGTATTTCATGGTAGTCCTAAAATGAATAAGTAGGTTTATTGGATAGTTTTTAAGCGTTATTTAAATCAATAATCAGTAAGTCTTTGAGTTCATAACTTTGATATTCAGGATGATTTGTTTCGGCGTAAATGAGTTGATCACCGCTTATTTTACCACTCCATGAAGCGATGATAGTGCAATGCCTTGATAGTTGTTGCAACAATTTTAAGGCATCGTGTTGTAAGTGTTTATCAAAAAGAATTTCAATATTGTCGAGTATTATTAAGGTATTCGCCTCTTCTGTAAGGTGAGCTAAACATTCTGATAGTACACGTGTTCGTTGTTTTACATTAAGCTCAAGAAGTGCTTTGGCAACGGTCAAATTAATATTGATTACCTTTAAATTTAATTCCTTAGCCAGCTCATTTAAAAGCATGGTTTTTCCTGAATTCGGTTCCCCTACTAGCAATATCAAACGATAGTAAAGGTTTTCTGCCGTGTGTAAGCTGTCTTTAAGACTCTGTTTTTTGATATTTTTCACTATCGTTGATTTAAGTACGTTATCAATTAATTGTGCATTGATGATTAATTAAACTGCACATCAACTCTTATTGGATCATGATCTGATAGGCGTTGACCATTCTTTAAGGGTTGCGTATCGATTAACCAATTATTAGCGGTTATTTGACAAGGGCCACCTACAAAAATGTGATCAATACGTTCATTAGGATGTAATTTAGTTAACGTTGATGATATTGGGCTTAGTGAATGGGTATTTATTAAAAACGCGTTTTTGGTGGTCTCGGTAACACCTATTAACCGTTGATACCTTTCTGTATTGGCTTTGGTATTAAAATCTCCTGTCACAATTATAGGAAGCTGTTGCGTTAAGCTTGCTATTGAATCTCGAAATAATGTCGCACTGGGTTCTTTATTGACACCTGCATTATCAAAATGTGTATTAACAAACATAAAGACAAAATTTGTTTGCTTTTCTTTTAAGCGTGCCCAATTAACGTAACGCACCATTGATAAGGGTTTAAAACCTAAGCTCATTGGTAAATAAGGGGTTGGACTTAACCATAATTGTCCGCTATCCAGTAATTCAAATTTATCTTTTTTAAAGAGTAATGCGGCGTCACCATAATGAAATTTTCCTAAATGATAGCTGTGTAATTGATAATTTTGTAAAGACACAATCATGGCTATATCAGTGTCTGTTTGCGTTTCTTGTAAACCGATTAAATCAGGTGCATAGCTGGCAATGCGTTCGCGTATTTCTGGTAACCGAACAGACCAAGGTAAGGCGCCTCCAGTACTGCCGTGGGTAAAAGTTGCGGCCATTGACTCAATAAATTCAGAACCATATTCAACGTTATAGGTTAAGACGCGTATAGGCGTGCTGTGACATTGCTGTGCGGAATAAGGACTGCGGGGATGTTTGGGTAATTCTTTTGCAAAACCAGTACGGGTATAAGCCATTAAATACTGGATTCCTTGTAAACGTAAAAAAAGTAGGATGAAAAGTCCACTTACCATTAAAAAAATGAGGCTATATAGTATTTTTTTTATTAAATGTGTCATGAAAAAGGCTTTTTTTAAATAAAAGAGTGAAAAAATTATAATTAATAATGGGTTTAATGATAAAAATGTATTTATTTAATTTATTATTATTAGTAACCGTAAAAACCGGTAAAAGCTGTTTTTTTTGTTTTAAATCAATGTCTTTTTTAAAATTAACTGCTAGGAATAGTCTGTGTGTAAAGTGTGGATAACTTTAAGTTGGTTTTTTCATCGCTGTTATCCACAGCTTCATGCACACATAAACGCATAGTTATACCTATGTTATACAGAAATATCATTAGGCTATTAAATGAATGAAGATGAAAATTTACGGGTGCACTATTTAGAGTTGATGGGTATTTCAGTTTGGCAACAGTCGTTAGTAACGCCTTTTATCGAAGTTGAACCAAGTGTGCAGGATTTACAGACTAGAGTTATGACGTGTAGCCAGTGTCAATTAGCTACGACACGGCAACAGGTTATTTGGGGCGAAGGCAATTTACACGCAGACTGGTTTATTGTGTTTGATTTCCCTACTGCACACGAAGATGAGCAAGGTAAAATTTTAGTGGGTAATGAAGGGTTGTTAATAGATGAAATATTACGCGCCTTGAAGTTATCAAGAGACGCTGTTTTTATGACGCATCTGGTAAAATGCTTGCCGTTTTCTGCGTTGCCAACAGGTGATGAAATGTCTAAGTGTTATGAGCATCTTCAGCAACAAATTGTGTTAGTGCAACCTAAATTACTGTTTGTTTTAGGTGAACTTGCTGCACAAACCTTGCTTAAAAGCACAGATTCACTTACTCAGTTGCGTGGTAAAGTCTATGATTACAGTAATATTCCAGTCATTGTTAGTTTTTCACCCACCCACTTGTTAAGTGATTGTTTAGCAAAACGCGCTGTGTGGAATGATCTGCAATTAGCCTTAAAAACACTATCAAAAAAAGAATAATAATGTACCGATTAGTTGATCAGATAAAAAATTTTTTAATTTATGATGCAGATAAAGAGTTTTATGCAAAAGTATTTCCAGATTCTGTGCCAAGGAAGGAGTTAATGCGTATCAGACGAATGACACCCACAGATTTACCTGAGGTATTGGTTATTGAAAACAAAAATTATCAATTTCCTTGGGAGGAAGATACGTTTAAAGATTGTTTTAAAGCAGGTTATGGCACTTGGATTTGTGAGGTGGAAAATAAAATCTTAGGCTATGGATTGATTTCTATTGCTGTTGGAGAAGCACATATTTTAAATTTATCTGTTGACCCTAACGAACAAGGTCAAGGTGTGGGCAGAAAATTATTAGAGTTTATGATTCGCGTCGCACAAGGTAAAGCTGAAACGGTTTTTTTAGAAGTGAGACCATCTAATACGCATGCTATCGCATTATACGAACGTTTAGGGTTTAATGAGATTGGCATAAGAAAAGCTTATTATCCAGCTGAAAACGGGCGTGAAGATGCCTTAATGCTGGCCTTGGAGTTGTTTGATACGTTTAAGTGATGCTAAATGTTGTGATTAAGGTAGGGACGCAGGCAGAAGTTAGGGGATGTTATTTTTTAACTAACTCATACTCGCGTTAACAGTTAGTTGTTTTTAACTGTTAACGCGAGTGCTGCGATTTATTCTGGTAAATCAGTCACGGCACCTAATGAGGCTGAACTGACTAATTTGGCATATTTTGCTAATACGCCACGGGTATAACGCGGTTTAGGTTGTTGCCAAAGCGCCAAGCGTCGGGCAATTTCATGCTCGGCTACATTAAGTCGTAATTCATTATTTTCAGCATCAATAGTGATGTTATCGCCGTTTTCAACAATAGCCAAGATTCCGCCGACATAAGCTTCGGGGGTAATATGTCCTACAACAAAGCCATGCGTACCGCCAGAAAATCTGCCATCGGTTATTAAGGCAACGTCTTTGCCTAAGCCTTTGCCCATAATAGCTGAGGTAGGTGATAACATTTCTCGCATACCTGGACCACCTTTTGGACCTTCATAGCGAATAACTATCACATCCCCTTTAATAATATCGCCATTTAAAATACTTTGTAACGCCAGCTCTTCGGTATCAAACACTTTGGCAGTGCCAGTAAACACTAAGCCTTCTTTGCCAGTGATTTTTGCAACCGCACCTTCTGACGCTAAATTGCCGTATAACACCACTAAGTGACTGTCTTTTTTAATGGGATGCGCTAAGTCATGAATCATATCTTGACCGTCTGGATAGGGCGCAACGTCGGCTAAATTTTCTGCTAAGGTTTTTCCTGTTACGGTTAAGCACTCGCCATGCAATAAACCTGCATCAAGCAATATTTTCATTAAAGGTTGAATGCCACCAATTTCAATTAATTCTGCCATTTGATAGCGGCCACTTGGCTTTAAGTCGGCCAGTAGAGGTACGTTTTTACCAATGCGCGTAAAGTCATTTAAGGTAATGTCAATATTAGCCGCGTTTGCCATGGCTAATAAATGCAATACGGCGTTGGTGGAGCCACCCAAAGCAATAACTACGGTAATCGCATTTTCAAAGGCTGGTTTGGTCATGATGTCGCTGGGTTTGATATTATTTTTTAATAATTCTAAAACAGCAGCGCCCGCTTTTTCACAATCTAAGCGTTTATCATTGGAAATTGCGGCTTGTGCGGAGCTATTAGGTAAACTCATACCTAAGGCTTCAATGGCTGATGCCATGGTATTAGCTGTATACATACCGCCACAGGAACCTGCGCCTGGTATGGCTTTAGCTTCAATTTCTGCTAATTCAGCATCATCAATTTTATTGTTTGCTCGGGCACCTACTGCTTCAAAAACAGACACAACATCTAATTTTTTATCTTTATGGCAGCCCGGCATGATAGTGCCACCATATACAAAAATAGCTGGACGATTTAAGCGTGCAATAGCGATCATACAACCAGGCATGTTTTTATCACAGCCACCAATAGCGATTACGCCATCAAAGCCTTGACAACCCACAACCGTTTCTATGGAATCAGCAATCACTTCACGCGATACTAATGAGTATTTCATCCCTTCTGTACCCATTGAAATACCATCTGAAATAGTGATGGTATTAAAAATAACGGCTTTACCTTGCGCATGATTAACACCCACAGCGGCGGCATCTGCAAGTTGATTAATGTGCATATTGCAGGGTGTTACCATGCTCCATGTTGAAGCAATGCCAATTTGTGGCTTATTAAAATCTTCGTTAGTAAAACCAACGGCATGAAGCATAGCGCGACTTGGTGCTCGCTCCATACCATCAACCACTAATGAAGAAAAGCTGCGCATGTTGTTATCGTCCGAATGAGACATAAGAAAATTCCTGAAAATATACTATTGTGTAGTGTTAATGGAGCGTAATGTGCAAAAAAATATTAGTAACCCCAGCTGTTTTTACGGCGCCAACCTAATTTAGGCAAAATAAAACCCAATAAAACACTGAGGAAAGAAAGTATACCGCCATATAAAAACCAATCTTGATTGCTACTGTCTTTAAGCGATTGATTCTCAAGTTTTAATTGTTGTAATTCGCGCTCAGCATTCACTACGCGTTCTTGTAATTCATCGCGTTCATTTTTTAATTGCACAACACCGCTGGCGGATTGTTTAAGCGTTGCTAATTCCAGTGCTAAATCATCGCGTTGTTTAGCCAGTGTTTTTTCTAAGGTAGAGCCTGGGGTGATCACATCTTTGGTTTTTTTAAGTTCCGTTTTTAATCCCGCATTCTCGTTTTCCAGTGTTTTGATTGTTTTAGTTAAATTTTCCAATTGTTCGCGTGCCGGCGTTTCTTTTTGCACATGCCTCGCTAAGATAAATCCTTCTGTGCCATTGTTCATTTGTACAGGTAAGAATCCTGCTGGGGTTTTTTCGCCGGTGACGGTAAGTGGTGTTCCTGTAGGAATTAATTTAACTACTTTTGCGTCATTATTACTGTCACTTCGTAAGGTTAGATTTAAATTATCAGTGACATAAACAATCTCAGCATGAGCATTACCGAAACCAATTAAAAAGCTGATGAATGCAATAACTATTTTTTTCACGGTAAGAATCTCTAGTGTTATCTAAAATTGTTTTTGAATAATTACGTAAAATGTTATGTTTTTTATAACAAGGTAAAGTATAGATTTTATGAGTGTTGGTTGCACAACAAAAATTCCAATAATGCTTTTTGAGCGTGTAAGCGATTTTCTGCTTCGGCAAAAACCACACTCTGATGACCATCAATTACCTCGCTACTGACTTCTTCATCACGGTGAGCAGGTAAGCAATGCATAAAAATCGCGTCTTGTTTAGCAACCGCCATAATGGCTTGTGAAACTTGATAGTCTTTGAATGCTATAGTGCGCGCCTGTTGTTCTTCTTCTTGTCCCATACTGGCCCAAACATCAGTGACGATTAAGTCTGCTTGTTGCGCAGCAGTTATTGCATTAGAAAAAAAACGAATATGCTCGTGAGCATGCTGACTTATTTCGTGGTCAGGATAATACCCTTCAGGACAGGCAATATTTAGCGTGAAGTCTAGTCGCATCGCAGCATGTATATAGGAATGACACATGTTATTACCGTCACCAATCCACGTCACTGTTTTCCCTTTAATATCGCCTCGTAATTCAAAATAGGTTTGCATATCAGCAAGTAATTGACAGGGATGTTGTTGGTCGGTAAGCCCATTGATAACAGGTACACTGGAGTGTTCGGCAAAGGTGGTGACGGTTTCATGGGTATTGGTTCTTAACATGACGCAATCAACCATGCTTGAAATAACTTTTGCACTGTCACGTAAAGGCTCACCACGACCCAATTGGGTGTCGCGTGGTGATAAAAATAAGGCACTACCACCAAAATGCACCATCCCTGCTTCAAACGAAATGCGTGTGCGCGTTGATGATTTTTCAAAGATCATGGCTAATACCTGACCTTTTAACGGTTGGTAGTTTGGGTCACGATGCTGTTTTAATTCAATTGCCCGATAAATCAGTTGACGCAATTCATCACTGCTTAAATCTAACAGGCTTATAAAATGTCTTGGTTTCATAGGGTGTGGGTAAACTCGTAAATAAGTGTTGTTAATTGATTAACAAGAAGGTGTATTTGTTCATCATTAATAATTAATGGCGGTAATAAGCGGATAACAGTGTCATTGGTGACATTAATAAGTAAGTGTTGGTGTAAGGCCATTTTAACGAGCTCTGCACAGGGACAATCTAATTCAATGCCGATCATTAAGCCAATATGTCTAATATCAACAACATGTTGATTATTTTTTAATTTTTCAGAAAATCCTGCACAAATAAGATCGCCTTTTGTGGTGGCTGAAGAAATTAAGTCCTCTTTATCTAAGGTTGTTAATACCGCTAAAGCGGCACTACATGCTAAAGGGTTACCGCCAAAAGTTGAGCCATGCGTCCCTGCAGTTAATATTTCCGCAGCTTTACCACGCGCTAAGCAGGCGCCAATAGGTACACCATTGCCTAAGGCTTTAGCTAAGGTACAGACATCTGGAATGCTCGTGCTATGTTGATGGGCAAGAAATTTGCCAGTACGACCAATGCCCGATTGAATTTCATCAAGCATCATCAGTAACTGATGTTTATCACATAAATTACGCAGTTGATTTAAATAGTCTGGCTCAGGAATATTGATGCCACCTTCTCCTTGAATAGGCTCAACTAAAACCGCGACAATTGAAGGATTATGGGTAAGCGCGTCTTCAATTGCAGAAATATTATTGTAGGGGACACGCACAAAGCCATCAACCAGCGGCGCAAAGCCTTGTTGAACTTTAATATTGCCTGTTGCACTCAAGGTCGCTAAAGTACGGCCATGGAAACTTTTTTCCATAACAATAATTGCGGGCACCTCGATACCACGTTCATGTCCGTATTTTCGTGCTATTTTTATGGCGGCTTCATTAGCTTCAGCACCCGAATTACAAAAAAACACATTGTCCATTGCGCTTTTTTCAATTAATCGGTCTGCTAAGTGTTCTTGAATTGAATTACGATAAATATTTGATGTATGAATTAATTTTGCACTTTGTGCCATTAATGCGTGGTGTATGGCTGGATGTGCATGACCAAGATTACAGACAGCAATCCCAGATAATGCGTCAAGGTAGCGATTATTAGCATCATCCCATAACCAAGCACCGTCTCCTTTTTCAAAAGCAACAGGTAAGCGTTGATAAGTGGGCATAATGTGATTATTCATAAATTTACCTAATTAACCAAAATAGTTGAATTGCAACCATTAAAAAAATGTTCGATTATAAATTTCAAATACGCCCTAAGCAAGTCTACCCGTGTAAGTTACTTTTTTTAGTGGCTTAATCTTGATAGAATTACTTGGTTTTTATATTTAATGAGGAATGACTACCATGAATGTGATAGATAAAATTAAACATCAACTGTCTACTAACTCAGTTGTGTTGTATATGAAAGGAACACCTGATTTTCCACAATGTGGCTTTTCTGGACGCACTGTCCAGTTATTGGATGCGTGTAATGCTAAATACGCGACCGTAAATATTTTTGAAGATCCTGAGTTGCGTGAAGCATTAAAAGAATATTCTCATTGGCCAACGTATCCTCAACTTTATGTTAATGGTGAGTTAATTGGCGGCTGCGATATTGTGATTGATTTATTTGAAAAAGGTGAATTAGCTGATCTGTTGACTGGCTCACAGTCACTGCCCGCTGTTGAGTAATGCACGTTAAGGTGTTTGCAGAGCAAAAATAAAATGTCTTTATATTTTATGGTGTTGCCTTAGCTAAGCAAACAACTGCGGTGAGAAGTTGAGTCAATACCTTATCTGAAAAGCTGGTAAGCCTCATTTAAGTGGAAACAAACACGTTTGTTTCCACTTCATTTATAGTCAGAGATAATGTGGCTAAATTTTCAAGTTCACGCCATCGATTCACTATTAAACAAAATAATTCAGCTGTTTTTTCTGCATCATATAAGGCTGAGTGCGCTTTTGCGTTATCCCAATGAAGTCCAGCCGCTTCAGCAATTTTTGCTAATACAGTGTGTTGGTACGCCAAGCCTCCGAGTGTTGCGGTATCAAAACTACTAAAGGGATGAAAAGGACTGCGTTTGATTTTTGTACGCTGTATTGCAGCATTTAAGAAACCAATATCAAAAGCAGGATTATGACCCACTAAAATAGCGCGGGTGCAATTGTTGCGTTTTACAGCATGGCGAATAGGTGTAAATAAATGCTCTAAAGCTTCTTTTTCTTCAATGGCCATACGAAAAGGATGATAGGGATCAATGCCATTAAATTTTAAGGCGGCTTCATCTAATTCTGCATTTTTAAACGGGATAACATGTGCTGAATACCGTTCAGTGAGGTGCAAATCACCTTGGCTATTTAACTCAACAATAATGGCTGCAATTTCTAATAACGCATTTTTTTTGGGATTAAACCCGGCGGTTTCAATATCAATAATTACCGGCAGATAGCCTCTAAATCGATTGTTTAATGGTGTAATCGGCGTTTCCATTGGAAGTAAGCTATCCTAAAACTAAATTAAGTAGGCATGTTACGTTAATTTACTGTTATTTTAAAAAATAACTGCCTAATTTTATTAAGCAAGTTGCCATTGCAAGGTACTCCCCGCTGCTAAAGGCACAATATTTATGTCATTATTGCCATAGCTATCAGGAATTTGCCAGGCTGACCTTACTAAGGTGATGGTGT
The DNA here is from genome assembly GCA_903944165.1 of uncultured Methylococcaceae bacterium. Classification (GTDB taxonomy): domain Bacteria; phylum Pseudomonadota; class Gammaproteobacteria; order Methylococcales; family Methylomonadaceae; genus Methylovulum. The sequence goes on along the minus strand of CAJAQT010000034.1, from coordinate 98 downwards.
CTGTATTTCTGGGTAAATGGTAAAAATCTGCTCCATAAAAACTGGCAAACCCTTCTAATTTATCTAAGGCTTCTGCCCGTTCAAAAGCTTCTGCATAT
>CAJAQT010000033.1 GCA_903944165.1 uncultured Methylococcaceae bacterium | reverse complement strand
TTTAAAGATATGGGTGCGTCAAAAGAAATTATGGAGGCGTTTTTAAGCAAAAGTCTCATGATTGATGAAGACCAAGCCAAGCTTTACGCAAAAATCGTTGAAATGTCTGCACCTATGCCACCAGGCATGGAAGGCGAAGAGACAGGCGGTGAGTTATGAGTTTATTTGACACGGTAAGCCAACAAGTATCCTCGTCAAGCTCTATGTTTGGCGCACTAGGCGATAGCTTAATCAATTCTGCTATAAGTCAATTTATACCCAGTGAAGCTAATCAACAACTTGATGCCGTGGCAAGAATTGGTGGCGACGTGGTGAATGGTGACTATTTGGGCGCAGGCAGGCATTTACTTAACACCGGCGTATTAGATGGCGTGTTAGGCGATTTGTCGGGCATGGCTAAACAAGCACTGTTTTGGGCAACACCTACGCCGATGTTTGGTGGTCTATCGCCTGCTGAGGCAAAAGCTCTGCACAGGCAATCAACGGGCGTGGCGTTTGCGCGTAAGAATCGTTTTGTTATTGAAGTAGGCAGTTTTTTGTATGGCGATGTGTCAGAACGCTTTAATTTAATGACTAGCGAATTGAGCTATTCCCCCTCTACCTTGTCCGGTGAGTATAAAAAAGCCGGGGCCGCGTCAGTGGATTCCGTTCAATCAAGTGAGCCTGTTGAATTAAGCTTAACTGCCTATGATGACGCAAATGGCACGTTAAAAAATTGGTTTAACGATCATGCTAAAGCCGTAGCAGCTACCGATGGCACACTAGGTTTACCGTTTTTTTATGCGATACGCATTAAAGTTGTGCATTCATTTATTGAGTCAACTTTTGGCGCGTATGAGGATTTAGGGCTTTTTAGACCGCAAAATATGGAGCTGAGTTTGTCACGGCGCGAGGATGCTATGCAAGAACTCACGATGACATTTAAACAATTAGACACGTTTATGAGACCTTAATCATGGCATTGCAACACGATACAGACGGGTTTTTAATTGGTGATAGCACGCAACTAAATGAACAGGTTGGGCTGTTAGAATCAATACGTGATGACATTAAGGCTATACGTGCTGCGCTAAACGGAATTTCTGCTAATGCGGTTGAAGCCTTGCCCAGGCACGCTACGCAAGTGTCAGAAACGTCGCAAAACGCAGCTACGCATAATGCACCGAATAACACTATCATTAATCATTATGCCGGTGCAGTCAGTACCGTCAATCAGTCGCATAAAACCGAAAACAAAACTGGAGATGCTTATGTTAATGAAAATAATACACATGCTAATACTGCTATTGAGCAGTCACGAACTGTTCGCGAACGTAAGCATGCAACCAGCACACGATTACGAGATAGCCGGGGTAGATTTATTGCAGGCAATCAAGCCGGAAGTCAACTCGCTACCGCTGAACGAGTGGCTAGACTTAGAGCAGATAATCCCGACACCCTGCCCGCTAGAAGTGCTGCCAATGGAAGAGGAGTCATCAATAACCGCGTAGCAAATAAATCATCAAAACTTAGCGAGTCAGTAAGCACGCCGCATACTGAGTTATCTACAACACGAATTAATTCATCCAATAGAACGGGCGATCATCACACAGCAGTCTTTACGCAAGCTTTAGAGCGCATGAGCCAAGTTGTTGAAAACTTTGGTGAGTCGCAAAATCAGCACACTAGCACGTCATTACAGGCTAATCAGGCTAATCAGGCTAATCAACACGCCACGCTGAATGTCAGTGAGCAATCCTCGGTTCAGCATTCTGACAGCTCGATTGATAGCAACCAAAACCCGCAAAACAGTAATACACGCAATCAATCTGAACAAAATAGCACGGCACAGCTTGAAAACAGGCTGGAGAATGTTAATGACACGTTGGTTAATCAAGTCAGTAATAACCAACTCAACAGCACCAATGCGCCTACGCCACCAGCGCCACCTGTTGTTGATAGCACTGTAATTAATCAAAACGACAGTACAAATAATCAAGATACCGCGCCACCTACGCCACCACGCGATCAGCGCGGCAGGTTTAATGCAAAGCAGAATCGTCAAGAACCTGTTGCAGGGGTTAGACAACGTGATAGTAATGGTCGCTTTATAAGTGCCGATACACCAGGCGGAGAAGCAGGCTTTATTTCACGTTTATCTGGTGGCATTGGTAAGCAATTTAAAAAAGCAAATAATGGCGATGTTGCGATAGATGAAAAAATCGATCCCATTATTTCAGCGGCAAAAGAACTTAAAGACCTTGCTGATCCGTTGTTGTCGGTAGGTAAGTTTGCGATGAAAGCAACGGCAGGCGGCATTAAGACCGTTGCAGGTGTAGTTAAAAAGCATCGTAATGATTCAAAAGATCAAACGAACGATACCGCGCCACCCTTGCCACCTGTTGTTGATAGCACTGTAATTAATCAAAACGACAGTACAAATAATCAAGATACCGCGCCACCTACGCCACCACGCGATCAGCGCGGCAGGTTTAATGCAAAGCAGAATCGTC
>CAJAQT010000032.1 GCA_903944165.1 uncultured Methylococcaceae bacterium | reverse complement strand
TTTTCAAAACCTTCGTGATTTAACACCTGCATTTCAATAATGACCCGACTGCCATCATCTAATTCTGCCTTAACATCCACAAAAGTATCTTTCATACCCTTTAACATCGGGATGTTGTAAGGGTCAACTATTGTTAAATCCCCAATCTTACGGTTATTTTCAAAGTCTATGGTTGCGTTCAAAAAGCTGATTAGAAGGTCTTTTGAATCCGCACTGCCAAAAACTTTTTTAAACGCAAAATCGGTTTTTATATCAAGAAATTTCATATAAGTAATCAGGCAAAAGTTATAAGCGGTTTAGCAGAAATTTAAGTTTACTCTGACCCCAGTTATTTCATTTCAATATTTTAGTTGTTATTGAGTTGCGATAATTCATCAATCATATCAGGATGATTGCTAATCAAATGTAATAGGCATAACACTGCACCCGATGGATTAAAGCGACCTTGCTCCCAATCACGTAATGTTGCTACGGGTGTTTTAATTAACTCGGCAAAAGCTTGCTGAGTTTTACCGGTTTTATTTCTAGCACTACGAATTAATATTTGCTCAGGAGAATGCATGCGCCCGACAATGCCATCTCGCATTTCGGCAAGACTCTCAGATAATCCGGGCAATGCCATGCCGACATCGGCTTCAATCGCGTTAGCTATTTTATCTATATCCATCATGGTTAAACCTTTTTAAATATTTCATTAGTACTTATATTTTCTTTAACTGATTTTTGATAAAGAGTAATCAAATAAATAACCCCTTGTTCGGACACATTAAAATAAATTACTCTAACACCACCACGTTTGCCTTGGTTTTTTGTAGACCAACGGACTTTTCTTGCGCCATCAGCGCCTGGAATAACATCGCCCGATAACGGGTTTAAAGATAACCATTTAATAAAATCCAAGCGTTCATCTTCAGACCAAATTTTATCAGCTAGCTTTTCAAAAGTAGGTGTTTCAATAATTGTTCTCATTAATCATAATTGTACGGAATTTCCGTATAAAGTCAAAAAACAAATAACAAGAACAACCATCCCTTATAATCCGCTCATGAGCAAAACCCACGATAGCAGTTACAAATTCTTATTTTCTAATCCAGAATTAGTTCGTGACCTGATCATGGGCTTTATACCGGATGACTGGCTGCATAGCTTAGATTATGCAACTCTTGAAAAAGTACCCGGCTCTTATATTTCTGATGATTTCCAGCAACGTGAAGATGATATCGTCTGGCGAGTTAAAGTCGGTGGTGAGTGACTTTATCTGTATTTGCTGATCGAATTTCAAAGTACTGTTGATAAATATATGGCCTTGCGCATGATGGTATATATTGGCTTGCTTTACCAAGATTTAATCAAGCGCGGCGATGTACTCGCCGATGGCCGCTTACCGCCGATATTACCCATCGTGCTTTATAATGGCAGTAAACGCTGGACTGCCGTTACCGATGTCGCGGATTTAATCCCTGCCGTTCCGGGTTTGGTTGAGCAGTTTAAACCTAAACTTAGCTATTTATTAATCGACGAGAATGCCTACAGCGACACCGAACTGGCCTCACTCAACAATCTAGTCGCTGCTGTTTTTAGATTTGAACAATCTGACTGCCTAGAAACCGTGCAAGATTTGGTCTGTCTGTTAATAGTTTGGTTAGACGATAGAATCGATTTACGGCGCATGTTTGCCTTGTGGATACGTGCTGCCTTGATGAGAAACAATAATTATAATATTGCCACAAGTTGATGATTTAATGGAGATTAAAGTCATGTTGTCAGAACGAATAGAACAATGGGCGTTGGCTTATATAGCAGAAGGTAAGCTGGAAGGGGAGTTAAAGGGTAAACTAGAAGGTAAACACGAAGGTGAAATGCTGGCTTTGCAAAAACTACTTTCCAAGCGCTTTGGTGCGATACCTACTGACATCACTCGTTTAATCGCTAACGCACCACTTGAAGCCATTGAACGCTGGTTTGATCGCGCTATTGATACACAACAATTAGCCGATATTTTTAAAGACGATTAACGACTAGCAAAAGCCCTTAACATACCAAGCATCCTGG
>CAJAQT010000031.1 GCA_903944165.1 uncultured Methylococcaceae bacterium | reverse complement strand
TTATGAAGCGCAATTGGAAAAAGAGTTACAACCTTATTTGGAAAAAGTAGAAAACGGTCCATTGTTGTTAAAGTGGGTTGCTGAGTTTGATGCAAAACCGATGTATATCAATGATTTTTTAGTTACTATCAATCGCTTAGTGTTCAATAAGGTTAGTTATAATATTCGGATGGAAGTGGGGATTCAAACGTCTGATGAAACCTTAGAAAAAGGCAGTGGCTCCTGTCGCGATTCGGCTTGGCTGTTAGTTTTATTGGCGCGACATTTAGGTTTAGCGGCTCGCTTTGTGTCAGGGTATTTAGTTCAATTAACAGCAGATATTAAAGCCTTAGACGGGCCGGCTGGGCCAGAGCAAGATTTTACTGATTTACACGCATGGGCTGAAATATATATTCCTGGTGCTGGTTGGATTGGTTTAGATCCCACTTCGGGTTTATTGGCTGGTGAGGGACACATTCCCTTAGCCTGTACACCCGATCCTGCAAGTGCTGCCCCTGTAACGGGAGCTATTGATAAGTGTGAAGTGAGTTTTGACTTTAATAACTCAGTAATACGTCTGCATGAAGATCCTCGCGTCACTAAGCCATATAGTGATAAGCAATGGTTTGATATTGATATCTTGGGTAAACAAATTGATCAACAATATCAAGAAGATGATGTCAGGTTGACGATGGGGGGCGAGCCTACCTTTGTGTCTGCTGAAGACATGGAGTCTGAGCAATGGAATGTTTCTGCTGATGGTGACCATAAGCGTGAGCGTGCTTTAGCGTTAACAAAACGTTTACAGCAAGTCTTTGCTGATCACGCCTTACTACATTATGGGCAAGGGAAATGGTATCCAGGCGAAGCGTTACCGCGCTGGCAATATGGCATTTTATGGCGTAAAGATGGTGTGCCTTTATGGCGAAATCCTGCGCTTTTGGCGGATATTGATAAAACTTACGAAATTACTTATCACCATGCTGCCTTGTTTGCAAGTCAGCTCGCGCGTCATTTAGGAATACAGCAGCATTTTGTAGTGAATGCTTATGAAGATAGTTTTTACTATCTCTGGCAAGAAAATACCTTACCTATTAATTTAAATCCACTGCACGCTAATTTAAAGGATTCCTTAGAACGTAAGACGCTAGCAAAAGTGCTTGATGCAGATTTAGGTCAGCCAGTAGGGTATGCGTTACCTATAAAATGGGATTGGCAAGCGCAATGCTGGCAAAGTGGCCCTTGGAATTTTCGCCGTGACACGATGTTTTTAATTCCTGGCAATTCACCTATGGGCATGCGAATGCCGCTAGACAGTTTGCCTTGGGTCGCGCCAGAAAAACGTGATCCACAAGAGCCACAAAGTTTATTTACTGATTTGCCAGAATTAGGTGATTATCATGGTGAAGTGGCGCGCCGTTATCGTTCTTTTGAGCCTGTGGTTAAAGAGCATCCAGAATTAATCGAGCAAAGTTCAGCAGATAAAACAGTCGTTTATGTAGAGGTTCCCCATACAGCAGTTTGTGTGGAGGTAAGGGAAGGGCGGTTGTATATTTTTATGCCGCCCATCACTTTATTAGAGCATTATTTAGATTTATTAGCGGCCATTGAAGCAACGGCAGAAAAATTAAGTTTACCTGTTGTTATTGAAGGGTATGAGCCACCACGTGATTATCGAATTGAGCGCTTATTAATCACGCCAGATCCAGGTGTTATTGAAGTAAATATTCATCCGTCTAGTAGCTGGGAAGAATTAGTTGAAAAAACCACCGCCTTATATGACCAAGCTTTTGTAGAAAAATTAGGTACAGAAAAGTTTATGTTGGATGGTCGTCATACAGGTACTGGCGGAGGAAATCATATTACTTTGGGTGGGGCGACTCCAGTAGACAGTCCATTACTACGAAGACCCGACTTATTACAGAGTTTAGTGACGTATTGGCAACATCATCCTGGCTTATCGTATTTATTCTCAGGTTTGTTTATTGGTCCTACCAGTCAAGCGCCGCGTGTTGATGAAGGACGTGATGAGAAGCTTTATGAACTAGAAATTGCTTTTCAGCAATTATCAAAAGATCAACAGCCGGCGCCGTGGTTGGTTGATCGTTTATTACGGCATTTATTAACTGACATAACAGGAAACACCCATCGCGCTGAATTTTCCATTGATAAGCTGTATTCCCCAGATAGTGCCACAGGTCGTTTAGGTATTTTAGAATTACGTGCTTTTGAAATGCCACCTCATGCCAGAATGTCGCTGGTGCAGATGGTGTTATTACGGTCTCTTATTGCTTGGTTTTGGCGAAATCCCTATCAACATGAGTTAATTCGTTGGGGCACCACATTACACGATCGCTTTATGTTGCCGCATTACGTTCGTGAAGATATGAAGCATGTGGTTAAAGATTTACGACGTGCCGGCTATGCCTTCGAATTAGAATGGTTAGCGCCATTTTTTGAGTTTCGTTTTCCACGGTATGGCACCGCAATTGTCGATGAAATGGAGCTAGAATTACGCTTTGCCATTGAGCCTTGGCATGTATTGGGTGAAGAGGTTGGACGAAGCGGGACGGCACGGTATGTGGATTCTTCCGTGGAGCGTTTGCAGGTTAAAGTCACTGGTTTTACTGAAGGGCGATATTTATTAACCTGCAATGGTCGACGGATTCCTTTGCGTGGCACTGGTCGGCAAGGTGAATTTGTTGCCGGTGTTCGTTATCGTGCATGGCAACCGCCATCAGCCTTACACCCAACTATTAAGCCTCATGTGCCGTTAATTTTTGATGTCATTGATACCTGGAATGGTCATGCCGTGGGGGGCTGTACTTATCATGTTGCGCATCCAGGTGGGCGTCATTATGATGCTTTTCCGGTCAACAGTTTTGAAGCAGAAGCCCGTCGTATTTCACGTTTCTGGGATTATGGGCATACGCCAGGTTTAGTAATGTCAAGCCCATCTGAGACCATTCAGTCAGCCTTTTCAACGTCAGCAACGCGTGGCAACTTTAAAGTCAATGATCAACAGCCACGTCCTATGGCACCGCCCGAAGAGGAATTAAGTGAAGAGTATCCGTTTACCTTAGATTTACGTTATCACGTTAGTTGAAAAATTAATGATAGTGAATGCTGAAAAGCAGGGCTGCGTGCTAACTATATTATGTGTTAGGTGGTGGTAATGGTTAAGATGACTGGTAAACATACTGATTTTGCAAAACAATGTTATGACACACGCTTAGCCATTGCGGAGGAAGTTTTTCCTATAGAGGAGAAAGTACAGCCTTATTGGGAACAACTTCTGGCTGCTTTTGATGCTATGGGCGGCACAGAAATTGATAATCGTCGTCGGGAAGCGCAGCGCTTACTGCGTGAAAATGGCGTTACCTATAATGTGTATGGTGATGATAAACAACTAACTCGACCTTGGCGACTTGATCCTGTCCCGCTCTTAATTAGTGGTGAAGAGTGGTTAAGAATAGAGGCGGGATTAAAACAGCGTGCGCAGTTACTCGATTTAATTCTTCAAGATATTTATGGGAAACAACTATTATTAAAAAAAGGCTTATTACCGTATGAATTAGTTTTAGCGCATTCAGGTTTTTTACCCGCATGTGTGGGAAGTGTATTGCCACAAGCTACATGGTTAACTGTTTATTCGGCTAATTTAGTGCGCGGTCATAAAGGTCAATTGTGGGTGGTTGATGATCGCACTCAAGCTCCTTCTGGATGTGGTTATGCTCTTGAAAATAGAGCGGTAATGACACGAATATTGCCAGAAATATTTCGTGAAACACAGGTTGCACGCCTATCTTCATTTTTTAAATTATTTCAACGAAGCTTATCAGGCCTTGCGCAATCAAATAAAGAAAATCCTCGTGTTGTCGTGCTGACCCCTGGCCCGTTTAATGAAACCTATTTTGAACATGCTTACTTAGCTTCTTATTTAGGGTATACCTTAGTTCAAGGTGATGATTTAACTGTACGCGATGGGCGCGTTTGGTTGAAAGCATTAGCGGGTTTACAGCCTGTAGATGTTATTTTGCGTCGGGTAGATGATGTGTTTTGTGATCCGCTGTCATTACGAAATGATTCAAGATTAGGTATCCCTGGATTATTAGAGGTTGTTCGGCGAGGCAATGTTGCCATTGCTAATCCATTGGGCAGTAGTGTGTTAGAAAATCCTGCCTTGCTCGCGTTTTTGCCGCGCTTGGCGAGGCATTTTTTAAATCAGGAATTGTTATTACCTTCTGTGGCAACGTGGTGGTGCGGTCAGCGAAGAGAGTGTGATTTTGTTATTCAAAATTTGGATAAACTTATTATTAAGCAGATTAATGGTGAGCATAGAAATGAACAAATCATTGGGCAGCAATTAAGTCAGCAAGAAAAAAGTGTATTACGTGCAAAAATTAGTGCAAAGCCTTATTTATTTGTTGGTCAAGAGTCATTAAGTTTTGCGACTGTCCCTGCCTTTGTTGATCATCATATTGAACCTCGACGCGCAGTATTACGACATTTTGTGGTGGCTGAACGCGATCAATATCATGTGATGCCTGGAGGCTTAACACGTGTCGCGCGTGAAAAAAATGATGCGAAAGTTTCTAATCAAGAAGGTGGCATAAGTAAGGATACGTGGGTATTGGGTGGCAATAGTGACGCTTCGGCAAGCGCCTTACCTAACACTGTCGTTGATAGCGAACAATTAATAACAAATGGCTTCGTTAAGAAAACTATTTGGCGCACCAACCAACCTTTGGAGAGTGTGAGTGAGCCTGTAACCAGTCGCGCTGCGGATCATTTATTTTGGGTGGGTAGGTATTTAGAGCGTACCGATAGTGCGGCTCGCTTGTTGCGGTCAATTTTACTTAAATACCGTGATACGCTTGAGTTTAATGATCACACTGACGCTGAAAGTTTGGGCGTGTTGTTGTCGAGTTTGACGCAAATGACAGCAACGTATCCTGGTTTTTTGCTAAATAATCAGACGATAATAGCGGCACCCGAAGCGGAGCTTTTTTCACTCGCACAAAATCGTCAACGCTCAGGATCGTTAGCAGCTACGATTTATGCTTTAGTGCAATCAGCCTTTAGTATTCGGGACTTATGGTCACAAGATACTTGGCGCAGTATTGATGCAATACGTCATCGTTGGCAGCAAAAAGTGATGGGGAGTGACTTATCTATTGAGGTTTTGCAAAGTAGTTTGGATGAATTAATTACCGGAGTTGTTGGTTTTGCAGGGTTAACGCACGAAAGTATGACGCACGAAGCAGGCTGGTTTATGCTGGAAAGTGGTCGGCGTTTAGAGCGTGCATTAAATTTAACCGCATTATTACGTGCAACCTTGGTTACTCAACAGGCGCCCGCCATACAAAATCAAGTATTAGAAGCTGTTTTATTATCGCTTGATAGCGTAACTATTTATCAGCGCCGTTATCGTTCAGGATTTCAATTAGCATTAGTGCTGGAGCTATTATTACTTGATAGCAATCACCCGCGTTCAATTGTTTATCAGTTGCAGCAGTTAGCTCAATTTATCAGTAAATTTCCTAGAGATGGTCGTCAATGCCAATTATGTGAGGAAGAGCGCTTAATTTTAAAGGCGCTAACTAATGTACAATTATCAACCGTAGCTGAATTATTAAAAGAAGACGAAAATTCTGCAATTTATACAGAGTTAGAAAATTTATTGGCTGATACTACAGTGTTGTTGTGGCAAATTGCAGAGGTTATTACGCGCGCTTATTTTAGTCATTCACAAATATCGCAGTTGGTTACCGTAGCAAGCCCAAACGCAGAAGATGAGGACTTATGAAGTACCGCATTACGCACACCACGTATTATCATTACAGCCAAGTTGTTGGCTTGTGTCAAAACGAGGCGCGTTTGTTGGTGCGTGATTTTTGGCGGCAACAATGCCTTTCTAGTTATTTTGAGATACATCCTCTGCCATTTGATATGCGTGAACGGATTGATTATTTTGGTAATCGCGTTGCTTATTTTTCAATTCAACAACCCCATACGCACTTAGAAGTCACGGCAATTAATGAGGTAACAATTAATCGACCAACAGTGCAATGGTTAACGGCAAGCCAATTTAGCTGGGAACAAGTTGTGCAGCAGTTTCTTGCAATGCCTGCGATCGGTGGCTATCCAACATCTTCTGACTTAGCACACAACCCACAGATTGAAATTAAAACAAGCACTGAAGAATTTATGGCAGCGCGGTATTTTCTGTTAGATTCACCGATGATAACAACCAGTGCTTCGCTAGCGGAATATGCACTGGCATCGTTCACGCCTAATCGTCCTATTTTAGAGGCGGTGCAGGATTTAATGACGCGTATTTTTACAGAGTTTACCTACGCACCAAGTTCTACCACCATTGCTACGCCGCTGTCAGATGTCTTATTGTATAGGCGTGGTGTCTGCCAAGATTTTGCACATTTGGCGATTGGTTGTTTACGTAGTTTTGGGCTAGCGGCAAGATATGTAAGCGGTTATGTGGAAACTCAGCCACCAACTGGGCAGGCGCGTTTAGTTGGTGCCGATGCCTCGCATGCGTGGTTTGCAGTGTATGTGCCCTTATTAGGATGGATTGATTTTGACCCTACTAATAATAAAATCCCGTCTGATCAACATATTACCTTGGCGTGGGGACGAGATTACACGGATGTGACGCCTTTGAAAGGAATCGCTTTAGGTGGTGGTCGGCATAGCTTAACGGTTGCGGTAGATGTGTTGCGGTTAGTTTAACGTGTTAGTGCTGAAGCATTGCAAAATTGGAAAAATAGCCATAATTTTTATGGGTAAGGCCTGTGTAGACTTAATTAAAAAAACTGATGTTAATTTTTTGTAAAAAGAGAGGCGAGTATGGCAACAATACATTTTATTGGTGGTGAAAAAGGTGGTGTGGGTAAATCTGTTGTCGCGCGTGTGCTGGCGCAGTATTTTATCGATCGAGGCATTGTTTTTACAGGCTTTGATACCGATCGTTCACACGGCGCGTTACTGCGCTTTTACACGGATTATGCTCAGCCAATAGATCTTAATGCTTATGATAGTGTCGATGAGTTAATTGAAGCGGCAGTGGCTTTACCCGAGCAACATATTTTAGTGGATTTGGCGGCACAATCTTATGACCCGTTAGCAAAATGGTTACTAGAGTCAGGTGTGTTTGCTGTTGCAGAAGAATTAGAGATAAAGCTAATTTATTGGCATGTTATGGACTCAGGGCAAGATAGCGTGGCTTTATTGGCGCGGTTACTTGATCAAATTGGTGAACAATTTCAGTATGTTATTGTACAAAATCAATTAAGAGATGAGCACTTTAATTTATTAATGCGTTCAGGACTTAAAGAAAAAGCGCTGATGATGAATGCACAATTAATGTCTTTAAAAAAATTATACGCACCGATTATGCTTAAAATTGACGCACATAATGCTAGTTTTTGGGCGGCAACTCAGCGCGATCCAGGCGCAAATGCAAATGTCTTGGGGATTTTAGATCGGCAGCGTTTAAAAATATGGCTTAATTCTGCCTATACACAACTTGATCGCTTAGTGAATTAGTGGATCAAATGAAACTTCGCGTAGCCTGTCATTTAAGTTTTCAGATTGATGCAAATACTGCCTTAATTTTGATGCTGAGACCCTATCAAGGCAATCAGCAATGGATTATACACGAACACTATGAGGTGAATCAGCTGGTTCAGGTGTTAGAAAGCCGTGACAGTTTTGGCAATGCCTGTCAGCGATTAGTCGCCCCCGTGGGGGATTTTAATATCATTGTGACGGCTGACGTCAGAATTTACCATCAACCCACAAATTATGAACATTATTTTGTTGAAATACAGTGTTTGCCAGCAGATATTTTGCTGTTTTTATTGCCAAGTCGGTATTGTGAGTCAGATCGCTTAACGGTCATTGCACATGAAATTATTGGCGATGCCTTACCAGGTTTTCAGCAAGTGATTAAAATTGTGCAGTGGTTGCAAGCCACGATACGTTATTTACCAGGCTCCAGTGAATATCCTCTGTCAGCGATTGAAATTTATCATCAGGGCTTTGGCGTGTGTCGAGATTTAGCACACCTAGGTATCGCATTGTGTCGCAGCATAAGTATTCCCGCACGTATAGTTGTGGGCTATTTGGAGCATCTTGAACCAATGGATATGCACGCTTGGTTTGAAGTGTATATCGGGCATCAATGGCAAACATTTGATCCAATATGCACTGATGAACAGGCGGGTCGAGTGGTGGTTGCTTATGGTCGAGATGCAGCTGATGTCTCGGTATTTCATCAGTTTGGTTCAGGCGCACTGTTAACAAATATGGTTGTTACGGTTAACAGAGTTGATTGAACAGTAAATTGCATGGCGCATTTTTACTAAAAAAGTTTAAAATGCCATCCCATTTGAACGTTTAATAACACTTATTATGACTTATTGTATTGCAGCTTCTATTGATGAAGGTCTTATTTTGGTTTCCGATTCAAGAACCAATGCGGGTATTGATAATGTGAGTACGCATGGCAAGATGCATCCATTTGAAACTAAAAGTGATCGTAAAATAGTGTTGCTGTGTGCGGGTAATCTGGCAACCACGCAAGCGGTATTAGAACAATTGCATCGCGATAAAATTAAAGAAGCCAAAATTAATATTAATACGGTGGAATGTTTATCAGAAGCGGCTGATTATTTAGGTCATGTCAGTGTCGAAAAACAAAAGCAGCATATTGATTCACATGGTCAATCTGCATTTAATCCGTCAGCCACGTTTATCATTGCTGGGCAAATTGCTGATGAGCCACATGGTGCGTACATGGTGTATTCAGAAGGCAATAGCATTACCAGCTCAGCCAATACGCCATTTTTGCAAATTGGCGAGAGTAAATACGGTAAACCTATTTTAGATCGTTTTCTTAAATTGGATACGTCGATAAACGAGGCGGCGCGTTGTTGTCTGGTTTCCATGGATTCTACTATCAGAAGTAATGCCAGTGTTGGTGCTCCTGTTGAAATGTTAGTGTATCGTAAGGATAGTTTTAGTTTTGCTGAATATTATAATTTTGAAGATGACGATGATTATATGTCTCAATTGCGACGTCGTTGGGAATCAAAATTACGCGAAGCCATTGCAGCATTGCCCGAGTTAAGTCAAGACACAATTAAAACGATGCGTATACATTTGTAAAAATAGCGGTGTTATTTTTTTCGGGTAATTTAGCTAGAACCGTTCAAAGAAAATGCCAAATAGTGGGGATATTTGGTGTGTTAATGGTGCTGCCTAATGTGACGATGAGTAGCACCTTAGATCAACAACGCAAAGCCTTTGTACGCGCCGAACAGGACTTAGCACAGGGTCAGTATGCTCATTTTCAAAGCTTAACGCACTCACTTATTGAGTATCCGCTTTATCCCTTCCTTATGTACCAGTGGCTAGTTAAAAATCTTGAGCAAACTCCGTTGGTCATTGAGTTTTTACAAACTTACCCAAGCAGTCGATATGCCAAACTTTTAACAGAAAAATGGTTAATCTATTTAGCTGAGCACAAGCAATGGACGCTTTTTTTAATGCATTATCACGCTACGGATAATGCTGTATTACAGTGTTATGTCGCGTGGGCGCATTATCTTGTCGATGATAAATTATGGGCATTAAATGAAGCTAAGCGGCTTTGGTTATCGGGCGTTGAGCAGCCTAACGCTTGTGAGCCTTTATTTGTTGAATTAAGCACGACGTCTTTATTTTCCACTGATTTAGTTTGGCAACGTTTTCATCATGCCTTGTTAACAGGCAATTATCGTTTAGCCCATTATTTACGTAATGACTTTACTGGCGAAGATTTACGTGCCGTTGATTTATGGTTGCGCGTAAATGACAATCCTATGTTGATTACTGAGGTCACGCCATTTGTTAAAGACTCATTAATCAATCAACGTATTGTTGCTTATGGGCTTAAGAAAGCTGTCAAAAAAAATATGGAATTTGCGGTGTCCACATGGACGTATGTCAAGCCGCAATTACAGTTGTTATCTATTCAAGAACTCCACGTTGTAGAGCGTGCACTGGCAATGGCGTTGGCGGTACAGCATGATCCCCGTGCGTACACACAGTTGCAGCAATTATCTGAAATAGATGATGAGGTGCGTGAATGGAAAGTGCGTGTTGCACTGTATGAGCAAAATTGGTCACATGTTCGTGAAGCCTTAGCGGCTTTAAGCGTAGCTCAGCAAGCCTTACCTATTTGGCAATATTGGCTTGGGCGTAGCTTGGCTGTTCAAGGAGATTTATCTGCTGCTAAGCACGCATGGAATAATGCCGCACAAGACCGAAGTTTTTATGGATTTTTAGCCGCGGATGCTATTGCTGCTCCGTATGCTATCAAAAATCAGCCACTGAATTTTTTACCTGCACAGTTAAAGGCTTTGTCGGAGCGCATGGATTTTACTATTATTCATGAATTGCTACGTCTAAAACGTAAAAATGAGGCGCAAAGTTATTGGTGGTTTGCGGTAGAAAAGCTATCTAAAGAAGAAAAGTTGCAGGCAGCAAAATTAGCTCAGCTGTGGGATTTGGATCAATTAGCCATACTAACGTTGGTAAAGGCAGAGTATTGGGATGATTTAGGCGTACGCTTTCCTATACGTCATTATGCAGACATTATGAATAATGCTGAGCGCAACAAGCTTGCACCAGAGTGGCTTTATGGGGTTATTCGTCAAGAAAGTATGTTTGATCCCCGTGTGCAATCAATAGCGGGTGCGCAAGGGTTAATGCAATTAATGCCAAGCACAGGGGCAGAATTGGCTCAAGAATTAAAGCTTAACGCCTTAACAGCACGTCAATTGCTTAAGCCAAAAGTGAATATTCAATTAGGTAGTTATTATATTAAAAAACTTTTAAAACGCTTTAATAGTCATTTTGTATTAGCAATCGCAGCTTATAATGCAGGCCCAGCTCGAGTTAAATCTTGGCTGCCAAATCATCAGTCGATGCCAGCAGATATTTGGTTGGAAACACTTCCTTATAAAGAAACTAGAAAATATATCACTAGCGTATTTTCTTACGCTATTATTTACAATGATTCACTAAAGCTATTTAATGAAAAGAATGAAACTACATTAAAATTGAACACCTATCTTACAGATATTCGCTAAGAAAAAAATTGAGCTGATTTTTGCTCGCCTCTATTGGATAATAAACGGTTTAATTATAAAAATAACTCAAGGTAGATATAAAGTATGGAGAAACA
The DNA here is from genome assembly GCA_903944165.1 of uncultured Methylococcaceae bacterium. GTDB lineage: Bacteria > Pseudomonadota > Gammaproteobacteria > Methylococcales > Methylomonadaceae > Methylovulum. Next base: position 17,664 of record CAJAQT010000031.1, on the reverse strand, counting down.
GCATAGTTTTACGCGTGAAGAATTATTAATGTCCGGAAGAGGTGAACTTTATGGACCAAAAAACGCGCAATTGCCCTTACCAAATATGCTTATGATGGATCGTATTACTTTAATTACCGATCAAGGTGGTTTATATGGTAAAGGTGAAATTATTGCTGAACTTGATATCAAACCTGATTTATGGTTTTTTGATTGTCATTTTCAAGGCGACCCAGTTATGCCGGGATGCTTAGGCTTAGATGCAATGTGGCAATTAGTTGGTTTTTATTTGTGTTGGCTTGGAGGCGCTGGTAAAGGTCGTGCATTAGGTGTAGGTAAAGTTGAATTTACCGGGCAAGTATTACCCACTGCAAAAAAAGTTGTTTATCGTATTAATCTAAAACGTATCATCATGCGCAAGTTAGTCATGGGGATTGCTGATGCCACAATGGAAGTTGATGGTAAAGAGATTTATAAAGCGTCAGATTTACGCGTTGGTTTATTTACTTCTACAGAAAATTTCTAAGGTAACAAGAATGAAAAGAGTGGTAGTAACGGGTTTAGGTATTGTTTCTAGTATAGGTAACAATCAAAATGAAGTGGTCGATGCTTTACGACAAGGGCGTTCAGGAATAGTTTTTGCGGATGATTACCAAGAATTAGGTTTTCGTAGTCAGGTGCGCGGCGCCATTACTATTGATGTCGATGCATTAATCGACCGTAAAATTAGACGTTTTATGGGCGATGGTGCAGCATTTAATTATATTGCCATGCAGCAAGCCATTGAAGATGCAGGATTAGATGTTAATGATATTTCTCATGTCAGAACAGGCTTAGTGATGGGTTCAGGCGGGCCGTCAACATCTAATTTAGTTGAAGCAGCCGATATCTTAAGACAGAAAGGGGTTAAGCATGTCGGCCCGTATCGTGTGCCAAGAGCTATGTCCAGCACCAATACTGCATGTTTAGCGACGCCCTTTAAAATTAAAGGCGTTAATTACTCCATTACCTCAGCGTGTGCAACCAGTGCGCATTGTATTGGTCATGCCATGGAGCTAATTCAAATGGGTAAGCAAGATATTATCTTTGCCGGTGGTGGAGAAGAGGTGCATTGGACAATGTCAGTTTTATTTGATGCGATGGGGGCAATGTCTTCTAAATATAATGATACGCCCACTACTGCCTCAAGACCTTACGATGAAGCAAGGGATGGCTTTGTGATTTCTGGTGGTGGTGGCGTGTTAGTTATTGAAGAATTAGATCATGCTAAAGCCAGAGGTGCGAAAATTTATGCCGAATTAGTCGGGTATGGTGCGACTTCTGATGGTTTTGATATGGTTCAACCGTCAGGAGAAGGGGCAATGCGGTGTATGCAGCAAGCCATGTCCACAGTTCATAATAAAATTGATTACATCAACGCGCATGGTACCGGCACTCCAATTGGTGATTTAAAAGAATTAGGCGCATTACAAAGCGTGTTTAGTATGGAAGACATGCCATGGATTAGTTCAACTAAATCACTTACTGGGCATGCCTTAGGCGCAGCAGGTGTACATGAAGCCATTTATTCTTTATTGATGATGACTAATAATTTTTTAAGTGCATCAGCAAATATTGTAACGCTGGAGCCTGCAGCAGTGGGTATGCCCATAGTTAGAGAGCTTAGAGAAAACATTAATCTTACTACGCTAATGTCGAATAGTTTTGGTTTTGGTGGCACCAATGCAAGCTTAATTTTTCAGCGTTATAACGGTTAATAGAGCGTTCATTGGTGGGTAATTATTATTGCACCGCGTTTTGTCCTACCGCATTAGTTTAAATGGCTGAGTGGATGAGTTTTATCAAATATTTTAAGTGTTGTTATGTCTGAGGCCGTTCAAAAAACTCGTTATCACTTTAATAAATTACAAAAGCGTTTGCGTCATTATGTAGGCGATGCAATCGCTGATTACAAAATGATTGAAGCGGGTGACAAGGTCATGGTGTGTCTATCAGGAGGTAAAGATTCGTATACTTTATTAGACATTTTAATGAATTTACAAAAAACAGCGCCTGTAGATTTTGAGTTAATTGCAGTCAATTTAGATCAAAAACAGCCTGGTTTTCCAGAGCATGTTTTGCCTGAATATTTAACTTCTCTTGGTGTGCCATTTCATGTCATTGAAAAAGACACCTATAGTATTGTAAAGCGTGTTATCCCAGAAGGACAAACAACCTGTGGGTTATGTTCGCGTCTTCGGCGTGGAACGTTATATGGATATGCGGAAGAGATTGGTGCCACTAAAATTGCTTTAGGGCATCACCGAGATGATATTTTGGAAACGTTTTTTTTAAATATTTTTTATGGTGGTAAATTAAAAGCAATGCCCCCTAAATTATTAAGTGATGATAAAAAAAATATTGTTATTCGGCCATTAGCCTATTGCCGTGAAAAAGATATTCAACGCTACAGTTCGTTTAGAGATTTTCCTATTATTCCCTGTAATTTATGTGGTTCACAATTAAATTTGCAGCGGCAGGCGATGAAGATGATGCTGAATGCTTGGGATAAACAATTTCCTGGTCGTCTTGAAACTATTTTTACTAGCTTACAAAATGTTGCGCCCTCTCATACCTTAGATACGCGATTATTTGATTTTTCTGAGCTTAAAATTTCACGAGAATTGATAAGTGACGTGTCGCCCGACACGTCACTAGATATTTTATCTATATAAGCTTAATTTAAACGGCGGTGTGGCTAAATTAATCTCGGCATTGCTTTAATAATGCTACCTCATCGTCATCGTCATCGTCATCGCTTTCATTCTCTGATGCGTCATCCTCAGCCTCATTATTATCATTGTTTTTGTCATAATTAGCCGTTAAAAAGACTACGGGGCGAGCAGATTTAAGATATTCATATTCCAGTTTAACAATACAAGGCGGTGTTGTTTTAGCTAAGCTAATGGATTTAAACCAGTCGCCTTTTGCGTTTATTGTTAGTTTTAGCGAGGGGCTAATTAATTTATCTTTACTGGTTTTAACGCTCATGCTGAGCTTTTTAAGCAAAGTGCTGCGTTGTGCGTTTGATAAATTAGCTTGAAATTGAATATTGCCACTAAGTTTAAGTGTGTTATTAATAACCTCAGCACTAAATAACGAGAAGCGTTTGATATTTTTAGTCGCGCTATTTCTTGCTGCCCATACTTGGATAACAGTCTTAATTGAACTAGAGCGAAGCGCTGGACTAGCATCAATTTCTTCCGCAAATACATTAAGGGCAAATTGTTTTTTTGCTTGTTCAGGTGTGGGTGACCAAATGAAATTAATGGTGGGTAATTGCGTTACTTTATCAATATAAACTTTTGAAAAGGACGCACCTGTCGGCGCTGAACCATGTAAAACAACTTGGTTTTGCTCAGTATCATTAATGGTAAAAGGAATAATCAAAGGTGCTTCGCCCACAGTGACGTCCCATTTGCTATTAATGGGTCTAATTTCAGGAGGAGTATTGGGTAGGCTGACAGTGTTTGGTAAGGTGACGGTATTGTTAAAGATAACCGCTTGTTGTAGGTTGGCGTTAACAAAGTCTTTAAGACCTGCCAGACCTTTATCTTCAAATTCAGCAAGAACACCTGTTTTAAAGCCATGACCATAATTATCTTGATGACATGAAGTGCAATCAGAGGCATTAGTATATGTTTGAAATTGTGGATAGCAGTAGCCTGGTGCGTTAAAAAACACACAGAAAAGAATGCTGAATAGCGTTGTAAATATTTTTTGTCTCATGATCATAATATCACCAGTTTTAAGATAACAAACGAGCTGCGGTCTAATAAAAGAGTGTTAAATGTGCCAATCATTAAGAATGGAAATCATTTTCTCAGTGGCTTGATAATCTGTTGTTGACCAAGATAGCTCACCTTCAGGTGTTAAAATAGCAAAATAGGGTAAACCAATTTTTAGTGCACGATGTTCGGGTAGTGCTTTAAATCGTTCAAATTCAGCTTCTTTATCAACTAATTTTACCGAAATAGCATGTAATCGAAGTGCGTCATTTAAGGCTGAATTATGTGTAGTTTCTTTTTTAAAAGCGAGACAATTGGCACACCAACTGGCATAAAAATCAATGAATATCGGTTTTCCTGTTGCTTTGGCCTCTTTTTGTGCGTTAGTGAAATCTCGATGCCATAGAATTCCTGCTTCATTTTCTAGTAGTGATTCAGTATTGCTAGGTGTTGTTGAGATGTGTTTAGTTAGTGTGGTGATGTTTGTGTGGGTAAAAAACGCACTGTCTTGTAAGCTAGAAATCACTAGCCAACCGCCAATCAGTAAACTAATTAAGCTAGCAAATTGACGTATTTTAAGTAAGGGTGTTGCTAAATCAGTTGACGGAATAATCAAAATATTGCCATGTACAACGGCGAACCAAATAGCCAGCAGACCAACAATAAACGTATGACTGGTTGCCAAAGAAATACCCAATACCCCCATGGCTTTTTCAAAATAAGTGTATGCAAAATAAAGGATAACAAAGCCAAAGGCATATTTGATTTTATTCATCCAATAACCGGCTTTAGGTAGTGTTTTAAATTTAACGGTGCTGACAATAAAAAAGGGCAAGCCAACGCCTACGCCAAAGCCAGCCATCATAATACTTCCCGAAGCAGCAATGCTCAGTCGATCAAAAACACTAAGTTGTTGCTGCAATGCGGCTAAGGCATCGGATTTATCGGCAATATTATCAGCCACGTGTAACAGCAGTGCAAAGACAATCGGGCCTACACATGGCGAGATGACTAAGCCTGCGACACTCCCCATTAACCAAGTGCCGGCAAGCCCTTTTACTTGGGAGGTGCGTTGATCTAATGAGTAGACTTCATTTTGCATAAAACTTAATTCAAAAAAGCCCAATAAAGCTAAGGCAAAAGCGGTAAAAAATAAAGCAAAAGCTAAGTTTACCCACGCGGATTGCATAAAGCTGTTAAACGCTCCGCCAGTCATTCCAGCAATTAAGCCAAGTAATGTGTAAGTCCCGATAATACCCAGTAAATAGACTAAGGCGTGTTGCTTATCTTTGCCTTTAATGCCTTGGGCTCGATTGACTATAAACATTGAGGTGATGGGTAGCATTGGGTAGACACAGGGGGTCGCTACAGATAACAAGCCTGCTAAAAACATTAAGCCAAACAGTAGGAATGTATTATTTTGATTTTGGTTAAATAAACTAAGCAATTGCTCAGTGAATGAGACCGAAGTCGTTGTTGTTTCAAGGCTGGTAATGGGCGGTAATGGCAGGGAAATTTTGTTTGTTTTAGGGCGATAACAAACATGCGTAAGGTCATTACAAAGTTGGTATTTAATGGCAAGTGACGTTTCAATAAAGGTAATCGTTTTAGTCGCCATTAAGGAAAAACGATAGGTATCTTTAGCACGGAGAACCTGTGCTTTAACCAATTCATCATAGTGCCCTTTAGGTTGTTTTAGCAGCGTTAATGATAAACCTGCGTTAGCTAAGTATTGGTCTGCATCTAAGGTAATTGGGATAAAGCTATGCTCATCACCTGTATTTAAGTAGGCGTGGTGATCTTGAGGCGGTGTGATTTCAATCGTGTACTCTGCCGGCCAGGTGTGATGGGCTGTGTTTTGTAGTGTTATAAACGCGGATGGCACTTCAGCAAATGCGAGCGTATTGTCAAAAATACCAAGTGCGCACACGAACAATAGTAGGTAAGTTTTGAGCAAATTTCTGTATGTTTCATTAGAAAAAGGAGTTTTTTTTAACACGTTAAAACCTCACGTTAAAAGATGCGGTGACTAAATAATAACTAAAATCAGTGAAGTGATTACTGTTATTCCCTGTAAGTTGGTAGTCTGCATTATGGTCGTAGTATTCAATACCCGTTTGAAATTTAAGTTGTTTAAGTGCTTTCAAATGAGAAATCTCTTTACTTAATTTTATACCGCCTGATAGTGCGCCAAAACTGGCAAGGCGATAATCACTAGAAAAAAACGTGCTTTCCAGTTGCGTGCCTGTGACTTGATAAAAATCAGCCTCCGTTTGTGAGTAATATCGAAGTCTTGGAATGATTAACCATTGATTAGCAATGGGCTGATGCCAACTAACTTCAAAAGTGTGAGATTGGATACTCCAATCATCAGAAGCAAATCGATAATCGATGTGTAAAGCGCCATCGTTGGTGTAATCAATATGGCGAACATATTGCAGGAGCGCAGCCCACTGAAATTTTTCTTCAGGGCGTTGGTCAGGTTTAATAGCATTGGCATATAAATTACCATTGAATAATAACGGCTCATTAGGGTCGTAAAACGCCACAACTTTATAAGGATCAGACATAAAGCCTTCTGAATAAGCAAAGCTTATATTGCCTTGAAGAAGTGAATTTTTATCAATAAGCTGAGTGATGCCTAGTAAATATTGTTGGCTAGTTTTACTACGATTAAAGCCGATTGGACGACTATTCCAAGGCGATGGTGATGGCTCAATGGTATCAAAAGCAACTGATGCTCCGTAATTTAGCGTCGTCATTTTTTTATTAACATCAAGACTTAAATTAGTAGAAAAAAATCGCGAGGTATAATCTTGTTCTCTTGAAAAGCCACCGCCTATATTTAACGCGGCAGTGTCAAAAAAATAGCTTAAATTACCGTTGATTGCATCGCGTTGTTCGCAAATTGAGGCGCCACATGAGGATGTGGCTGACGCTCCGCTAATGACTTGATGTGCGTTGCCTTGAGCATCTTTTTTATTGTACACAGGCGATGCGCCGGAAATAGAATCTCGAACTAAGTTAACTGATGCAGTCATTGCTTTGCCAATGGGTAAACCTAGCGAGCCTTCAAAAATATCGACATTTATACGTTGATTGCTTTCTGAGTAATGACCGTATTGAAAGTCGGATTGATAGTTTTCTTCCACTCTACCAGCATGCGCAGACGAGAGTAAACCTGGTAAAGCGAGCGCAGCAAAGGTTAAATATTGGAGCGTAGTCGAGGGTGTTAATAAATTCATGAGTGTTTAAGAAGTAAATATATCAGCATAAAAAGGTGTTATTAATTGCAGCCACAACCACCGCCTCCGCCGCCATATCCCCCAGACGCAGCCTCTTTACTGAACGCAGTATGTTGTCGTAAACCAAACTCAAGTGGGTCTGGTGTAAGTGCCATCTGTGGTAATGCCAAATTACCTCGTTGCCAAGGTTTAAGTGGCGCGCACCCCACGCCATTCATCACTAAAAATAGAATAAAGCTAAGTTTAATTATGTTCATTACTGCGCTTTTTTTCCAAGAAGTTGGGTTATTTTTTGTTCAATGCCGCTGATATCTGCACTAGCAAAGCCGTGATGAATATATTGAATATGCCCTTGTTGATCAATAATAAAGGAAGTTGGCATGGATTCAATTGCATACTGATCAGCTGATTCTCCTGAATCATCTCGTAGTACAGTAAAGTCAACAGGGATTTCTTTAAGAAATTGTTCGGCTTTGCTTTTATCTTCATCTAAATTGATTGCAATGACTTCAAAGCCTTGGTGCTTTAATTTTTGATGTAAGGTATTAAGCAAAGGAAAAGAGAGGCGGCAAGGTGCGCACCAAGATGCCCAAAAATCTAAATAAATGACTTTATTCTTATAGTTGGTTAAGCGTGTAGTGTTGCTATTATTGAGCGCAGATAGGTTAAACACAGGTGCAGCTTGACCTAGATCTAAGGCGAGTGCAGAGACTGAAAGTAACAAGCAAGGAATGGCGATTAATAGGCGAAGATTCATTTATATTCTCAATTTGCGTAAAGTTATTTATGCAATATGCAGAATCTATGCCAACCTTTATAAGGAAATACTATAGAAGCTCAGTTATAAAAGTGTTTATTAACTTATTGTTTTCAATTATTTTTTTTTGCGTAAAGGCAAGGAGGTTTGTTGTCGTGTGAGAGGATTAACTATGTTACTTTGACTAAAGTTTGCACTGTAAATGTTGTCGTGTAGCGCAAAAAATGGTGGGCAAAAAAAATCCCTTCGACGGTCTAACTTATCGAAGGGATTGTTTAGATTTTCGTAAATAACGTCAACATATTAGCTTTACAGCTTGTTATTAAAATAACGACTAATAGTTAAAAATGACGCTTATAAATTTAATCTTAATTATTTACCAGATTTTTGCATTTCAGAAGCATTGTTGCTAGTTTTTCTTTTTTCTAAATTAGCAAAAGTTTCTGATTGAAGTTGAGCAACAGCTCCACTTTCTAAATGCGCTGATTTTTGGCTTTTTAAGAAAATTACCACTGCAACCATACCAGCGATGCAAAGGCCTACGTATAACCACATGTTATCTTTTACTGGAGCTTCAGACATTTTTAAATCCTCTTTAGTGTTTTATTAATATAATTGATTTTTTCCCCAATTTTTTTATAGGGGGCAACTCAAAAATGTAGAGTCGGTTGTCTGCTAAAACTCAAACAACGGGTAGTTTTTATCATGGGCATGATTCTTAGGTCAAGTTTTTATCATTATTACTATGCAATGTTTTTCAAAAAAATATTAATAATCAATTTGTTGTGATTTAAAAAAACATCGTAAAGCGCTCAAGTTTTTTAAGTGTTTTTTGGACAAAATTGTTTAAGAGAGAGTGGTGAGTTGACTTTGAAAATGACATGAACTTGATCAGTAATATGGCAAGGTAACGCGTAGCCGATGGCATTTTGGGTGGTACTGACAAAGCGAAGCATGGCGTCTTCTGAAGCCACGACATAAGGAGGTGTAATGCCCTGAAAATATTGCTCGTTCCAGAAGACTTCCAACTCCTCTGGTTTTTTTTTAAATAGTGCCAAAGAGAAAGCAATCCTAATGGGGTGATTAGGGTCTAAATTAAGCGGTATCCACGTATTTCCTGCGTCGTTAAGCAAGGTTTTCTTTAAAAAAATATTTTCGATAAGTTTTGGCGTTAGCTTAGTAATTGAGGATTGCTGGTGCGTAATAACAAAAATTTCATCAGCAAAAAGTGCTGTGGAACAAAAACAGGTAAATAGTAGCAGTGCTGATCGTAGTGTTATCATGATCAAAAAAACATTGAAACAGAGGCAAACAAGCCTGTAGGCGCAACAAACTGATTATTATCACCAAACAAATATTCTGCTTTAATAATAAGGGGCGTAAAAGGTTTCCAGGCTAGGCCAGTGACGCCAATGTGGGTTATTGTGGGAAGATAACGATGAGTGCCATTTACGTATTCATAACGACTAATCGCATAAAAATCATTCATTAAAGGTACTACGCTTTGTAAATAAAGTCCGTGTTCGGTGCCTTGATTATCTTCAGCTGTTCGATAAATGGCTTCAAACTCAAGCTCATAGTGATTTTTTTTCCATAATAAATCAATGCCAAGCAGTTGATTGCTGGATTTTGGAGTAATGCTTTTATTTTTAAAATTAAGCCAAGAAGCACCAATTTGTAGATTTTCATTGATGTCTAGGGTAACTCGACTGCCAACACCATTTTCAAAACCAAGTTGATAGTCAAAAGCGTCTAAGGTAGCTGATTCATCAAGATAAAAAGCCACGTTCAGCGTATGAACGTTGAAATCAACACGATGAGTAAACATTGCGCCATTAACATGTGAAGTAAATAAGCGTCGTTCAGTGACTAAGGGGCGACTTGTTGTCCAGATTAATGGTGACACATGGGTCAGATTCCAGCGTCCAATAGGAGTTAAAAACTTACCTAAACGAAGTGTGCTAGCAGGACTGGTAAGGATGTCTAAATATAAGCGTTCGGTACTCAGGGTATTATCAAGACTATCAACGCCCTGTGTAGAAAGCCAGTTTTCAGTTTCTATTTCAGCAAAAAAACGTAACCGTTGATGTGGTGACCACGTAAAAAAAAGGCTTAAATCGTTTAAAGAAACACTTTCTTTAAACTGTTGTGGATGCTCATAAACTGCATTGAAATAGCCACCTAAATTTAAATTGATTGCCTGCCAAGTTATGCCACGCCCCCACTGATAATGCGGTAATAACTCAGGTGAGGTGGTTTCTTTTGCAGCGCAATGACTGATAGAGCCAAGTCCAAACAGTAGAATTACGAAAAAATTAAGCATCATAAATACTATAAATTAACAGCGTTAGTGATTGTTAATGGGACGAGTAAATAAGTTAAGGTGAGCAGTGTTTTACTCATTATCTTGTCGCTCGTTAAGTGGTTTTATTAATTAATAGCAAGCGACTGCACTGTGGGAAAAATATGACAATTCGAACGATATTGCTGATTTCTTATATACTGATTAGTCTAGCATCGGCATTAATGATTTCTTTAATGATTTTTGTGCATTTGCAAGATACGCTAAAGTCAGAAATTGAAGAAAAACTTAAATTTCAAGCAGTATCGACTATCCAGCAAATTGACACGGCCTTATTTGAGCGTATGGAAAATATGGCCATGTGGAGTCAATTGGAGGTTATGCAAGAGTTGCGTGTAAGAGATATTGATAAACGCTTGTCACATTTTTTAACAAAGCTGCATACCGGGTACGATGGCGTATACGAGCAAATTTTTGTGGTTGATCAGCAGCAGAAGATTGTTTCATCCTGCGATCCAGCGCTGCTGGGGCAAACGTATAATCAGGGCACGCCTTGGTTAAAGACCGAACAAAATCAGCAGGTGTTTTTTTTGCAAAGCTTGAAGGGACCAGGCGATAAAATGTTTCTTTCAATTGCGATTAACGATGCCTTTGTTAAAGGTGAATTAGGCTACCTTTACGCTGGCTTTAGCTGGGACGAAATTTTTCGATTTTTAGATGCCCCGTTGCCGTTTGGAGGGTCAGCCAAATCCCATGTGTTATTACTGGATAACACTGGACGAATTATCGCCAGCTCAGCAGCGTTTAGAGATAAAACACCACGCTTTAAAGAGCTGCCTGCCTTGTTGGCTGCCCTAGACAAACCCACGGGCTCAATAACGCTGCCCGTTGATTTTCTAAATAATGAAGTTACCTTAATCGGCTATGCGCACTCTTTAGGGTATCGTACTTTTAAAGGCTTTAATTGGACGGTATTAATTTTGCAACCCAATGCCAGTGCTTTTGCGCCCGTGCGTGAGCTTTGGTTAGCCATCGTGGTGTTTTTATGTTTGACCATTTTGTTGGGCGTCGTCGTATCTTTTTTTATGTCCGCAAAAATTGCTAAACCAATTGTTCAATTAGCAGGCTTTACGCGAGAATTTATGCAAGGTAAACAGGTTGCGCCACCACAATTACGCTCTAGTCTTGAGCTAGTTGAGTTAAGCGCGCAATTTAATCAAATGATTAGTAATTTAGAGCAATCAAAACATGATCTAGTTCGCGTTGCAAAGTTAGCTGTGATCGGCGAAATGGCAGCGAGTATGGCGCATGAGGTACGCACACCCTTAGGTATTTTGCGGTCTTCTGCGCAAATTTTACAGCGAGAACAAGGCTTAACTGACATAGGTCGAGAAATGACCGAGTTTATTCTTAGTGAAACTCAGCGCTTAAATGGTTTAGTAACGATGCTATTGGAATGTGCCAAACCAAGAGCCTCTGAGTTTACGCAACAACATCTACAAACCCTTATTGAGCATACTTTAGAATTATTGAGCACGCAGGCGGATGTTAAGCATGTCCAAATTACTAGCCAGTTTACCGCCCAGCGAAGTGACGTATATTGTGATCGTGATCAAATCATTCAGGTGTTATTAAATTTAGTGATGAACGCAATTCAGCATGTTGCCTATGATGGCTTGATTGAAGTCGCGTTAATGTCTCATGATGATGTGGTGGAAATTGTGATCAGTGATAATGGGCAAGGCATTGCTGATGCTAATAAAATCAAGGTTTTTGAACCTTTTTTTACGCAACGAAAAGAAGGTATAGGTTTAGGTTTAACCGTTGTTCAGCAAATTATTTTTTCTCATCATGGTCAGATTTATGTGACTGATAGTCCTCTTGGTGGTGCAAGTTTTCATGTCGTGCTGCCTGTTCAACAGATTTTGGAGTTGTCGTAATGCCCCAGCAAAGTATTTTAGTTGTTGATGATGAAGCAAAAATGCGTCGTTTATTAGAAATCATGTTAACGCAAATGGGTTATGAGGTCTTACATGCAGAAAATGGGCGTGTTGCACTTGATGTTTTAATGCACCACGAAATAGATTTAGTTATTACTGATTTACGCATGCCAGAGTTAGATGGCATAGGTTTATTAAAGCAGCTTCGTGAACAAAATAATGATTTACCCGTTATTTTAGTGACCGCCTACGGCACGGTAAATTCTGCGGTGGATGCGATGAAGTATGGTGCCAGTGATTATATCGTCAGACCTTTTGAATTAGATGCCGTAGAAGCAGCGGTACAGCGGGCGTTAAAATTAGCAAAAGTACAACGTGAAAATCGTTATTTACGTCAAAAAGTTGAGCAAGGATGGCATGGCTTTATTGGTAAAAGTACCGCTATGCAAGAAATTTATACGCAAATTGAGCAGGTTTCCGTAACCAAAACAAGCGTGCTGATTCAGGGCGAAACTGGAACAGGTAAAGAGCTCGTTGCCCGCGCTATTCATCAAAGTTCGCCGCGTGCTGACGCACTGTTTGTATCCATAAATTGTGCAGCTATTCCTGCCGATATTTTAGAAAGTGAGTTATTTGGTTATAGCAAAGGCGCGTTTACTGGTGCGAACAAGGAGCGTGTTGGTAAGTTTGAACTTGCCGAAGGCGGCACCTTGTTTTTGGATGAAATCACCGAAATGGACTTTAATTTACAAGCTAAATTATTGCGTGTTTTGCAAGAACGTTCCTTAGAGCGTTTAGGCAGTAATCGCACGATTAATTTAGATGTGCGGGTAATTGCAGCCTGTAATCGTAATCCTAGGCAAGCAATTGTTGAGCAAAAATTACGTGAAGATTTATTTTATCGCTTAAATGTATTCCCCATTATCTTGCCGCCCCTACGAGAGCGTAAAGAAGATATTTTACCGCTAGCACACTTTTTTTTAGCCCAACACGCGCGTGAATTTGCGTATCCTTTTAATGGTCTTGAAGATAACGTGACAGAATGCCTGTTGGCGTATCCTTGGCCTGGCAATGTCAGAGAATTAGAAAATATGATGGAGCGTGCCATTGTCTTAAGCGGCGGGAAAAAGATTTCTATTGCGCATTTATCCAGTGATATTTTAGGTGCTTATCAACATAAACAAGCAGTTGCTGAGCCAAGCAGTGCGCTGAGTATTGTGGCAGAAGTGCCAAATATGGCCAGTTTAACTGAGCAAGTCGAATATTTGGAAAAACAGTTAATAGAAGATGCCTTAATAAAAACTAACGATAATAAAGCCAAAGCCGCGCAGTTGTTAGATATAAGTGAGCGTTCGTTATGGTATAAAATTAAAAAATATTTTTAATGCAGACAGCTTTAATGTCTTAATATGCAGCCGTTTTAATGAGGTTTTTTTGTGATGACTTTTACTAAGCAGTCCAAATATTTATGGTTGACAGTATTTATTGGATTAAGTTTGTTTTTTGTTAATCAGGTTGAAGCTAAATCTACCGTAAAACCAGCGTCACTGTTAACCGTAAACATTGCTATTTTGGCGCAGCTTGATAAGCCAGCGATTAATTTATCGATTATCGATCCTGTCGTGCTTGATAAAGGTGAATTAGGTGCTGAACTGGCAATACAGGAAAATAATATTACGGGTGAGTTTATTGGTCAGTCGTTTACCTTAAAAAAATTTATTGTGCCCGCCAATGCACATGCAGAAACTGTTTTTAACGAGCATATTGTGGGGAAGTTTAATTATCTAGTGACGCTCTTATCCCCAGAAAAAACCTTAGCTATTGCAGATTTAGCACGCCAGCAAGCGTTGCTCATTCTCGATGCCGCAACCGTGGATGATAGCTTACGAAACACTGACTGCCGTGAGTCTGTATTGCATCTATTACCAAGCAGAGCCATGCGTGCGGATGCCTTAGGTCAATATTCAATAAAAAAACGCTGGCATAGATGGTTTTTAGTGGTGGGCGCGGAACCTGCTGATCAATTATTTGCGGAGGCCCTGAAGCGTACTGCGAAACGATTTAACATTAAGATTGTTGCGGAAAAGCAATGGTCACACACTTTTGATGCGCGTAAAACAGCGCAAGCAGAAATTGACGTATTTACCCAAATTGAAGATGATTACGATGTTATGGTGGTTGCTGATGAACAAAATTTATTTGGAGAATACCTTGATTATCAAACCTGGTCGCCACGACCAATTATTGGAACACAAGGATTAAGCGCGGTTGCTTGGCATCCAACGCATGATTTATGGGGGGCTACGCAAATTCAAAAACGTTTTAAAACGCAAGCAGGACGCTGGATGAATGAGCAAGACTATGCCGCGTATTTAGCGATTCGGGCATTAGGAGAGGCGGTTACACGTACCCATTCGAGTGCGTGGCAAGCGCTTAAAAACTTTATGTTAAGCGATAGGTTTGTGTTACAAGGTTATAAAGGTAGTGCCTTATCTTTTCGTGCATGGGATGGTCAATTACGACAACCTATTTTACTTGCAGCCCCGCGTTCGCTGGTGGCGGTAGCCCCTATTGAGGGTTTTTTACATCCTAAAACAGAATTAGATACCTTAGGGTATGATGCACCAGAATCTCTTTGTAAAAGGAAAGAATAATAATGAAAAAATGTTTTCGTGTAGTGGGGCTAGGTGCATTTCTCTGGGCGTTTAATGGCGAAGCTGAAACTGTCTTTGTAAGTTTAGAAAAAGATAACGCTATTGCTGTGGTTGATCCCGTCGCAGGTAAATTACTTAAAACCGTTGCCGTAGGGCGACGTCCGCGAGGCATCGCATTAAGTACAGATGCTAAATTTTTATACGTTGCCGTGAGCGATGATAATATAATAAAAAAATTTAATGCTGATACCTTAACCGAGCTGGCTGATTTACCGTCAGGGAATGATCCAGAAACCTTTGCGTTAAGTCCAGTTGATAAGCGAATGTATGTTTCTAACGAAGATGATAGTCAGATATCCGTCATTGATGTTGATAAAAAGACAGTGTTAACGCGCATTCCTGTCGGCGTCGAACCAGAAGGCATTGCTGTCAGCCCAGATAATCAATGGGTGGTAAGTGCGTCTGAAACCACTAATATGGTGCACTGGATCGAAACCAAAAATTACACCCGTGTGGCAAATACCTTAGTCGATCCAAGACCTAGGGCACTTACCTTCACCGCAGACAGCAAACAAGTGTGGGTCACTTCAGAAATGGCAGGAAAATTGATGGTTTTAGATGCTAAAACTAAGCAAATCATCAAAGAATTGGTATTTGAAGTAGAGGGGGTCACGGCAGAAAAAATTCAGCCCGTTGGTTTGCTGGTTGATAAGCACATGCAGCGAGCTTACGTAGCCTTAGGACCTGCCAATCGTATTGCGGTAATTAATGTCGCCAATTTAACGGTAGAAAAAATGTTGTTAGTGGGGGCGCGAGTGTGGAATATTGCTTTTTCTGCCGATCAAAAATATTTGTATTCAGCCAATGGCTTAAGTAATGATATGTCTATTATTGATCTTGAGCAATTAAAGGTGATTCGCTCAATCGGTGTGGGAACAAATCCGTGGGGGCTTGCGGTAAAGCCATGAGTAATACTGTTGCATTATCGATAGAAAATTTACGATTTGCTTATCAAGGAAAATTAGCGCTTGATGACGTGAGCTTTACTATTAACGCCAGTGACTTTACTTTTTTATTAGGGCCTAATGGCGCAGGTAAAAGCACATTATTTGCGTTAATAACACGATTATATGACTGTCGCGAAGGTAAGATTGCGTTAAACGGTTTTGATATTAAACAGCAAACGCGTAAAGCTTTAGCTACCTTAGGTATTGTATTTCAGCAAACAACCTTAGATGTAGATTTAACTGTGCAACAAAATCTGCATTATCATGCCGCATTGTATGGCATGAGTCGGAAACTGGCTAAAAGCAGAATTCAAGAAGAGTTAGAACGCCTGGCTATGTTTGAGAGGCGCTCAGAAAAAGTGGCTAAATTAAACGGTGGCCATAAACGTAGAGTGGAAATTGCCCGAGCTTTATTGCATAAACCTAGCATATTATTATTAGACGAGCCTACTGTAGGTTTAGACGTACAAAGTCGTGTAGCGATTGTCGAATACATTCATTATTTAACAGCACATGAGCAGTTAGCGGTGTTATGGGCAAGTCATTTATTGGATGAAATTTATTCAACAGATCAAGTGCTAGTCATGCATAAAGGTAAAATTAAAGCGAAGGGGCATCGTGAACAGATTGTTGCAATGACTAAAACTAAGGATATAAATACCGCTTTTGCGCAATTAACCCAAGGAGAATTGTCATGAGCTTAACGCATTATATGCGAGCAATGCTGGGAATAATTGGTCGAGAGTTGTGGCGCTTCATCACTCAGCGCGAACGCTTTATTTCTGCATTAGTTAGGCCCTTAGTCTGGTTATTTGTTTTTGCAGCAGGATTTAGAGCCGCGTTAGGTTTAGCGATTGCACCGCCATACGATACATATATTCTGTATGAAGTGTATATAACACCAGGCTTGTGTGGCATGATTCAATTATTCAATGGGATGCAAAGCTCCTTGTCGATGGTTTATGATCGAGAAATGGGTAGTATGCGTTTGTTAATGGTAGCTCCATTACCACGATGGTTTTTGTTGTTAAGTAAGTTACTTGCTGGCACTGGCGTGTCAATTTTACAAGTATATGTATTTTTGCTGATTGCTTACATGTATGAAATAGAAGCGCCATGGCAAGGCTATTTTTTACTGCTTCCTGCATTAATGCTTACCGGCTTAATGTTGGGTGCGTTAGGTCTGTTATTATCGTCATTTATCAAGCAGCTGGAAAATTTTGCAGGCGTAATGAATTTTGTTATTTTCCCGATGTTTTTTATGTCAACTGCATTGTATCCATTATGGAAACTAAAAGAATCTAGCAAAATATTATATGCGCTGGCAAGTTATAACCCCTTTTCACAAGCAGTAGAATTGATACGTTTTGCACTGTATGGGCAATTAAATCACTATGCGTTAGCCTATACTTTAGTTACATTTATATTATTTAGTAGCATAGCTATTGTAGGTTACAGTCCTTCAAAAGGCATGATGGCAAGAAAGGGAATAGGGTAGTGTGAGGCTTTAAGTAAGTAAGGTGTGCGTGTATATTTATATATCATTAACGCGATGCTCAACTTTAAATGAATTGAAGACAAGGCTGCCTACTCCTGTAGAGTTGTTCTACGAAAAAGCAACGATGAGGGAAAAGAGCCATGTCAGTAGAAGATTTTATTATTTATGTTTATTGCTGTGTAGAAGATATCTGCCGAACAATCGTCAACCAACCGCTAAGAAGGCGAGGTTTTATGCCCAAGCTGAGCGATGCCGAAATAATCACGATGGAGATCGTTGGAGAATTCATGGGCAAAGACCATGACAAGGGTATATGGCGCTATTTTCATAATCACTGGCATGGCTGGTTTCCCAACTTGGGGTCGCGTGCCACAATGCCAAACAAAGCGCTACAAACGGGATCTGAAAAGACGCATACAGGCTCACATTGCGTGGCAAATGGGGGCACAGGAGGACTCGATCCACTTGGTTGACGGCTTTCCGATGCCGGTCTGCACGGCTTGCTAATCGGCGAC
>CAJAQT010000030.1 GCA_903944165.1 uncultured Methylococcaceae bacterium | reverse complement strand
TACATCATGTGCTTCAAGATTGGTTAAAAGCGCAGCTAAATCACCTGCTTTTTCCAGTACAGGCCCTGAGGTTTGACGAATATTCACGCCCATTTCGGCGGCTATTATATTAGCTAATGTGGTTTTACCCAAACCTGGAGGGCCAAAAATTAACACATGATCCAAAGCCTCTTGTCGTTGCTTCGCTGCGCGAATAAATATTTCCATTTGTTCGCGTAAACGCACTTGTCCAACATAATCTGCCAGCCGTTTGGGTCGTATGGCGCGATCTTGACGCTCTTCATCATTATGTTGGTGGGCAGTAATTATGCGATCACTTTCTATCACTTGATTGCTCCTTGCAGTGCTAGGCGAATGATTTGTTCACAGCTTTTATCTTCAGTAGCAATGGCTTGCACCATTTTGCTGGCATCTATTGGTTTGTAACCTAATGCGCATAAAGCACTGATAGCTTCTTGCTTAGGACGTGCCGTGGCGATAAACACCGCATCCTGTTTTATCTCATCAGTTGACGCATTTAATTCTGGCATACGATCACGTAATTCAATAAGCAAGCGTTCGGCTGTTTTTTTTCCTACGCCAGGTAAGCGTATTAAACCTTGAATATCATTAGTATGAATACAATGATAAAACTCGTCAGCGGTTTGCCCAGAAAGAATAGTTAAGGCCAGTTTTGGACCTACGCCGTTCACTTTAATTAGCAGTCTAAACACGCTTCGTTCAGCTTCGTTGATAAAAGCGACGAGATGGTGAGCATCTTCGCGCACAATTAAATGGGTATGTAAAAAAACCTCTTCACCGACACTTGGCAACTGATAAAACGTCGTCATTGAGGCTTCCATTTCATATCCCACTCCGTGCACATCCATTATTAATACAGGCGGCGCTTTGGTGATTAATCTGCCGCGCAGGAAGGCTATCATAAGGTGGCTTTTGTTGCTGCGGCTAAACGCTGTGCAGTTTGTTGATAATGAGCATGGCAAATGCTTAACCCTAACGCGTCACCCGCATCAACTTGTATTTTACCTTGAATATGTAACAACATTTTTACCATGTGTTGAACTTGTGATTTATCTGCATTACCTTTACCAACCAAGGCTTGTTTGACTTGTCTAGCCGCGTATTCAAATACAGGGATATTGGTCACGTGTACCGCACAAATTGCTGCACCACGCGCCTGTCCTAACTTTAGGGCAGAATCGACATTTTTATCCATAAACACTTGCTCAATAGCTAAACAATCGGGGTGATATTGCGCGACAACTTCAGTCACGCCATCAAAAATCTTTTTTAATCGATTTGGAAAATAGTCTTCCGTAATACGAATACAGCCACTAGCAACATAGTGATAGCCCTGAGGGACGACATCAATAATGCCATAACCTGTCAATCTTGAGCCAGGATCAATACCTAAAATTCTCATTTATCGTCATAGTGTTCAAATGCGGATTAGCTTGTTTATTGCAAACAACGTTGATTTTTTTCATGCATGCGCCATTCTGTTTGATCGGGCGAACGTAATAATATTTTTGTAAATTCAATAGCTTGGGTAAGGTGTTGTTCCGCAGACGTGGTTAATGCAGTCCCTAGTTCAAACGCAGCACCATGAATACTTAATAAAAAACAAGGCGGGGGGGCGTGTTGCTTAATCTGTTGATATACCGATAAAACCGCTGCTGGACTCATGGCGTGGGTGGTGTAACTTTGATCTTTCTCAGGAAAAATCTCCTGAAAAGAAAAGCCTTGCTGTGCAGACATCGAGGCATCCACGAATAATACTAAGGCTCTATTTTCTAAATCTAATGCGTGTTCTATTTGCAATTGAAAGTCGGTTAAAAAATCAACGTTGTGTAGAAAGTGCGCGTTCTGGGTTTCTAAGTGCCCTAATAATAAGGGGCCTAAAGCATCATCGCCACGGCTCAAATTGCCGTAAGCAAACAGTAAAAATGGCTTAGTCATGAATTTATCGTTAACCATGAGCGTGTTCAAATTCACCCGTATCATGCTTGAGTAACTTAGCCACTAAGTCACCTTGAGCATTCACTAATTCAAGCTGTAACGGCATTTTTCCTACGGCATGCGTGGCGCAAGATAAGCAGGGATCATACGCCCTAATGGCGACTTCTATATTATTTAGCAAGGGCTCTGTTAATTCCTGTCCAGACAAATATTCAGCCGCGACTTGGCGAACGGATTCATTCATTGCCATATTATTGCTGGTGGTTGAGACAATTAAATTTGCTTTAGTCACGATGTCATTTTCATCAACTTGATAATGATGAAACAAGGTGCCACGCGGTGCTTCAATGACACCTATGCCTTCATAACGTTTTTCACCTTTTGTCACGAGCTCTCCCCCTAAAATAGCGGGATCGTGTAGCAAACGTTCAATACTTTCCGCGCAATGCAATACTTCAATCAAGCGTGCCCAATGAAAGGCTAACGTGCTGTGTACCAAGGCTTCTTGGCTATGTGCTTTAAACTCAACACGCGCGGCTTCAGCTAATGGAGTATCGATATAATCACAGATATTTACCCGTGCCAATGGGCCGACACGATACCAGCCATTTTCTTTTCCTAATGACAATAAATAGGGAAATTTCATGTATGTCCATGACCGAACTTCTTCATGAATATACTGATTGTATTGGCAATAATCGATATTATCGAGCAGTGTGTCACCCTCTGCATTTTTGACCCGAATGCCACCGTGGTACAGTTCTAAGGCGCCATTAGACTTAGTTAAGCTTAAATAATTTGAGCGTAACCCAGCAAATTCATCGTAATACGGTAAATTTGAGCAATGAACTTTTTGAATTAATACCACCGCGCCTTGTGCCCACGCGATCATTTGCTCAATATCTTGCAATAAATAATCACGCTCAGCGCGGGTTAAGGCTTTATTAATGCCGCCGGCAATCGCGCCACTGCCATGTATGCGTTTGCCCGAGACCATGCGGATAACTTCTTGACCGTATTTACGCAATTTAACACCTTGCACGCCAATGTCAGGGAAGGCGGCTAAGACGGCAATAATTGAGCGTTTACTTTGTTCGCTTTCAAAGCCAAATAATAAATCTGGGCTTGATAAATGAAAGAAATGCAGTGCGTGTGATTGCATTACTTGCCCAAAATGCAATAAACGGCGGAGTTTATCTGCAGATACGGGTAAGTTTTCAGGATCAACGCCCACTAATTGGTCTATCGCCTTGGCGGCGGCTAAGTGATGACTTACTGGGCAAATACCGCATAAACGTTGGACTAATACGGGTAATTCCCAATAAGGTCGCCCTTGAATGAAGCGTTCAAAGCCACGAAATTCAACAATATGTAAACGCGCTTGCTGTACCTTATTGTTTTCATCAAGTAATAAGGTAACTTTTCCATGACCTTCAACGCGTGACACAGGATCGATCACGACGCGTTTTAACTGTGCTGCATTTTCAGCTGTTTCTAAATGTTCGTACATGGCTGTATTCCTAAGTTAATGCAAATTATTTAATCGTAGTGGATTAGCTCGTAAGGTAACGAAGGTTCTCGTCCTTCTAAGAGGTCGGTTAGAAATTTCCAAAATACATCAGCAGAAGGTGGGCAGCCAGGTAAAAAGTAATCTATTTTAACGACCTCATGAAGAGGATGTACTTTATTTAGCAATAACGGTAGCTCAATATCATTAGGAATTTGTGGATTTTCTACCCCGATGCCAGTTAAATATGATTCAGCTAAACACTCTTCTAAGGGGATAAAATTGCGCATCGCAGGTAAGCCACCGTTAATGGCGCAGGCACCGACGGCAACTAAAACTTTACAATTTTTGCGAAACTCGCGGAGCACATGAACATTTTCTGAATTGCACACGCCACCTTCGATAAGTCCAATATCGCAGCTGCCGCAGTGTTCGATGTCGGTGAGCGGTGAGCGATCAAACTCAACCAATTCTGCTAGTCGCAGCATGCGTTCATCAATATCTAAAAACGACATGTGACAGCCAAAGCAGCCGGCTAAGGAGGTTGTTGCAATGCGTATTTTAGTGGTCATGCTGAGCCTCTGCGGTTGTTAAACTCACGTCACTGATGTCATGGTGATCATAAATACGTTGCCCAATGGGTATCGTGTACCCCGTACGTTTAATTAAAATTGCGCCAGTGGGACAGATATGCGCGGCACGATCATCTGCGACGAGGGCTGAATCTTTTAGTTTGCCTGAGGGCGTGTTAACAATTAAATGCTTATTAATGCCGCGACCGCTGAGTGCAAACACGTTTTTACCATCTTGTTCTTGACTAGCACGAACGCATAAGGTGCAAAAGATGCAGCGATTATGGTCAATTAATACTTCTGGATGTGACGCATCCATGGCGCGTTGTGGATAAAATAAGGGAAAATGGTTATCCAACATATTAAGGTGATACGCCACCGCTTGTAGCTGACAATTGCCAGTTTTTTCACAGGAGGGGCAAAAATGATTGCCTTCCACAAACAGCATTTGGGTGATTTTTTTACGGTCTTCATTAATATCGGTGGTGTTATTTAATACCTCTTGCCCTTCTGCGGCTGGAAAGGTGCACGCTGAGCAGTTACGGCCATTGACTTTTACAGTACATAGTTTGCAACTGCCATGCGGCGTAAATTCTGGATGGTGGCATAAATGTGGGATATACACCTTAGCCGCAGTCGCCGCTTGCATGATCGTTTGCCCGTCTTCAAAAGGAATTTCTTGACCATCAATGCTTAGGGTTTTATTCATAATCTTCTCCAAGTTGTGCCAAATGTGCAGCGGCATCATCACGTTGAGTTAAGCGTCGTGCTGTAGCTAAGGCACCATTTAAATCAAATCCAGGTTCATAACTGATTTTTTTCAATAAACGTTGATACAGTTCTGGATAACGCTCTAATGTGCTTAGTATAGGATTTGCTGCCGTTTGTCCTAAGCCGCAATGGCTTTGGCTTTTTACTAGCTGGCAGAGTTCTTCTAAAGCGACAATATCGCCTGCCGAACCATGACCTTCGACAATTTTATCTATTTGTTGCTTTAATAATGAGGTGCCTACGCGGCAAGGCGTACAAAAGCCACAGCTTTCATGAGCAAAGAAATGTGTGAAATTCGTTACGCTATCGAGAATATTTCGGGTTTGATTAAATATGATAAACGAGCCACCCGTTGCTAAGTCTTCGAAGGCTAAGCGGCGCTCAACTTCCTGAGCAGAAATAAATGTGCCTGACGGACCGCCAATTTGCACGCCTAATACGTCAGTTGCACCGCAGGCTTCAAGAATGTCTTTAATGGTCGTGCCAAAAGCAAACTCATAAATTCCTGGGTGTAAACAATCACCACAAATACTGAGTATTTTGGTGCCTTTAGATTGCTGCGTGCCTATGTTGGCAAAATCGGCACTGCCGTGCAGAGCAATATGTGCTGCGGCCAAAAAGGTTTCTACGTTATTAACAATAGTCGGCTTACCTAAATAACCATGCGTGACGGGATAAGGCGGGCGATTGCGCGGTATGCCCATGTTGCCTTCTAAGGATTCAATCAAGGCAGATTCTTCGCCGCAAATATAGGCTCCTGCACCTAAGCAAATTTTAATAGTGAAGCTAAAGCCTTGACCTAAAATATTTTCACCTAATAAGCCAGCTTCACGACGGGCATGCAAAATAGAGGATAATTTTTCATACAAAAACGAATACTCTCCACGCAAATATAGAAAACCTTGCGTAGCGCCTACAATGGCTGCCGCGACGGTCATGCCTTCAAATACTTGATGAGCATATTGATTTAATAATACCCGATCTTTAAAGGTGCCAGGTTCGCCTTCATCTGCATTACAGATAACATAACGAGTATCAGCGTGTTCTTCTCGACAAAACTGCCATTTCATGGCGGTTTTAAAGCCAGCGCCACCACGTCCACGTAATCCTGAGCGCTCAATTTCTGCTAAGGTTTCCGTGAAGCCGCGCGTACAGGCAGCGGTCAGTGCGCTGCCTAATGGCATGGGCTGAGTTAATAAGACATCTGTTTTTTTGATATTATCTGTAATGGCGAATAATTCAGCAGGCCAGTCTTCAACGGGGAGGTGTTGATGAATTAATGTGACAATGAGGTCAATGCGCTCTGGTGTTAACTGGGTTAAGGGATGGCCATTGACTAATCCAGCAGGGCCTTGATCACATAAACCTGTGCAAGAGGTGTTGGCTAAACTGACCAAACCATCATCGCGTACTGTACCGACAGCAACATGGAGTTTTTTAGATAATAAATCTATAAGCGCTGCTTTACCTAGCATTGCATCCGTAATTGAGTCGCTAATTAAAATTTCATAATCACCTTGCGGGTGTAAATGAAAAAAGCTGTAAAACTCAATAACGCCAATAATATGGGTGGCAGGGAGGGCTAATATTTTGGCTACATGGGTAATAGCTGACGATGGAATATAATGATAACGCGCTTGAATGGCTCTTAGTATGGCTAACAAGTCGGTTGTTTTAAACTGATGCTCAGCCACTAATTTATCTATAAATATGTGCATAGGTCGGCCTTTTGGTTGAGTTAGTTCACAAATTTTTATTCGGGTAAGAGCTGTTCACCTGACCATAAAGAAGGCAGGGTTTCTCTTGCTCGAATTAAATAATGCTGATCTGCGGACACCATGACTTCGGCGGCACGCGGACGGCTGTTGTAATTTGAGCTCATGCTAAAACCATAAGCCCCAGACGAACATACTGCCAGTAAATCGCCAGGCGATAATGCCAGATCACGATCTTTCCCTAAAAAATCACCTGTTTCACACACTGGCCCAACGATGTCCCAGCGCAGTGTTGCGGCATTACTGTGTGGTTGTATAGGGATAATGTCTTGCCACGCACTGTACAGTGATGGACGCAGTAAATCATTCATGGCGGCATCAACAATGGCAAAATTTTTATGGGCAGTAGGTTTTAAATATTCAACTTGGGTAACTAAAATGCCCGCATTACCAACGATAGCTCGACCAGGTTCGATTAATAGTTCAATGGGATGATCACCTAAACGCGCTAATAACGCGTGAATATAGTCCTCTGGCTGAGGGGGATGTTCATCTTTATAACAAATACCTAAGCCACCTCCGATATCAAGATGATGCAAATAAATGCTTTCTTTTGCTAACGCAGTCACTAACTCAAGCACCTTGTCTAAGGCATCTAAAAACGGTTGTTGTTCAGTGAGTTGCGAGCCAATATGGCAATCAATGCCAATTACTTCTATATGAGGCAGACGCGCAGCGCGTCGATATTGTTCTAGGGCTTGAGTAATATCGATGCCAAATTTATTTTCTTTTAAACCCGTGGCAATATACGGATGCGTTTTTGCATCGACATCGGGGTTGACGCGAAATGATACTGGCGCACGCACACCCAATTGTCCTGCTAAAGTATTAATGCGATCTAGCTCATCGCTCACTTCAATATTAAAACACCGAATATTTGCCTTTAACGCAGCTAAAATTTCATCTTCACGCTTGCCCACACCAGAAAATACAATCTTATTGGCTTGACCTCCAGCGGCTAAAACGCGCTCTAATTCACCAATTGAGACAATATCAAATCCTGAGCCTAATCGAGCTAAGACATTTAAGATGGCTAAATTAGAATTCGCTTTTACGGCATAACAGATTAAGTGTGGATGTGCGCCAAAAGCTGCATCGAAGGCATGCCATTGTTGTTCTAAGAAGTCCCGAGAATACACATAGCAAGGGCTGCCGTAGTGTGCGATAAGCGATGAAATGGCGATATTTTCTGCATATAATTCGCCGTTTTGATAAGAAAATTGCTTCATAGTGTAGGAAAAATATTATTTTGACGGTATTGGTTCTGGTGTAGCACTTGGAAGATATAAAGGCCCTGGCTGACCACAGCTAATTAACATAAAGTTTAGCAGTAAATAGAGTGACAACAGCATAATTTTTGAGGTTTTCATGGTTCAGTTATACTCCGTTGGCAAAATAAAAGTGCCTAAGTTGATGACGCGCATGGTAAGTAGGTGTTTATTTGTTTATGAACATTATCGGCGACTACGTTAGTTAAAGAGCTTTTGCTTGATGACTTATGTTGTATGGCCCAAACCGATGGTTTTAGTTTAGCGCGTTAATTGCTGAATAAAAACGCGTGTCGTCACGTGCTGGTGTGTAAATAGTTAAACGTAAAAAAGCGTAGCGTCTTAGTCTATTAGCCAAACGTAGTACGATTCCAGCCCCAAAATTGCGCCGAGGAATTGCTAAATTCAATATAAATACGATCAGCAGTTAAGGGCAATACACTTGTTAAGTGACGACATAACGAGGCGGCAAGCGTAGTGGCGTGTAATGCTGTTAAACCGATGCTTTTACATTCTAAATACGCTGCAGGTTGGTCATTGCCAGCAAAAAATAATGTTTTTGCATCAGCTATTTCAGTCATTACATAGTGCGCAGGCTTGTCGAGTGCTTGGGCGATTAAGTGTGATAATTCAGTTGCTAAGGCTACTTTTTGAGCACCTTCAAGGGCTAAGTTAGTGGTTATTTTTAAGTACGGCATACTGCGCCCTCAATACTAGCAATTGATAAAATCGACGCCACAAAAGGCGTTTAATATAAGCCTAATTGTAATTTAGCTACCTCAGACATGTGTTCTTGTGACCACGGCGGATCAAGGACAAGCTCAACATAGACTTCTGCAACACCCTGTAAAGCACGAATGGCTTTATCAACATCGTTTTGAATGACTGGCCCCATACCACAACCAGGTGCGGTCAGTGTCATGGTGATGTCAACTTTATGGGCAGCGTCGCCAATAGCTTCGACAGTGCAACTATAGACTAAGCCTAAATCCACGATATTCACTGGAATTTCAGGATCATAAACTGTTTTCATAACTTCCCAACAATTTTGTTCCACTGCCTGAGCATCGACATCATTCACTAACGCAGCCGTCTGTGGGCGTTCTTTTCCTAACGCATCAGCATCACAGCCAGCGATTCTAACCATGTGGCCATAAGCCGTAATAACCGTATAGTTATCGCCTAAAGCTTGATGAATAGTGACTTCCTCGCCTTTTGCTAAGGAGCCAATGGCACCATCTGGAATGGTGACGGTGGCGACATCACGGGTCAAAATAAGGTGTTCTCTTTCAGACATAGTCATTCCTGTTTAAAGATGAAAGTTACGTGCTTCAATGGTTTGCCCAGTAATGCCAAGGCTTTTTGCGCCAAACAGATAGGTGTAAACCGGCGCCAAGGATTCCATTGGCGGTAATTTATGCTTATCTTCGGCAGGATAGGTGCGCCTACGAAGCGGTGAATTAATTGGACCTGGGACTAAAATATTGACGCGTACTTTATTGGCTTCCGCTAATTCTTCTGCAAAAATGAGTGCCATGGCGGTTAGCGCTATTTTTGATACGCCATACGCGCCTGAATAGGCTTTAGGTTTTAGCACTGAAGAATCAGTCGTGAAGACGATAGAGGCATGCTGACTTTTTTGTAATACAGGCAATAACACACGCGTTAATAAATAGGGGGCATTTAAGTTAACATTGAGGGTATGCCCCCAATCATGCGTTGTTGTTTGCTGCATGGGCATGAATGCACTGAGTTCAACTGCTGAATGTAAAAGACCTTGTAATGACCCGTAGGTCGCTTCAAGGCAGTGCGCCAATTCCTGATAATCATCTTCGTTAGCGCCTGCTAAATCAAAGGGGTACATAGTTGGTAGCGGGGCGTTTGCCGCCACAATGGCGTCATAAGTCTGTTCTAATTTAGCGATGTGCTTGTCCAGCAAAATAATGTGTGCACCTTGCTTAGCTAAACTTACTGCCGCAGTACTGCCTAAACCGCCACCTGCGCCAGTGATTAAAATTACGTGATCTGTTAATGTCATAACTGTGTTTTCAACCAAGTTAATAAGTGCGTTGGTGAGGTGATCAATGCCTCAGCACCCCATGTTTCGGGTGTGTCGGTAGGGGTTAAGTAGCCATACACTGCCGCCAATGTTTTCATGTTAACGGCATTGCCAGCGTCAATATCATGCTTAGCGTCGCCAATATAAATACAGTCTTCAGGGTTAACCTGTGCTTGTTGACACGCCGCCAGCATGGGTTCTGGATGAGGTTTTGGCTTGGCTGCGCTGTCTCCGCTAATTACACACGCCAAGCGAGAGCGTATATTTAAGGCATCAACTAAGGGTTCAGTAAAACGTTTACGCTTATTGGTGACAATTCCCCATTTAATCTGTTGCGCCTCGCAGAACGCCAAGGTTTCAGGAATGCCAGCAAAAAAATCGCTGTGAACAGCAATATTTTGCTCATACAAATTTAGCATCGTGGTTAAAATTTCGGCTTGCTGTGTTGCGGGCAGCGAGGCTGCGGCGCTGTGTTTAATCATCACTGCGGCACCATACGAAATATAGGGCATTAGTGTAGTGATGTCAGTCTGAATAACATGGTGATGTGTTAAGGCTGAGTGTAAACACGCTAATAAATCTGGCGCGGTATCGACCAAGGTGCCATCTAAGTCAAATAATACACAGGACAGTTTGAGTGCCACGCGTTACTCCGGACGTTTAAAAGCCGCCAAATAATTTACGCTGATGTCGGCGCCCAAGGTAAATTTTTTGGTAAAGGGGTGATACGAAATTCCGGCCATCTCTTGTAAGACTAAACCTGCTTGACGCGCGGTTTGACAGAGTTCGGAAGGCTTAATGAAGGTATTGTAATCATGTGTACCTTTGGGCAGCATACGCAGAAGATGTTCAGCGGCTACAATAGCTAATAAGTAGGCCTTGGGTTGCCGATGTAGTGTTGAGAAAAAAACCGTCCCACCAGGTTTAACTAAACGTGCGCAGGCCTCCACAATGGCACCTGGATCGGGGACATGCTCAAGCATTTCCATGCAGGTTACCACATCATAATAAGCTGGTGTTTGTTTCGCCAACGCTTCCACACTGATTGTTTGATAGTCTGCTATCACACCTGTTTCTAAGCCATGCAGCTCAGCGACATCAATTAACTCTGCTCCTAAATCAATGCCTTTAGCATGTGCGCCGTGTTTGGCTAAGGCTTCGGTTAAAATCCCGCCACCACATCCAACATCTAAGGTGTGGGCATTTTTTAGTGCACTAAAGCGTAAAATAAACGCCATACGCAAGGGATTAATGTCATGCAAAGTTTTAAATTCACCGTGAGGATCCCACCAACGCTCAGCCATAGAAGCGAATTTTTTTATTTCGTGTAAGTGTACGTTGTCTGTTGATGTCATAAGTAGTTACCTAAATTTTAATGGCTATAGTTTACAATATTAGTGGGTATTTCGTCACAATGAGCTTTAGGCTAAAACCTACTTGACCCTTAAAACAATAGGTGGACAAAATCTTGCAAAACGGTAAAATCGCTCGGCTAAAACGTGTCTTAATCCTACTTAAACAACATCTTGATGGCAACAATTACCGTTTTAAATGGCCCAAATTTAAATCTGCTTGGCTTACGTGAACCCACCCATTATGGAACTAAAACGCTACATGACATACACTCAACGCTTGTAGCTCAGGCATTAAGCCTTGGACATCAACTTATTTTTCATCAAAGCAATGCTGAGCATGAAATAATTGCCCAGGTTCATCAAGCCTATTTCGATAAAATTGATTTTATTCTGATAAACCCAGCAGCGTTTACCCATACCAGTGTTGCCTTACGCGATGCTTTTTTAGCAACTCAGATTCCTTTTATTGAAATTCATTTATCAAACATTCATGCGCGTGATGCATTTCGAAAACATTCTTACTTCTCAGATATTGCTAAAGGTGTTATTTGTGGATTAGGAGCAACAGGATACGAACTGGCCTTACAGGCCGCAGATCAGATACTAGCCGAGAGACTATAAAACAATGGAAATTAGAAAAATTAAAAAACTCATCGAACTTGTCGAAGCATCCGGTATTGCCGAGCTGGAAATTAAAGAAGGTGATGATTCTATTCGGATCAGTCGTTATTCAGCCGCGCCTGCCACGATTGCTTATGCGCCGATGCACGCAGATGCCATCAATGCTGGGAGTGTGACCTTAGCAAACGTAACAGATGAAACGGTTATTTCAGGGCATATTGTTAAATCTCCTATGGTGGGGACATTTTATCGTTCGGCTTCGCCGGGCAGCAAAGCTTTTGTTGAAGTCGGTCAAAGCGTACAGTCAGGCGATACACTGTGTATCATTGAAGCAATGAAAATCCTTAACCAAATCGAAGCTGATAAAAGTGGTGTCATTAAACAAATTTCGGTTGAAAATGCCGAACCTGTTGAATACGGACAAGCTTTGTTCATCATCGAATAACATCAGATCACGAGGAATTCATGTTCGATAAAATTGTTATTGCTAACCGTGGCGAAATCGCCTTACGCATATTGCGTGCGTGTCGAGAGCTTGGGGTTAAAGTTGTTGCTGTTCATTCCGAAGCCGATCGTGATTTAAAACATGTGCGTCTTGCTGACGAATCAGTGTGCATTGGGCCTGCGGCATCAGCCGATAGTTATCTTAATATTCCTGCCATTATTAGCGCAGCCGAAGTAACTGATGCTGAGGCAATCCATCCTGGCTATGGATTTTTATCGGAAAATGCTGATTTTGCAGAGAAAGTAAAACAAAGTGGTTTTGTTTTTATTGGCCCAAACGCAGACACTATCCGTCTTATGGGCGATAAAATTTCTGCAAAAAATGCCATGATAGCTGCGGGTATTCCGTGCGTACCAGGCAATAATGATCCGCTTGGGGATGATAATAAAAGCAATCTTAAACTAGCACAAAAAATTGGCTATCCAGTGATCATTAAAGCCGCAGGTGGTGGCGGTGGTCGAGGTATGCGCACTGTTCATACGGAAGCAGCCTTACTTAATGCGATTGCGATGACGAAAGCAGAAGCGGGCAGTGCGTTTGGTAATTCTACGGTGTATATGGAAAAGTTTTTAGAAGATCCACGCCATATTGAGTTTCAAGTGATGGCTGATGCGCATGGTCATGCTATCCATTTGGGTGAACGCGATTGCTCCATGCAAAGGCGACATCAAAAAGTGGTAGAAGAGGCTCCGGCACCTGGTATCACTGAAGAGCAGCGTAATTTTATTGGTGAACGTTGCGCCAAAGCCTGTATCGATATTGGCTATTTAGGTGCGGGTACGTTTGAATTTTTATATGAAAAAGGCGAATTTTATTTCATTGAAATGAATACGCGGGTGCAAGTTGAACATCCTGTCACAGAAATGGTTACAGGGTTTGATATTGTTAAAGAACAGTTGCGGATAGCGTGCGGTGAGCCCTTATCGATCACTCAAAAAGACGTAAAAATACAAGGTCATGCTATTGAATGTCGATTAAATGCTGAGGATCCAAAAACCTTCATGCCTTGTCCAGGAGTTATCGATCAATTCCACATGCCTGGAGGACCTGGCATTCGGTGTGAAACGCATATTTATAACGGCTATAAAGTGCCACCTTATTATGACTCAATGATAGGCAAACTGATTGCGCACGGTGAAACACGCGCCAGTGCCATTGCCCGGATGAATACAGCTTTAAGTGAAATCATTATTGATGGCATTAAAACTAATATTCCTTTGCAACAAGACATCATGAATGACAGTGCTTTTGCTAGTGGTGGTCAAAATATTCATTACTTAGAAAAAAAATTAGGGATTTATTAAATCCTTCCCGTTTATTTATACTTCCATACACTATGGCTTGGCAACAACTTACGGTTACAACAGACGAACTTTCTGCGCCTGAAGTCGCTGATTATTTTAGCGACATAGGTGCAGTGTCGGTCACTTTTATGGATGCGGAAAATGAACCAGTTTACGAGCCAGCATTGGGCGAGACAAAAATTTGGTCTAACACGCAAGTCATTGCCTTGTTTGAGCTTGATACTGATCTTAAGTTAATTAAGGAATCCGTTAAGCAGCAATTTATAGACACTCCTTTTAAACATTGGACGGAACAAACAATTGCTGATCAAGTCTGGGAGCGGGCATGGATGGAATTTTATCAGCCGATGAAATTTGCTGACAGGCTTTGGGTGTGTCCAACAGATCAAGGTAAGGTTGAAGCGGGTACCGTGTGCTTAACCCTTGATCCCGGCTTAGCCTTTGGTACAGGTACTCACCCGACCACGGCATTGTGTTTAGAATGGTTAGCAACACAGCCGCTTGCGGGCAAAACTATTATTGATTATGGGTGTGGTTCAGGTATTTTAGCGATTGCTGCCTTATTGTTGGGTGCTGAGCAAGCTTACGCAATTGATATTGATCCTCAGGCACTTACTGCAACGCACGATAATGCACAAAAAAATGCTGTGCAAGACCGCTTAATATGTGTGTTGCCAGAACATTTTATCGCACGGCAAGTTGACGTTGTGCTGGCTAATATTCTTGCTAAGCCTCTAATTGATATGGCTGGTTATTTAAGTCAACTGCTAGCACCTCAAGGTAGTTTGGTGTTGTCAGGTATTCTTGCGGAACAATCTGAACATGTTATCGCCGCGTATCATGCGTTTGTGCCGATGACCTCTTTTCAACAAAAAGAAGATTGGGTTCGACTTGCTGGCGTTAAGCAATAAACGTTACTCAATAAATACCCTTCTACACATCAATTCATTAATATGACCCATCCAGTAATTATTTTAAAAAAAAACGAAGACAAGCGTTTACGTAATGGTCATTTATGGGTGTTCAGCAATGAAATTGACTGTCAACGCACGCCTTTAGAAAGTTTTGCTACAGGGTCGCTCGCTAATCTTTGTAGTGCAGACGGTAAAAGTTTAGGCACGGTTTATATTAATCCTCACGCATTAATTTGTGCTCGCTTATTAACCAGAAAAACGGATCAAAAATTAACGCGTCATTTTTTCCAAGACCGACTTGCACAAGCCTTGCAATTACGAGAAAGCCTGTTTGCGAAACCTTTTTATCGTTTAGTTTTTGGTGAGAGTGATGGTCTGCCGGGGGTGGTAATTGATCGCTTTGGTGATGTCATCGCGGTACAAATCACCACGGCAGGTATTGAAGAAAATAAGGCTGCATTACTTGATGCCTTAATTGCCTTACTTAATCCGCGTGCAATTGTGTTAAAAAATGATGCCAGTCAACGTCAGTTGGAAGGGTTAAGTATGGAAGCAGAGCTTGCCTTTGGCGAGTTGCCCAATCCTGTCATTATTGAAGAAAACGATGCTCAATTTTATATCGATATTATGCATGGTCAAAAAACCGGTTGGTTTTACGATCATCGTAGTAGTCGTGCCGAATTGGCGCGTTTTGCTAAGCAGCACAGAGTGTTAGATTTATTTTCTTATACAGGTGCGTGGGGCATTCCGGCAGCAAAAGCAGGTGCCATGCACGTGACCAGTGTGGATGCCTCAGAAAGCGCGTTAGCCTTGGCGCAAGAGAATGCGCGGTTAAATCATGTTGCGGAAAAAATGGAGTTTATTCATAGCGATGTCTTTGAGTTTTTAAAAACAGCGCGGCTTAACAACGAACGGTACAGTATAATAGTGCTCGATCCTCCAGCATTAATTAAGCGAAAAAAAGATTTTAAAGCCGGTTATGAAGCCTATAGACGCTTGAATCATTTAGCTTTACAGGTGCTAGAAAAGAACGGAATCTTGATTTCTGCATCGTGCTCATTTCATCTAAGTAAAGAAAACTTACAAGAATTGCTCAGATCATCTGGGCGACATATTGATCGTCATTTAGTCTTTTTTAACAGCGGTGGCCAAGGGCCCGATCATCCAATTGATCCTGCTATCCCTGAAAGTAATTATTTAAAGACATTTTTTTGTCATGTTTCATCAAGTTTATAACGTCATTGAGGCGCATTATGGCCACAAACTACGAAAAAACTATTTGTCCACTTTGTGGACAGTCTGCAAAAATTAATCGTTTTGCTTTAACTACCCTAAGCAAGGAAACTTTCCACTTTTGTTGCCAAGGGTGTTTAAGTATTTATCAATTACTGTATTCCAATATCTCACCCAAAAAAATTATCGATCAATATAATAATAACGAGGAAAAATAACCATGAAAGCATGTGAAACGTGTACCCATCGAGTAGAAATCGGAAAGAACCATAATCTTATGCCCGCATGGCAAAGAGCAATAGGAATGATTTTGGTATATTTGCCTTTATTTACTTTGCCGTTTGTTATTTTAAGTGCGTATTTAACGTATTATCATTTGGTTTTTGTCGGAGCTAAAAATCTTAAAAAATGGCAAGATTTTATCCCTGAACGCAGCACTCATCGCTATACTTATAAAAATCAAATTACCATGACGCCAACGTTTAGAGGTGCTCTTTCTAAATATCGTTGGTTTTGGATTGCTAATTGCACATGGTACTGCCCTTACAGTGTCGCCTTATTTGAATGGCACACGTATTTAGTTAAAGTTGTTGAAAACTGGTGGTGCCCATTTGGACATGAACGAAAAGAAAATTACAGTGATGCGTCAATTGATAAATCTTTTTGGCACATTTATCCAGTAGATACGGTAAAAATGACCCCTGAAGACCGTGAAAATCCCATTTGGAATGACCCAGACGACAGCGATATTGCCCATAAATAAGTTACCATGCTTGGGGCTGGGAATGATTGTGTTTTTGCTCATTCCCAGTGTATTTTTTAACTGAGTTAAGCGCCGAGTGTTGGTGAGTTTATTCGTCTAAAACACCACGTAGACACCGTTTATAATGCTGAAGCTTTACGCATTTTAGGCTACTATAACGTCCTTTTATTTTATGGCTTAATCGCAAATAATGCAGATTGGTTCTTATCAGCTAGACAATAAATTAATTTTAGCACCTATGGCCGGGATCACAGATCGGCCATTTAGAGAGCTATGTAAACACTTTGGCGTGGCCTTAACGGTTTCAGAAATGGTCGCTTCAAATCCTGCCTTACAAAATCATCCGCGTACTTTGCAAAAAGCAGATCATAGCGGTGAAGCAGGAATACGCTCAGTTCAGATTCTAGGAACAGACCCCAAGGCAATGGCGGAAGCCGCCAAGTTAAATGTTCGTCGCGGTGCCCATATTATTGATATTAATATGGGTTGCCCTGCAAAAAAAGTGTGTAATATAGCCGCAGGCTCGGCATTATTAAAAGACGAGCGCTTAGTAAAAGAAATATTAGAAACTGTTGTTGATGCAGTAACCGTGCCAGTGACTTTAAAAATTCGCACTGGATGGGATCCTACGCAGCGCAATGCCATTAGCATTGCTCAGATTGCTCAACAGGCAGGCATTGCAGCACTGAGCATTCATGGTCGAACCCGTGCCTGCAAATTTACGGGCGTTGCTGAATACAACACCATTAAGCGCGTCAAACAGGCGATTGATATTCCGGTGATTGCAAATGGCGACATTACATCACCAGAGCTGGCGTTACGCGTCTTAACCCATACAGGGGCAGACGCGGTAATGATTGGTCGTGCTGCACAAGGTAATCCTTGGTTATTCAAACAAATAGCGCATTTTCTTAATACGGGTCAAACACTAAGCAAGCCTAGCAGCACGGAAATAGCACGTGTATTGATGGGGCATTTAGAAAAGTTGTATCAATTTTATGGTGACACTACTGGAGTTAGAGTTGCTAGAAAACATATTGGTTGGTATTTCAAGCAATTTGAAACACTTCCTTCTCTGGCATTAAAAAATATAATTAATCAAGCCCAAACACCTGCTGAACAGACCAAGAGTGTACTAATGGCTATTTATCTTTCAACGTAAATGTAATCAACTCACCATGGAAAATTCACTCGAAAAACCTCTTGTTACATTAGCTGTGTGTGTTAAGCAGAGTGTAGAAATTTATTTTTCGCAACTTTGTGATCATGATGCGGTAGGCTTACACGCTTTAGTTATTAGCGAAGTTGAAAAACCACTACTCGAAGCGGCACTTGCGCATTCAGGTTATAACCAAACTAAAACGGCTAAATTACTTGGCTTAAGCCGCAGTACCTTACGTAAAAAATTGGAGCACTATGGACTTTAACGTAAATAATCCACAACCGATAGGATCCGTTATGATGGATCTTGTCGGGCAAACACTCAGCGCACGCGAGCGCGAGCTTCTTGCTCACCCAAATACCGGTGGCGTGATCCTCTTTACCCGTAATTTTCATGACGATAAACAAATTACCGAATTAATTAAGAGCATCCGTGCCTCGCGTCCAGGCCCATTACTGATTGCTGTTGATCAAGAAGGCGGGCGTGTTCAGCGTTTTCAGCAGGGATTCAGTCGATTACCCGCAGCAGCACTGTACGCACAGAACCAAGAATTAGCCCATAAAGGTGGCTGGGTTATGGCAGCAGAATTGTTAACACTGGGTGTCGATTTTAGTTTTGCCCCAGTATTAGATATCGATTGTGGTATGAGTAGTGTGATCGGTGATCGTTCTTTTTCTAATAAACCTCATCAAGTAAGCCATTTAGCGGGTCACTTTAGAGCGGGTATGAAAACAGCTGGAATGGCGGCAGTGGGTAAACATTTTCCTGGTCATGGGAGCGTGGCGTTAGACTCGCACCTAAGCTTGCCCATTGATGAACGGTCTTTAGAAAAAATTAGAAGTCATGACTTACTGCCGTTTAAACAATTAATTGCTGAAGGCTTAGAAGGCATTATGCCGGCTCATGTTTTGTATGCCAAAATTGACCAGCAACCAGCAGGTTTTTCAACTTTTTGGTTACAAAAAATCTTGCGTCAAGAGCTAGGTTTTCAAGGCGCTATTTTCAGTGATGATTTAAGTATGGTAGGGGCTGAGGGCGCAGGTAATTATATTGAACGGGCTGAATTAGCATTTAAGGCAGGTTGCGAAATGCTTTTAGTTTGTAATAAACCCATTGCTGCCGAACACGTGATTGAAAAGCTGTCGGTTAACTATTCTGCCTTACGTGAAAATCATTTATTAGCCATGCGTGGCAAGCCCGTGTTTATCCCCGCCGAGCTACGTCAATCAGTGCGTTGGCAAAACTACACGCACCAGCTCTCTTCATTTCTTAACGCTCAAGAAACTCTATGATGAATGATATTTTGCACACCCAAGCTACCGCAGAATTACTGTATAGCGAAGCCGAGGTAGAGGCGGCTTTAGATACTATGGCGGCGACCATTAATCAACAACTTGCCAACACCAATCCCTTGGTTCTTTGTGTATTAAATGGCGGCATTATTACCGCAGGAAAATTATTAACGCGGTTAACCATGCCCTTAACCATTGATTCTATTAACGCAAGTCGTTATCAAAACCAAACTTCAGGCGGCACGATTGAGTGGTTGCTCAAACCTAAGCAAGCCCTGCAAAATCGTATTGTGTTGATTATTGATGATGTCTTAGATGAAGGCATTACGCTGGCGGCTATTAAAGCGTATTGTTACGAGCAAGGTGCAAGTAAGGTTGTAAGTGCAGTATTAATTGAAAAGTTATTAGCACACGATAAACCTAGTCATGCAGATTTTATTGGCTTAACTGTCCCTAACCGTTATATTTTTGGCTACGGCATGGACTACAAAGGTTATTTACGCAATGCCCCAGGTATTTTTGCCTGTAACGAATAGGAGCATGTACTCATGAACTCAGTCTCTAGCACATCTAAAATTGCTATCATAGGTGGAACAGGCTTAACGCACTTAGCAGATTTTAAAATTACTCAGCAAAAGGTTTTAAAAACCCCTTATGGTGCCCCGTCTGCACCTTTTGTTATCGGTGAATTTGCCCAACAAGAATTAATTTTTCTTGCGCGTCATGGCAATCCTCACGTTCTTCCGCCGCATAAAATTAATTACCAAGCTAATATTTGGGGATTAAAACAATTAGGTGTCACTGATATTATTGCCGTTGCTGCGGTGGGGGGCATTACTGCTGAAATGGCACCTGCACACTTGGTTATTCCTGATCAACTCATTGATTACACACATGATCGGCGGCATAGTTTTTTTGAAAGTGAAGACTATCCTGTAACGCATATTGATTTTACGTTTCCTTATCATCCTGAATTACGTCAGCAACTTATTGCGGCGGCGTCTTTAGTTGAGGTGCAGATTAGCCGCGTCGGCACGTATGGTTGCACGCAAGGGCCGCGTTTAGAAACGATTGCTGAAATTAAGCGTATGGAGCAAGATGGGTGTGATCTTGTTGGCATGACAGGAATGCCTGAGGCCGCATTGGCCAAAGAATTAGGTATTCATTACGCATCTCTTTCAGTCATTGCTAACTGGGCGGCAGGCAAAACCGACGGTGAAATAACGATGCTTGAAATTGAACAAAACTTACATCTAGGTATGGCAAAAGCCATGCAGTTATTACGCGCCTTTTTAATGCCCAACGAAGGATGAGCAGAGTGCTGCGGAAATGAATTTTTTCACATTTAGTATTTATTAACTTTATTTATATAAAAATATGAGCACACACGCCACCAAAGACTTAGAAACGTTTATCAATCCACAGCCAGATCGTGATTTTACAATACACTTTGAAATCCCAGAGTTTACGTGCTTGTGTCCAAAAACTGGGCAGCCTGATTTTGCTACGATTACTATCGATTATGTGCCTGCAGAATTGTGCGTTGAGTTAAAATCACTCAAGCTTTATATGTGGTCATTTCGTGATCGAGGTGCATTTCATGAAGCAATCACCAATGAAATTCTTAATGATCTGGTCAGCGCTATTTACCCCTCTTTTATGCGTATCCACGCTGAATTTAATGTTCGTGGCGGAATTTATACGACAATAGTTGTTGAGCATAGACAGCCTGAGTGGCGCGCACCAGAACGTGTGGAATTGCCCTAATTGACAAAAACAAACGCCTTAGTATTCAACAAACAGCACGCTGGTGATTGATTGGCTTGTTTAGCGCACGATTTTTTAGATTCATGCGCTAATAAGCGATGCCTATAAAGTTATTACTATGCTTGGTGATGATTATCTGGAACATCACGACGAGCCGCACCTGTATACAGCTGCCTTGGGCGACCAATTTTTTGCTCAGGATCTGAAATCATTTCATCCCAGTGGGCAATCCAACCCACTGTTCTACCCATGGCAAACATTGCAGTAAACATATTCGTTGGAATGCCTAGTGCATGTAAGACAATACCTGAATAAAAATCTACGTTAGGATATAGTTTCTTTTCTATAAAATACTCGTCTTCTAAGGCAATACGCTCTAGTTCTAAGGCTAATTCAAATAATTTAATGTCATGCAAGCCAAGTTCATTAAGCACTTCATGGCAGGTTTGACGCATTAATTTGGCACGTGGATCATGATTTTTATAGACACGATGACCAAAGCCCATTAATCGGAAGGGATCATTTTTGTCTTTAGCGCGTTTAATATATTCAGGGATTTTTGATACATCGCCAATATCTTCAAGCATATTTAACACGGCTTCATTGGCGCCGCCATGTGCTGCACCCCATAAACAGGCAATGCCCGCAGTGATGCACGCAAAAGGATTGGCACCGCTAGAACCTGCTAAGCGTACTGTTGAAGTGGACGCATTTTGTTCGTGGTCGGCATGCAAAATTAAGATTCTGTCTAAGGCGCGAACTAAAATTGGATTAGGAAGATAATCATCACAAGGCGTCGCGTGCATCATGCGTAAAAAGTTTTCCACATAACTTAGCTTATTGTCAGGATACATAAAGGGCATGCCTGTGCTGTATTTATGACACATTGCGACAATGGTGGGAACTTTGGCAATCAGCCGAATGGCACACATTTCCCGATCTTTTTTGGAGCGAATATCTAGCGCATCATGATAGAACGCCGATAAGGCTCCGACCACACCCACCATAATCGCCATTGGATGAGCATCGCGGCGAAAGCCTTTAAAAAAGTTGGTAAGCTGATCATGCACCATGGTGTGCATGGTGATATTGTTTTGAAATGTGTTGATTTCATCTTTATTGGGCAGGTTTCCTTTAAGAATCAAATAACAGACTTCAAGAAAGTTACACTGTTCTGCAAGTTGTTCAATAGGGTAGCCTCGATATAACAAAATACCTTCTTCACCATCGATAAAAGTAATGGTCGAGCGACAACTGGCGGTCGAGTTAAAGCCAGGATCGTAGGTAAACATGCCCGTTTCTTTGTATAGGGCTTGTACGTCAATGACGTTGGGTCCAGTTGTGCCACTTAAAACAGGTAAATCACACAAGGGTTGGGCAGCATCGTTCTCATTTAAGGTAAGACTACGTTGATGGGTCATGGGTTTTCTCTCTGTTTTAGAAATGAAGAAGGGTGATAGAGCTAAACTTTTTTCACATTATCAATCGCTTGTTTGGCAAGGGCGGTGATTTTATCCCATTGCTTATTGTGTACTACCTCCGCAGGTGCTAACCAAGAGCCACCTACGCAAGCAACATTAGCTAAAGCTAAATATTCAGTATAATTTTCTGGTGAAATACCGCCCGTAGGACAAAAAGTAACTTGAGGAATAGGGCCAGCAATCGCTTTTAACATAGGGATACCACCTGCTGCGGCAGCGGGGAAAAACTTAAAATGTGTTAAGCCATATTCCATGCCCAACATAAGCTCAGACAAACTAGCAATGCCAGGTATTAAGGCAATATTTCCAGCCACAGCAGCCTCAAGAAGTGTGGGTGTTAAGCCAGGGCTAATGGCAAACACTGCACCTGCTGCTTCAGCCGCAGCCAATTGTTGTGGGGTAGTAATAGTGCCCGCACCGACAACCGCCTCTTTAACGTGCTCACTGATAAGTTTAATAGCCTCTAACGCAATAGGCGTGCGTAAGGTTATTTCTAATACGGTGATACCGCCGGCGACCAATGCTTGAGCTAAGGGTACGGCATCATTGAGGTCTTGAATAACCATGACCGGCATCACCGGGCAGGCATGTAAAACGTGTTGCGGTTGAATTTTCCAGTGTGAATGATTCATGTTAGATTTTTGGTGAGTGAATAAAAAGGTAAAAGGTTTAGTTGTTAACGATTAATCGCAAATAAACAAATTTGAGGCACCCGTTTCAGCGGTAGAGGCATTTAAGCGGAAGCGCCCAAACATTTCTCTACCCATGCCGTAATGATGATTTTTTGCTGAATTCGGTACAGCCGTGCGAGCATTAAATTCTGCGTCGTCTACCATGACATTGATATCGCCTGTTTGTAAGTTGAGGCTGATTATATCGCCATTTTGCACCTTAGCTAAGGGGCCGCCCATCTCACATTCTGGACACAGATGAATAACCGAAGGCACTTTGCCCGAGGCACCTGACATTCTCCCATCAGTGACTAACGCAACCTTAAAACCTTTGTCTTGCAATACGCCTAAGGGCGGGGTGAGTTTATGTAACTCAGGCATACCATTGGCTCTAGGCCCTTGAAACCGTATAACTGCAACAAAATCTTTTTCAAGTTCTCCGCGTTTAAAGGCAGCCAACATATCTTCTTGGTCATCAAAAACCACCGCAGGCGCTTGAACAATTTGATGATCTTCTGAAACGGCTGAAAGCTTGGAAACACCACGTCCTAAATTGCCTTGCATAACGTGCAAACCACCGCCTTTGGCAAACGGTTTAGCAACAGTGCTTAATACTTCTGTATCTAAAGATATATCTGAAATAGCTTCATACACTAAGCACTCGTTAAGTAATTTGGGTTCCTGTAAATAACTGTTCATGCCAGGTTGATCGGATATAGTTAAGGTATCTTCATGCAGTAATTCGTTTCTTAATAACTCGGCGATTAATACGCCCATTCCGCCCGCTGCCTGAAAATGGTTCACATCAGCAGGGCCATTAGGGTAAATTTTAGCAATCAAGGGGATGACTTTTGAGAGCGCATCAAAATCGTTCCAATTTAAAACGATACCGGCGGCGCGAGCAATGGCAATTAAGTGCATGGTGTGATTTGTTGAGCCACCTGTTGCCAATAAGCCAATCACGGCATTCACAATGGCTTTTTCTGATACGACATGCGCAATGGGACGATAGTCATCAGTGAGTGAGGTAAATTTTAAAATTTGCCGACCTGCTGCTTTTGTTAGTTCATCACGCAATGGCGTATAAGGATTAATGAACGAACTACCCGGTAAATGTAGCCCCATGATTTCCATCATCATTTGATTGCTATTTGCGGTGCCATAGAAAGTGCATGTACCAGGGCTATGATACGAGGCTGATTCTGCTTCTAATAATTCTTTGCGACCAATTTTACCAGTGGCGTAGGCTTGGCGAGCGCGAGATTTTTCTTTGTTGGTTAAGCCGCTGGGCATAGGCCCTGCGGGGACAAAAATCGCAGGTAAATGGCCAAAGCTTAAGGCGCCAATTAACAGGCCTGGTACAATTTTGTCACACACGCCTAAATACAAGGCACCATCAAACATGTTATGGCTCATACCAATGGCAGTTGCCATGGCAATTAAGTCACGACTAAAAAGCGATAACTCCATGCCTGCTTGACCTTGAGTAATACCGTCACACATAGCAGGAACACCGCCTGCTACCTGAGCAATACCGCCAGCTTCACGAATAGCGGCTTTTAATAAATCGGGCGCATCTTTGTAAGGTTGATGTGCTGATAACATGTCGTTATAAGCGGTGATGATGGCAATATTGGGTTTTTGATTGCCTGTTAAATCAATTTTTTCACCCGCAGAGCAGGCTGCAAAACCATGAGCAAGATTGCCGCAGCCCATGCCAGAGCGAACGGGTTCTTTTTTAACGATGTTGGCGATGTAATTAAGATACGCTGAGCGTGTTGGCTGGCTACGTTCAATAATTTGTTCAGTGACTTCAGTAATTGTAGGATGCATGGAAAGATTCCTTAGGGTTTGTCTGCGGTGTGAGTGGGGTACGGCAGCATTGAGTTATTTATAATGAGTAAGCGCAATGATATTGAAATATCAGCGTTTTATTCTTCCCATGCACGATTGTCGCGTGCGAGTAAAGCAACTGAGGCAACAGGCCCCCAGGTACCTGCGCTGTAGGGGCTAGGCTGGTTATTGGAATGCTGCCACGCATCTTGGATAGAATCAATCCACGTCCAAGCTTGTTCAATTTCTTGGCGGCTCAGAAACAGTGTAGGGTTGCCGCGCATGGCTTCAAGGACTAATTTTTCATAACCACCAAAGATACGGCTTTGTTTAAAGGCTTCAGAAAAGCTTAAGTCAAGTTTGGTTTTTTTAAGTTTAATATGCTCATCAATACCAGGGATTTTATTAAGTATTTCAATTTCCACGCCTTCATTGGGTTGTAAATGAATGATTAATTTATTGGGCGGTAAATCGCGGAAACTATCTTTGAAAATATTGTGCGGTAATTGCTTAAAGTAGACGACAATTTCTGTACGTTTGCCTTGTAAGCGTTTGCCCGTGCGTAAGTAAAAAGGCACGCCCGCCCAGCGCCAGTTATCAATGTCCACGCGTAAAGCAACAAAGCTTTCGGTAGTGCTATGACTGTCGGCACCGTCTTCTTCCAAATAACCGGGCACGGCTTGACCGCGTAAATAGCCTGCCGTGTATTGACCTCTAACCGTTTTTTCGTCGACATTATTGATAGTAATAGGACGTAACGCTTTTAACACTTTGATTTTTTCGTTATGAATGCTTTCTGCTTCAAGATTAACGGGCGGTTCCATCGCGATGAAGGTAAGAATTTGCAGCAAATGGTTTTGCACCATGTCGCGTAATTGCCCGGTTTTATCGAAATAATCAAAGCGACCTTCAATGCCAACTTCCTCACCCACCGTAACTTGAATATGGTCAATAGTGTTGTGATTCCAGTTGGTGGTAAATATAGAATTGGCAAAACGTAGGGCAAGTAAATTAAGGACGGTTTCTTTGCCTAAATAATGATCGATGCGGAATACTTGGTTTTCATTAAAGACTTTAGCCACTTCGTCATTGATGTCAATCGAGGATTGCAAATTATGACCAATGGGTTTTTCCATAACCATGCGTGACTCATCGGTCAATATTCCTGAGTGATGCAAGCCTTGGCAGATATTTTTAAATAAGAAGGGGGCTACGGCAAAGTAATTGACTAAAACGCGTGTTTGATTGTCAGTAACGGAGGCTAATTGGACGTATTCTTCAGCTTGCGTTAAATCTATTTTTAAATAATTAAGGCGTGCAGAGAATCGTTGCCAAACCGTTTCATCGAGTGCGTCATGTAAAAATTCTTGTAAACTTTTATGGGCAATTTCAATAAAGTGTTTTACCTCATGAGCGTGTCTATCAATACCAATAATGCGTGTGTCAGGCTCTAATAAATTGGCATTATCGAGGCGATATAAACAGATGATTAATTTGCGGCGCGATAAATCCCCTAGCGCACCATAAATTACTAAATCACAGGGTTTAAATGTCGTTTTGTTAGTCATTGTGTACCGCAAAAAAGTAGGTTAAGCCAGAATGGCGGGATTATTTAGAACAATTCAGCAAGTAATGTGCCGTTGCTTTTAGTCTTTATTATCGCAGAAAACGCCCTTTTTTGCTCGCTAAGATGCACTTAATCGGACAGTTGGTGCGTTGTAGTAGTGCATAA
Source organism: uncultured Methylococcaceae bacterium (assembly GCA_903944165.1). GTDB lineage: Bacteria > Pseudomonadota > Gammaproteobacteria > Methylococcales > Methylomonadaceae > Methylovulum. The sequence continues at coordinate 1,873 of CAJAQT010000030.1, read as the reverse complement.
GTTCAAGTTTAATCGGCATTAGCTGGTGTTAGTAAGTCGTGCCATTGATTCTATTTTTTTGATAGTTATGTTGATAATTCCCTCCTACATCCTTTTTCAAAGGGGGGGGAATTATTGACTTTTTCTCTGGCATGGTAAGAAAACAGCCTGCCTCCTTTGAAAAAAGAGAGAAAGGACAGCAAGATATTGATTATTAATAGATTAATTCTTATATTAAGGGCGGTGAGGCTGAGCCTGCACGCCTCATTTACGGTGCATACCATCATGACAAAGGCTGATTAACTCACGGGTTAATTCATTGTCTAATTTATACATGATTTTTAATACTTCATCCTTTACACTTGCTGTCTATTCGAATCAGGCGTCAATCTGATTTATGCCCTCTGTTACTTTATATGTGGATATTTCAATGAGACAACTTACCCCAGAAGGTCAGCAAATCGTCAATAATCTTGCTCAGCGCTATCAGTTTAGTGCTGATGCCGTGCTTACTCTTTTAAATGCCGTAGTCAACGGTAATGGCTCAATGGCTCAGTTTAATCATCCAGAACTGGGGGGGGCTGGTCAATGGATGCGTGGTGGCATGATTATGTTGGGTGATATGTTTAATAATGCATTAAAAAACAGTGTCAGTCAGTTATGTCAAGAGCTTGCTAATCTCAGCGCAAATCAACCCAATTTAATTCAAACAGGTAGTTTTCAGTCACAATCTCAAGGTAGCCAACCGCTACCGCAGCATGATAACGGCACGCTGCCAGTGGCTCCACTCTTTACAGCACCCGCACTTAATAGCGTTCAAAACTGGTGGCCAACGGGGCTGCAATTTCCCAATAGCACCGGCTCACAAAATAATATGCGCTACGCTTATTTTGCAACAATTCGGCGGTTGGCAATTCAGGCTAATGGGCGGGTTACACTTTACGATACCTTGGATCACCAGATAACGGGGTTTTCTCAGCAACAATCGGCGAGTGGCACGGTCACGTTTAATAGTCAATATGGGCGTGTTGAGGTTAATACTCTGCCGATTATTTCTATCGACAATATTCCTGTACAAGTGCCTGTTTATCAAGATGCGCCCATTAATACACCGCCAAGCTTTCAGGATGCTGATATTTTTGGCACTATCGAAAAACTAGCGACGTTAAACAGTAAAGGTATCCTGTCTAATGAGGAGTTTAATGCCAAAAAAGCGGAATTACTGGCGAGATTATAATCATTCATAGCCTCGCGTTTGGGCTTACGAAAAATACTGAGTATTGTCTAGTTAATCCAACTAAACGTTCTACCATGCCATGTGTTAATGAGTGTCGAGTCAAGACAGCTAAAATTAATAACAATCGTATTAAAAACAGGAAACGCTTATGTTAGGGGCAATTACAGGCGATATTATTGGTTCGATTTATGAACGGAAAAATATCAAAACAACGGAGTTTGAATTATTCAGTCCACGATGCTGTTTTACTGATGATAGCGTGTTGACGATTGCGTTAGCCGACGTAATTTTGAATGACAGAAATTATGCCGACGTGATGCGTGAGTATTATCGCCGCTATCCTAAAGCTGGATATGGCGGAATGTTTCATCAATGGGCGAAACATCCAAATGCTGAGGCTTATAACAGTTGGGGCAATGGTGCAGCAATGCGAATAAGTCCTGTGGGTTATGCGTTTGATACGCTTGAGGAAGTGTTGAAAAAAGCTGTCAAATATACCGAAATTACGCACAATCACCCCGAAGGAATTAAAGGGGCGTGTGCAACGGCTTCAGCGATATTTTTAGCGCGCACAGGTCACTGCAAGCAAGACATCAAAAATTATATCGTCACAAACTTTGGTTACGATTTAGAGAGAACGTGTGATGACATTCGCCC
>CAJAQT010000029.1 GCA_903944165.1 uncultured Methylococcaceae bacterium | reverse complement strand
TGTTTCAGTAAGGCAATCGCTGCCGCATTTTCTCTTTTGCGCTGTGCAAGCTTTCTGTCAGGGTTGTACTCATAAAAAGCTGAGGTATCCCGACGGCTTTGACTTTCCGGCAAAGATTGATTGTTTGTGCTGGGTTCTAAGTTAATTTGGCTTTCTGAGGGCGTATAAGCGTTTTTTCTTGCGTTAATAATTTGTCTAGCAATATTCAGTTTAGTTAGCGTGTCGGCGCTTAAAAACTGGTCTTTTAAGGCTTTGATTATCGGATTGTGTACGGGGGTTATGTCGTCGAAGATTAGCATGAGACTGTCCATAAAAAAAAATATATGGACTCAGTTTAAGACGTTGTTAGAACGTGCTTTTGCGTGGTTTTCCTGTAGGCATAAAAAAAGCCCGTGGATTAGACGGGCTTGGTTGGTTGTTTAGGATGCTATTAAGCAACCTATGGTTTTGTTTTATATGTCGTTTATGTGGTAATAAAATAATTAGACGTCAAATTGACGCAATGTTTTGCGTCATTTAGGCGGTCTAATTAGCGTTATACCCCACTGTTTAATGTCTTCACTATCCATGTTGTAAGTTTCAAGTTTTGCGCTTGCGCAGCCTTTACCCATGCCGCTTTGTGCGCAGAAGTACATCTGGCGTGAATAAAGCTTGTCGCAGGTTCTGTATCGCGCTGGGCGTTGGTGTTTCCCGGCTTTGCGCCGGGCTTAGTTTGTATCATGCTAATTCACCATATCTAGCTTTTTCTTCGTCTTTTATCCACTTTGCTTCTAAAATGTCGTCATAATTTTCAATGACTTTTTTTCTAGTCGCCGGTTTTTCAATTATAAAATAACTGCCATCGCATTCCCATTGCTGAATATCAGCCAAATCTTGTTTTGGCGTATAAGTTTTTCCGTTTTTTGTAAACGATTTCATCTTAACCCCTTAATGTATTAATAAATTCTGCTTTGTATGTTTCAACAGAATCAAATTTTTCATTATCAAAATCATCAGAGTTCACATTAAAAACAAGTTTTTTTGAATCAATATCGATATACGCATCATAAGGTTGCGCAAAAACTTTACTAGAAACTAAACTGTGTGCTTGTTCTGAAAAATAAGCTCTTCGGCCTTTTTTATCCCAAATATTACCTCCTTTTTTTTCTATTATTTTTGCTAACCTCTCCATGTCGGAATCTTTATTAAATTCTATTATGATTTGCTTGCTATCTGTGTTCATGATGTCTCTCCAGATTAGGTTCCCGGTTCCTCCGGGTAGGTCACTTTCTTAAAAAGTTGGCTTATTATTTCATACTTTTAATTGTTTGTCAACACAAATAAATAATAAAGTATAACTCAACGCTCAAGCCGAACCGCCTACGCTACCGCTACAGCGGTCAGCTTAGCTAAGCGTTAGGCACCCGCTTGTCGTTTCTCAATCACCGCCCCAGCAAGGAGTAGGCGGAATCGTATCGGGTATTTTTTGTGCCAATTTTGTGTAGCGTAAAATAAACGCATAATTTACTTAAAGATAAAAATCAATATCATCGCGTCGATTCATAATGTAGCGCAGGGTAAACGGTGGGACGTTTATCACGGTTTCTATTCCGGTTATTTCCCAGGCCATTTTGACACTGTTGCCTA
>CAJAQT010000028.1 GCA_903944165.1 uncultured Methylococcaceae bacterium | reverse complement strand
TAACATCAGCTTGAATCACAACCATCAAACCTGGCGATTTACGTTCTTTAGCTAAAGCAAAAGTTTCACGTAAGAAGCTTATATTTGCTGCATCACGCGCTGCATATTCAGTATTTGCAGCTGCACAATCAGCATCAGTACGTAAAGTTTTTGAACCTAAACATTCACCTTCATTAATTTTATTATTGTTACTGCCTGGAATGTTTAAGGTTAAAAAGCCAACATTACCTTTAAACCAACGTGAGTTTTCTGAATAAAGACCTTTTGCAGGACCTTGACGATCTAATTTGATTTTGCTTTGACCAAAACTTAAGTTATCAGCAAACATAGTTTGGCGTAAATAATCAAGACGCTCTAACGGATTGTAACTACCGTTATTGGTACGATGACAATCAGTCCACTCGTTATCGCCTATTGCATAAACTGTTGGTGCTTTAACAGAATTGAATAACGTAATTGTTGAAGCGCCTAATTCATCATCAGTACATAAAGAACTTCCGTCTTTGGTATCGCCATCAAACACAGTAAAAGCAAGTTTAGACGCATTCATGCTCTCAACTAAACGAGTCATTTTCTCGCCGCCTTTCAAGCCATCATTGTTTTTTGCATAAGGCATGTCACCCCATAAACCAACACTGAATGATGCTGCTGTTGCCATGGCTGGAATAGCTAAACTAGCAATTAAACCTAAGGTTGCACAACTAACTAATTTGTTTTTGTTCATTATTAAATCTCTCATTGAAAAATGTTTACCTAATAGAATATACAAGTTTAACAAGTTTTAGTGACATTCTTATGACTTAGAAACCTATGTTACTCTTTGAAAAAATTAACTTAATCTTAACATTTGAACACGCTAATCTCTGCTAAACTAAAAAAAGTTTTTTCCTTCAACTCAAGGTATCCCCTATGAATAATCAACCAACCAATAAAACTCAACAAGGTTTCACCTTAATTGAATTAATGATCGTTGTTGCCATTATCGGCATCTTAGCAGCCATTGCTATTCCTGCGTATCAAGACTATATCGTCCGTGCAAAAGTAACCGAAGGCTTGTCACTTGCAACCACTGCCAAAGCTTCAGTCACTGACAACGCCACCAATGGCAGTGCTTTTTCATCAGGTTGGACAGCACCTACAGCAACAGACAATGTTGAAAGCGTTGCGATTGATGACAGCACCGGTCAAGTCACTATTTCATACACTACAAAAGTAGCGCCTGCTGGTGAAAACACCCTAATTTTAGCCCCGCGTGATAACGGCAATGCATTAGTTGTGGGTACACCTCCTACAGGTGGCTCAATCACATGGGAATGTAACTCTGCCACCCCTCCGGCTGGTAGCACTGGCACTGCGGGAACCATTCCTTCTAAATACGTTCCTGCTAACTGCCGGTCTTAAGAATTAACGCATAAAATAATTCAACGATAGCAGCAACTAAGCTTACCCCTGCGCAATAAAGACGCGGGGTAAGCTTTTTTATTCAGGCAGACAACTAAGACTGTTTAGTTTAACGTATCACATTGATTAACTGATTAAATCAGGACGAGACTAGGCAGTCGTTAATAAGTTAATACACACGCAGGGCTTATCTGCATCATTTACGCCCACGCCTATCTCAGGCAATCACATCGTGTGCAACGTCTTTTAAGTTATGAAAGGGTAGGCAACATGACTACCCTTCAGTACCCCTACTAAAACGATATTAATCAATAATATCACCGACACTTTTACTACTATTTCTTTCATCCACAGAGGACACTTAAGAAGATGGCTAAAATTAAATTTACAGAAAACAGTAAAACTTTTGTAATGGATACCACGCAATTTATTAGCAGCGCACTCCTTACCAACGCAGCTAGCAATGCCTTTGAATTACTGACTGCTAGCGGTTTGATTTCATTAGGTGGTGTAGCCAATATCAAAGGCTCTAGTGGGGCTGATACTATTAAATTATTACCCGGTGCCAGCGTTGTTGATAGCGTTACCTTACCTAGTAATCCAACAATTACCTTAGATACTCAAAACGCGGGCACACTTGTAGATACACTCACAGGCTCTGCGTTAGCTGAAAACGTTACGTTCAACAATACTTTAGCGGCTAACTCCAATGTTGTTAACGTTAAATATTCTAGTGGCAGCCTGACAACAGTCGACACGCTAACGGGCGGTGCAGGAATTGACACGATCACTTTAGGCGCAGCATCAAATATCCTGTATATACCAACGGTACTTGCCGATAGTTTAAACGGCTCTAGCGGTAACGATATTATTGCTATTAATGGCGCCGGAACAACACTAGCCTTTAAAACGGGTGGCGGTATCGATAGACTTACGGGTACCAGTGGCGCAGATACCATCAACCTAACCGCCGCATCAAACTTTAGCTATGCAACGGGCGGCAATAGCACTGATAGCATCAATGGCTCTATTGGCAGTGACTCGATAAAATTGAGCTCAGCCACCACATTAACTTATGCTACTAACTCAGGTAGTGTTGATTTAATTACTGGTTCTAGCTTTGCTGATACCTTAACTATTAAAGGTAATTCAGCAGGAACTGCGGCAGCCACTTTTAATTACAATGCTGGCAGTAGTAATGTCGCTGATAACTTAACCCTTACCTCACTTGCTGATACGATTACGTTAACGGCCGCATCGTCAGTTAACATCACTACTGGTGGTGGCATCGATAGCATTTATGGCTCCTCAGCAAGCGATACAATTACCCTTGTTAGCGCTACTGCCCCAACAATAGCCTTTAAAACAGGGGGCGGTATAGATAGCCTTACGGGTACCAGTGGCATAGATACCATCAACCTAACAGCCGCTTCAAATTTTAACTATACAACAAGTGGTGGTGTTGATGTCATTAATGGCTCTACAGGTAGTGACATCATAAAATTTACCGCCCCCACAACGTTAACCTACTCAACAAATGCAGGCAGTATTGATTTGATTACTGGTTCTAGCTTTGCAGATACCTTAACTATTAAAGGTAATTCAGCAGGAACTGCGGCCGCCACTTTTAATTACAATGCTGGCAGTAGTAATATTGCTGATGGCTTAACACTGACCACGCTTGCTGACACGGTTACATTAACAGCCGCCTCGTCCGTTAGCATCATTACTGGCGGTGGTGCCGATAGCATTTATGGCTCATCAGCAAGCGATACGATTACGGCAACCAATACAACTACAGGTGTCACGATTACTGGCAATGGCGGCGGCGATAGCTTAACTGGCACAGCAAAAACTGACTCTTTTACTTATTTTAAAACTATCGATTCAGGCGCAACCACTACAACACGTGACACGATTACTAACTTCGCTATCACAGGTGCCGCTACAGTATTGGATAAATTAGTCTTTATAGGTCTGCTAAGTGGCACAGCGCCAAGTGCTTATGTAACTACTTTTACTGGTGCCGGTAATAGCGAACAACGCTTTGATACGACAAGTGGCTTATTAGAACTTGATACTGATGGCAATGGCATAACGGATATGTCTATTGTCTTAACAGGTGTAGCAACCGCTCCTTTAGCTGCAAACCTAGTGTGGAGTTAAAATAAGCTTAAAATTTGCTTAGCGACGAATCAACAGCAGGAATATTCTACCTGCCTCTTAATCGTTCCCTAAGTAATCAATGTATCTGTACCATACGACTGCCAGTGCCTCCTAAACTGGCAGTCGTTCTTTAAGCATTAACGGTACGCAACTAATACCCATCTCCCGCATCAATTTTTAGCAGCATTCCTGCTCATTAACTCAACCATTATTCATGACAATCGTCACTCTACAGGAACGAAATGCTTAAAGTAAGGCACTCGCAACCGCTTGTTAAAGCAATTTTTCAATTGTACGCAAGCAAAGATAATTGCTGTGCTTATCATCTCATCAGGCATACAAAGAAAACTACTGGCATAATAAGTCATCACTAAGCCTTACTTTACTACTGACTCACATGACTATTCCTGCCTCACCTCGCCTGATATTAGTTGATGGCTCGTCTTTTTTATTTCGCGCCTACCATGCCGTACCCCCACTAAGCAGTCCAAACGGCTTACCTACCAATGCTATTCATGGGGTAACCAATATGTTGCGCAAACTACTTGCCACGTATCATAGTGATTACATTAGTGTCATTTTTGATGCACCAGGAAAAACTTTTCGCCACGAATTATATTCCCAATACAAAGCGCATCGCCCGCCCTTAGCGGATGATCTACGTGTACAAATTAAACCGTTACATAACATCATCCGTGCCATGGGATTACCGTTAATCATGGAAACAGGGATTGAGGCCGATGATGTATTAGGTGTACTTGCTAAACTTGGCGCAGCGCAAGGGTTTGATGTGATTATTTCAACAGGTGATAAAGATATGGCGCAATTAGTGACCGAACACATCATCCTTGAAAACACCATGACCGATACCCGTTTGGATGTGCAAGGCGTTATCGATAAATTTGCCGTTCGCCCTGATCAAATTATTGATTATTTGGCCCTTATTGGTGATTCTGCTGACAATATTCCAGGCATTCCAAAAGTGGGACCTAAAACTGCGGCAAAATGGCTACAAGAATACGACACCATTGACAACTTAATTACGCATGCTGGTGATATTAAAGGCAAGATTGGCGATAATTTACGCAACAATCTTGACCAACTCAAACTTTCACAACAGCTCACCACAATACACTGTGATCTGCCTTTGCCTTATGGCATTGATGATTTAAAACAGCACACCGCAAATATAGATGAATTAAAAACCCTGCTTAGTGATTTAGGCTTTAGCGCGTGGCTTGCCCAGCTTAATCAAGCACACATCACGTCGTCCACCCCTAACGAAACGCCTACCTTACAGCAAACTGATTATCAGACTATCCTTAACATGAGCCAATTTGAAGAATGGCTTGGTCGTTTGGAGGAGGCTGAACTTATCGCTATTGATACCGAAACCACCAGTCTTGATTACAGTAAAGCCCGAATAGTTGGGCTATCCTTTGCCATTGAAGAAGGCTGCGCAGCTTATTTACCTTTAAGCCATTGTTACCCAGAGGCGCCCGAACAGTTAGATAGAGAACTTATTTTAGAAAAACTTCGTCCTCTTTTAGAAAACCCACACAAGGCTAAGCTTGGACAAAATCTAAAATACGATTACCATGTTTTTTTAAATCATGATATTCACTTACGCGGCATCGCTCACGATTCAATGTTAGCGTCCTATGTATTAAATAGTACCGCCACAAAACACAATATGGATGATCTGGCTAAAACCTATTTAGGCATGACCACCATGTCCTATGAGGCTGTTGCCGGCAAAGGTGCTAAACAAATCTGCTTTGATGAAGTGAGCATTGAACAAGCCGCACCTTATGCAGCGGAGGATGCAGACATTACATTGCGCTTACACCATGTATTAAGCGCTAAACTACAACAAGAACCCCGCTTGTATCAGCTCTATGCAACGCTAGAAATACCCTTATTACAGGTCCTTGCGCGTATTGAACGCAATGGTGTGCTTATCGATACAGCAATGTTAGCGCAACAAAGCCAAGAGTTATCTGCACAGATTATTGCCCTAGAACAACATGCCTATGCGCTAGTTGGGCATGTATTTAATTTAAGCTCGCCTAAACAAATTCAGGAAATTTTTTACGAACAATTAAATTTACCGATCCTTAAAAAAACGCCAAAAGGCCAGCCCTCCACTGAAGAATCTGTCTTGCAAGAATTAGCCTTAGACTACCCTTTACCTAAGGTTATTTTAGAGCATCGTAGTTTAAGCAAACTTAAAACCACCTATACTGACAAATTACCGCAGCAAGTTGATGCTCATACAGGACGTATACATACCTCTTATCATCAGGCGATCACAGCAACTGGCCGACTCTCTAGCACTGATCCTAATTTACAGAATATTCCAATACGCAACGCAGAAGGCAGAAAAATTCGCCAAGCTTTTATCGCTCCACGAGGCTATAAAATTATTGCCGCTGATTATTCTCAAATTGAACTGCGCATTATGGCGCACTTGTCCGCTGACGAGCGTTTATTAAACGCCTTTAACTCAGGTGAAGATATTCATCGTGCAACCGCAGCAGAGGTTTTTTCGGTGTCGCTTGATCACGTTACTTTTGATTTACGCCGCTCAGCAAAAGCCATTAATTTTGGTCTTATTTATGGTATGTCTGCTTTTGGCTTAGCTAAACAACTAGGTATAACAAGAAATCAAGCGAATGATTATATCGCTCTGTATTTTGCACGTTATCCAGGCGTCAAAAAATATATGGATGATATTAAAGCACTCGCACACGAGCAATCTTATGTAGAAACTTTACTAGGCAGAAGACTGTATTTACCTGAAATTAAATCAAAAAGTGCAGCCCGACGACAATACGCTGAACGCACAGCAATTAATGCTCCAATGCAAGGAACCGCTGCTGACATTATCAAACAGGCTATGATTAATGTTGATCATTGGCTTTATGATCAAGCTATTGATGCTAAATTAATTATGCAAGTTCATGATGAACTGGTCTTTGAGGTTGCAGAAAATATCATTGAGGATTTTTCTACACACATCACCCAGTTGATGTGTTCAGCCATGACACTTAATGTACCGCTAGTTGTTGATATTGGCGTTGGCAATAACTGGGACGAAGCTCACTAAGCACACAAGTAAGTAGCGCAAGTATCGGCTTTACGTTTTTTTAATCGGTCGTTGCCAACTTACAACCGATACTTGCTTACTTCTACTTAAGGTTAATTGCTGCTCTGGAGTATCTTTGGTAATTGTTGACCCAGCGCCAATAGTGGCATTGGCTCCCACCTTAACTGGCGCAATCAATTGTGTATCTGAACCAATAAATGCGCCGTCACCAATTATTGTTTCAAATTTATTAACACCATCATAATTACAAGTAATTGTTCCTGCACCAATATTAACTCCAGCCCCTACTTTTGCATCACCAATATAACTTAAATGATTGATTTTACTTGACTCACCCACCGTTGTTTTCTTAATTTCAACAAAATTACCAATATGCACATGATCACTCAACACTGTGTCTGGACGAATTCGTGCAAATGGGCCAATCCTACTGGAATTTCCGATGACGGCATTCTCAATAATACAATTTGGTAAAATTTGCACATCATCACCAATAACTGAATTAGAAATCAGCGTATTAGCACCAATTGAAACATTATTGCCAATTGATAGTTGACCTGAAAGCACGACATTGACATCGATTTCAATATCAGTACCTAAGGAATTAATAACGCCTCTTAAATCAAACCGCTGCGGATCTTTTAAAGTTACTCCTGATTTCATTAGGATTTTAGCCTGATTCAGCTGATAAAAACGCTCAAGTTCACTTAATTGAAGCCTGTCATTCACGCCTAAGACCTCTTCAACATACTCAGGCTGACTAACCTCAATTAGGCAATCATCTTGAACAGCCATTGCAAAAATATCAGTTAAATAATATTCATGCTGAGCATTATTCGTAGATAACTGAGTTAGCCATTTTTTTAAACATTTGCCATGCACAGCAACTATTCCAGTATTAACTTCATGCACTGCTTTTTCTTCTGAGCTTGCATCCTTTTCCTCAACAATCTTAATTACTTGACCCTGCTGATTACGTATGATTCTGCCGTAACCAAATGGCTTATCAAGCGTTACTGTTAATAAACTGACTGTTTTCTCATTAACTTTAGCTAATAAACAAGCAATCGATGACTGACTCAATAATGGCACATCACCATAAAGTATAAGAACAGTATCGTCATTATTTATTAACTCATAGGCTTGTAAAACAGCATGCCCAGTACCTAATTGCTGTTTCTGTTCCAGCCAATTAACCTTAAGATGACTCAAACTAGCCTTAACTAATTCACCACCATGACCATACACTATCGTCACTGAATTATTTTCTAATTCTGCACACCGATCATAAACATGATGCAGCAAAGGCTTATCTGCTAATTTATGTAGCACTTTTGGGAGCTGTGAATTCATGCGCGACCCTTTACCTGCCGCTAAAATAATAGTTAAAACATTTTTCATAAATTTCTCAAAAAAAAAGCTCGATAACGAAAAAAGTTATCGAGCTTACATTTACGGTTAAAGCAAACGAAAGATGACTAAAAACTAATGGCCACCACGTTTTCTTACTCTGTCTAAAGTGCGAAGCTGCATAATAGCTTGTGTTAATTGCGTATGTGCGGCTTCAAAATCAATTTTACCCGTTTTATCTTGCAAAGCTTCTTCAGCTTTTGCTTTGGCTTCTAAGGCTGCTGATTCATCAATATCTTTTGCACGAATTGCAGTATCGGCAAGGATAGTCACTAAATGCGGTTGTACCTCTAAAATACCCCCAGAAATAAAGAAAGGATAGCTCTCAGTCTCGCTAACTTTTACTCGTACTTCACCTGGATTTAATTTTGACAAAAAAGGCGCATGACGCGGACTAATCCCTACCTCACCTAATTCAGCAGGTGCAAAAATCATTTCAGCCAGACCAGAAAAAATTTCATTTTCTGCACTTACAATGTCTACATGAACAGTCATGGTCATTTCATTTACCTAACAATTATGCTGCATTCATAGCTTTAGCTTTTTCTAAAGCTTCTTCTATCGTTCCTACCATATAAAATGCTTGTTCTGGTATGGAGTCATATTCACCTGAAATAATACCTTTAAACCCTGCAATAGTATCTTTAAGCGATACATACTTACCAGGAGAGCCAGTAAATACTTCAGCAACAAAGAATGGTTGTGATAAGAAACGTTGAACTTTACGCGCTCTTGATACTGTCAATTTATCTTCTTCAGATAATTCATCCATACCTAAGATCGCAATAATATCCCTTAACTCTTTATATCTTTGTAAAATTCCTTGAACTTTACGGGCAACATCATAATGCTCTTGACCAATAACCAACGGATCTAGCTGACGACTGGTAGAGTCAAGTGGATCGATAGCTGGATAAATACCCAACTCAGCAATTTGACGTGACAAAACAACCGTTGCATCTAAATGCGCAAAAGTAGTTGCGGGAGAAGGATCTGTTAAATCATCCGCAGGCACATACACCGCTTGAATTGAGGTAATTGAACCTGTTTTTGTTGAGGTAATACGCTCTTGTAAAACTCCCATCTCTTCAGCAAGTGTGGGCTGATAACCTACCGCAGACGGCATACGCCCTAACAATGCTGACACCTCTGTTCCCGCCAAGGTATAGCGATAAATATTGTCAACAAAGAATAATACATCACGACCTTCGTCACGAAAATACTCAGCCATTGTCAAACCAGTTAATGCTACGCGCAATCTATTTCCAGGCGGCTCATTCATCTGACCGTAAACTAAGGATACTTTATCAATAACGTTTGAATCCGTCATTTCATGATAAAAGTCGTTACCTTCACGCGTTCTTTCGCCAACACCGGCAAACACTGAATAACCACTATGTTCAATAGCGATATTACGAATCAACTCCATCATGTTTACGGTTTTGCCTACACCCGCACCACCGAATAAACCGACTTTACCGCCTTTGGTGAATGGACAAACTAAATCGATAACTTTAATACCAGTTTCTAATAACTCATTGGCTGCCGCTTGATCTGCATAACTAGGTGCTTCTCTATGGATACCCCATCTAGTTTTTTCGCCAATGGGCCCTTTTTCATCAATTGGCTGACCAAGAACATTCATAATACGACCTAATGTTTCTTGACCTACTGGTACAGAAATAGGAGCTTTAGTATTAATTACCGCCAAGCCTCTGCTTAAACCATCGGTACTACCCATAGCAATAGTTCGTACTACGCCATCTCCAATTTGCTGTTGAACCTCTAAAACTAAACTATTACTTTCAACAGTTAATGCGTCATAAACATTAGGCAATTCTTCCCTAGAAAATTCTACGTCTACAACAGCTCCAATAATCTGAACGATTTTACCCGAACTCATTTTGTGTCCTCTTAGTATTTTATCATTTGCACTAATCTAAACAGCTGCAGCACCCGCGACTATTTCCGAAATTTCTTGTGTAATGGCGGCTTGTCTGGCTTTATTATAGATTAACTGCAATTCTTTAATAATTTTCCCAGCATTATCAGACGCACTTTTCATTGCAACCATTCTTGCTGCCTGTTCACATGCATTATTTTCAACTAAACCTTGATAAACAGTGGATTCAATGTAACGCGTTAAAAGATGATCTAACATTTGTTTAGCATCAGGCTCGTATATGTAATCCCAATGACTTTTACTTACTCCGTCATCTAATTCACCAGCAACAATCGGTAACAATCGTTCAATAGTTGGTTTTTGAGTCATGGTATTCACAAAGCCATTGCTTACAACATAAAGCTGATCAATTTTATTTTGTTCATACGCAGTAAGCATGATACGAATAATGCCAACAATATCTTCTAAATGTGGGGTATCCCCAATTTTACTAATATGACCAGTAATATTAATTTGTTTAAGGTTACTAAAAAAACTAAACGCTTTAGTTCCTATAGTACAAACATCAACTTCAATACCCTGCTTATGCCATTCCATTAACTGAACGATAGACTTTCTAAACAAATTAGAATTTAAGCCACCGCATAAACCTCTATCTGAACTGATTATAATTAAACCTACACGCTTTACATCACGCTTATGCAAAAAACTATGCTTATATTCTGGATTAGCATGCGCTAAATGCTTAATTATTTGCGCAATTTTTTTTGAATACGGGCGTGTTGATTGCATTCTTTCTTTAGTTCTACGCATTTTACTCGCAGCAACCATTTCCATTGCACGAGTAATTTTTTGAGTGTTTTTTATACTACCAATTTTTGTGCGTATCTCTTTACCGACTGCCATTGACTACTCCTCACCAACTATGAGTTTTCATGAAAGTTTCAATAGCAACTTGCATTTCCTGTTTAATTTCATTCGAGAAATCACCAGTAGCATTAATACGATCCATTAAATCAGTGTATTCGGATTTCATATAGAGATGCAATGCTGCTTCAAAAGCTAAAACTTTATTAACTTCTACCTCGTCTAAAAACCCTTCATTCGCTGCAAACAATGATACCGACATTTCAGCAACTGACATTGGGGAGTATTGATTTTGCTTCATCAATTCAGTTACCCGTTGTCCTCGCTCAATTTGTTTACGCGTACTTTCATCTAAATCTGATGCAAACTGCGCAAATGCTGCTAACTCGCGATACTGAGCTAAATCCAAACGCGTTCCGCCACCAAGCTTTTTAATGATTTTAGTTTGTGCAGCTCCACCTACTCGAGATACTGAAAGCCCTGCATTAACCGCTGGTCTGATACCAGAGTTAAACAAATTACTTTCTAAAAATATCTGCCCATCAGTAATAGAAATTACGTTAGTAGGTACGAATGCAGAAACGTCACCACCCTGTGTTTCAATGATGGGTAGTGCTGTCAATGAACCCGTTTTATTTTTAACGCGACCATTTGTTAAGCGTTCAACCTCAGCAGCATTAATTCTTGATGCTCTTTCTAGTAAACGTGAATGTAAGTAAAACACATCACCAGGATAAGCCTCACGACCAGGTGGTCGACGCAGTAACAACGATACTTGTCTATACGCCCACGCTTGCTTAGTTAAATCGTCGTAAATAATTAACGCATCTTCACCTTGATCTCTAAAGAATTCACCCATAGAGCAACCAGTGTAGGGTGCTATAAATTGCATGGCTGCGGATTCTGACGCAGACGCTGCAACAATAATGGTATGCCCCATGGCACCATGTTCTTCTAATTTACGAACAACATTCGCAATAGATGAGCGTTTTTGACCAATTGCCACATAGATACATTTTATACCTGTACCTTTTTGGTTAATAATGGCATCAATTGCAATGGCTGTTTTCCCAGTTTGTCTATCGCCAATAATTAATTCTCTTTGGCCACGTCCAACTGGAATCATTGCATCAATAGATTTCAATCCTAACTGTACGGGCTGATCTACTGACTGACGCGCAATAACACCGGGTGCAATTTTTTCAATTGGTGAAGTTTCTGTCGTTTCAATAGCACCTTTACCATCAATTGGATTACCTAAGGCATCCACAACACGACCTAAAAGCGCCTCACCAACAGGTACTTCTAAAATCCTACCTGTGCATTTTACTGTATCGCCTTCAGAAATATGTTGATATGCACCTAAAATCACAACACCAACAGAATCTCTTTCAAGATTTAATGCCATACCAAAAGTATTGCCTGGGAATTCCAACATCTCCCCTTGCATCGCATCAGAAAGTCCATGTACTCTCACGATACCGTCAGACACACTCACTACTGTACCTTCAGTATGAGCTTGTGAACTCAACTCAAAGTTTTCGATCTTCTTTTTAATTAGATCACTTATTTCAGATGGGTTTAATTGCATGTTTTTTTCTCACTCATTGAAGAGTCTTTTGCATTTGTTGAAGCTGACCCCTAATTGAACCATCGATAATTATATCTCCAGCCCTGATTAGTACGCCCCCAATTAAAGACTTGTCCAAAATTACGTTAATATGAATTTTTTTTCCCAAAGCCAGAGCCAAGCTATTCGATAAATTATCTAATGCCTCTACTGACAAATCATAAGCGGTTAGCACATCAGCATGAATGTATCCACCATGTTCTGATTTCAAGCTCTCAAACAAGCTTAAAATCGATGGCATCAAAGACAATCTTTTATTTTCAAAAAGCAACTTAATAAAAGTGCGTGCTTCTTGATCAACATAATCTTGACAAATATCCAACACCAATCCTAATGTCTTATCAATATTAACTTTAGGATTAATAACTAAACTTTTAATTTCGTGATCACTCATGACTTCAGAAATAAAAAATAATTGTTCAGACCATTTCTCAATCGAATCAGTTTCTACTGCTCTCTTGAAAACCGCTTGTGCATAAGGTCTTGCTAAAGTCGCCAATTCACTCATTATATTAACCTAATTGATTAGAGACTCTATTAATAATGTCTTGGTGTTTTGCTTGATCAATCTCTGCCATTAAAATCTGCTCTGCGGCACTCATTGCGAGCACAGCAACTTCTTGACGCAAATGTTCTTTGGCTTGTTGATACTGCTGTTCAACTTGAGCTTGTGCAGCAAGGACAATACGATCACTTTCCTTTTTTGCATTTAATTTGGATTCTTCGACAATTTCATTAGCTCTTTTTTGAGCTAAATTAATAATATCGGAAGATTTTTCCTTTGCTTCTTTTAAAACAATTGTTGCTTTTTTCTCAGCCAAATGCATTGACTCTTGACCTTTTTCTGCGGCAGCCAAGCCATCAGCAATCTTTTTTCTCCGCTCTTCAAGAGCATCATATAAAGGTGGCCAGATATACTTCATAGTAAACCATACTAGAAGTGCGAACGTAATCATTTGTCCAATCAGAGTAGCATTGATACTCACGATGCGATCCTCTTAAAATTAAAATTTACAATTAACCTGCAGCTGCTGATTGAACTGCCGAAAGAAATGGGTTTGCAAAGGTAAAAAACAATGCTAAACCAACACCAATCATAGTTACTGCATCTAATAAACCCGCTACAACGAACATTTTAACTTGTAACATTGGAACCATTTCAGGTTGACGAGCTGCGCCTTCCAAAAATTTTCCACCTAACAAACCAAAGCCAATCGCAGTTCCTAAAGCACCCATACCTAAAACAAGACCTACTGCGATAGCAGTCATACCTTGAACATCTGCAATTAATTTTGCAATTTCCATAATACCCCCAAATGTGTATTGTAAAAGTTATAAAAAACAGGAACTAATGATCTTCATGCGCCATGCTTAGGTAGACAATTGTCAACACCATAAATATGAACGCTTGAAGAGTAATAATTAAAATATGAAAAATCGCCCATGGAAAACTTAATACCGGCTGTACATACCATGGTAATAAAGCGATAAGGATAAAAATTAACTCACCAGCATATAGATTTCCAAACAAACGTAATGCCAATGAGATAGGTTTTGCAAACTCCTCAACTAATTTCAGCAATAAGTTGAAGGGTAACAACCATATACCAAAAGGTTGTAAAGTTAATTCTTTGGCAAACCCCCACGCACCTTTAATCTTTATACTGTAAAAAATAATCAGAAAAAATACCGCGATAGACATCGCAAAGGTAGCGTTTAAGTCTGTACTAGGTACAACACGCAAATACTCTACACCCATTAATGATGCAATCAAGGGTAAAATATCTACTGGAAATAAGTCCATGAAGTTCCATAGAAAAATCCAGCAAAAAATAGTTAACGCCAATGGCGCAATCAACTGACTTTTACCATGAAAACTATCTTTAACTTGGGTATCAACAAATTCAATGAGCAGCTCTGCAAAGCTTTGCACTAAACAAGGAACACCTGTTGTTGCTTTTTCTGCAGCAGTTTTAAAAAACCAAATAAAAACTGCACCCAAGACCGCTGAGAAGAAAAGAGTATCTAAATTCAATGTCCAGAAACCCTCTCCCACACTAAGAGAAGTTAAGTGATGAACAATATATCCGGTTGCACCTTCTGCTGCATGAACTTGAGTAGACATTAAACCTCTCTGTATAAAATATTAACGTATTAACAAAGCAAACCATGAAATTGATAATGCTGTTATAAACCCTGTTAACAGGGGAATTATTTGAACATTGGGAAGTTGAAATACAATCAAAAAAAAGGATGCGGTTAAAAGCAACTTGATTGCTTCCGCAACATAAAACGAATTTAATATTTCTTTAGCCTCTTTTCCCAAATTCTGATTGGTGCGGAGTGCAAAATAAGCATTAGGGACAAATGCAATCATCCCACCTAGCATTGAAAACACCAATTCATTAACGCTTTTGAAGAGTGCAAAGCCAATACCAACCAACATAATAATCACTAATTGGTATCCCAAAATCTTTAAGATAATCGGAGATATCTTTACAACCACATTCAACCTCAAACAATTAAGCTGCTGGATTATAGCCACCACATTCTATTTAATCAAGATAGAATCGATGCTCAGTTATGACATTTAGTTTAACTTGATAATTTATAATGCCTTTAAGCTAAACTGAATGTATGACATCATTAGCCTGATTATGAATAAATTTAGGAAACATCATTATGCTTGGAATATTACACAAAATGCACACTCACCTTGAGCCTGCAAGCGCAATTGTTCAATATAAATTAGTTATTAATACTACGCATACCAACTTAAACCCACTTATTGGCAAACAGATTACCCTTAACCATACAGGTAAAATTTTCTGCATTCATTGTCAAAAATCCATAAAAAAAACTTACAATCAAGGCTATTGCTACCCCTGTTTTAGTACATTAGCTGAGTGCGACTTATGTATACTTAAACCCCACATCTGCCACTTTAATCAAGGTACTTGTCGCGACCCTAGCTGGGCGAATGCTTTTTGCTTTCAGCCGCACATTGTTTATTTAGCTAATTCCAGCGCAGTTAAAGTAGGTATCACGCGTGCAACTCAGTTACCTACGCGCTGGATTGATCAGGGCGCCACACAGGGCTTGCCCGTATTTAAAACCCAGTCACGATACCTAGCAGGGGTACTAGAAATTACTTTTGGACACTATATTAGCGATAAAACGCATTGGCAAAAAATGCTTAAGGGTAAGCCAGCAGAACTTGAGTTAACGAGCATTCGCGATGAATTACTGGCGCAATGTAACGAGCAATTAAATGAAATTTACCAAAACGCCCCCACTTCCATTGAAGTGCTTGTTGATGCGAAACCGGTCAGCATCGAATTTCCTCTGTATAACTATCCTGAAAAGATTAAGTCATTATGCTTACTAAAAACACCAAAAATTTCAGGGGTCTTAGTAGGAATTAAAGGTCAATATCTGATCTTGGATAGTGGCGTAATTAATATTAGAAAATACACCGGCTACGAAATTAATTTTGAAAGCTAAGCATTAATAAATATAGCCTTTATTTTTTAGTTCATTGTAGATTGAATCAATAGACTCATGTTCGGTGACAAAATTAAGATCAGCTGCAACATTATTATCATTAATACTTAACACAAGCGCACCATAGTGCTTAAAATGCTCGGCTAATGAAAGATCATTGCTTTCTAGCACGACCACTAAATGGCCATTGTTAAATAGCTTTCTTTCTAATTGACACGCATACACAGAGGCCTGCTCTCCTTGTAATGACACGCTTACTGGACGCTGATTATAGCGCTGACTACGCTCTTCCGTGGTGACAGGAATGAGTAAGTTGTCTTCTGCAGCACCGATAATCATGCCCGCCCCTACCGTTCCATTTGATAAGCGATCGATAATAATAAAGGCACCTGTATTACGATTTTCTTGATACGAATCAAACACTACTGGCGCATTAACAGCAACGGTACATAACGCAATTTCATTGAGTTTTATTTCGCTGGCATCATGAAACTCTAGGGTATTCACATCAATACGATGATCAATAAAAGAAATTGAACCCGTTACCGTGCTTGCACCCAACTTAAACGTATATTGACGACCTTGCGTTAACGATTGCTCAGCCATCCACACGATATGGGCTTGAAATTTGTCAGCTATCTTGGGCTCTTGTTGAGCTTTTCCAACAATCATATCACCTCGGCTTACGTCAATTTCTTCGCTTAACGTAAACGTAACCGCCATGGCTGCCCATGCTTCATCAAGCTCACCATCGTAGGTTACGATTGATTTAATATGACTTGTTTTACCCGACGGCAATACCGTAATTTCATCGCCTTTTTTAAATACGCCACTTGCTATGGTTCCACAGAAACCACGAAAATCAAGATTAGGTCGATTAACGTACTGTACAGGAAAACGTGCATTTAATAAGTTTTTATCATTTGTAATAACAACCGTATTTAATGCTTCCATTAATGGAACGCCAGTAAACCATGCCATGTGCTCACTAGGATTAACCACATTATCACCATCTAATGCTGACATGGGAATAAACATCACATCCTGTAGGTTTAGTGTTTCAATAAAAACCAAATACTCTTTCTTAATGCGCGAAAAAACTTCTTCGCTGTATTCAACCAAGTCCATTTTATTGATTGCCACAATAATATGTTTAATCCCTAATAACGAGGCAATAAAACTGTGGCGTTTTGTTTGTGTTTGAACACCATATCGCGCATCGATTAGGATAATCGCCAGATCACAGGTGGATGCACCGGTTGCCATGTTGCGCGTGTATTGCTCATGACCTGGCGTGTCTGCAATAATAAATTTACGCGTAGCTGTAGAAAAATAACGGTAGGCAACATCAATGGTAATGCCTTGTTCACGTTCTGCTTGCAAGCCATCAACTAACAATGCCAAATCTATTTTTCCTGCACCCGTGGTACCCGATTTAACGCTGTCTGCTTGCACCGCAGCCAACTGATCCTCGTAAATCATTTTGGAGTCATGCAGCAAACGACCGATAAGGGTGCTTTTACCATCATCGACATTGCCACAGGTTAGAAAACGTAATAATTCTTTGCGTTCATGTTGTGCTAAATAAGCATTAATATCGGAACTGATTAAATCGGATTGGTGGGACATAATAATTCTCTAAAAACAATATTAAAAATACAAAGTGAACAAAATAAACTTAAAAATACCCTTCTCGTTTCTTTTGCTCCATAGACCCTGACTGATCATGATCTATTAATCGACCTTGACGCTCTGAGGTTGTTGTTAAGAGCATTTCTTGAATAATTTCTGGCAATGTTGTCGCAGAAGACTCAACTGCTCCAGTTAATGGGTAACAACCTAAGGTTCTAAACCGTACTTTTCGCATTTCAACTTTTTCATTGTCACCAATCGGCATACGCTCATCATCCACCATAATTAACATTCCGTCTTTTTCAAGGACTGGACGCTCTTTAGCAAAATACAAGGGCACAATGGGGATATTTTCTAAATGAATATATTGCCAAATATCTAATTCAGTCCAATTTGATAAGGGGAATACTCTAATGCTTTCGCCTTTATCAATTTTACCGTTATAAATATTCCATAGTTCAGGACGTTGATTTTTTGGATCCCAACGATGATTTTTGTCTCTAAACGAATACACGCGTTCTTTTGCTCGTGATTTTTCTTCATCTCGTCGTGCGCCACCAAAGGCAGCATCAAATTTATATTTATCTAAGGCTTGCTTTAAGCTATCGGTTTTCATGACATCAGTATGCTTTTTACTACCGTGTGTAAAAGGCCCAATACCTTGCTTAACACCTTCTTCATTAATATGAACTAATAATTCTAAGCCTAGCTTGTTAATCATTTCGTCGCGAAACGCAATCATCTCTTTAAATTTCCATGTGGTATCAACATGTAGTAAAGGAAATGGTGGCTTACCAGGATAAAAAGCTTTCATTGTTAAATGCAACATGACTGCTGAATCTTTACCGACTGAATACAACATCACAGGGCGCTCAAATTCTGCAGCGACTTCTCTAATAATGTGAATACTTTCAGCTTCCAGCTGTTTAAGATGCGTTAATTTATAATCAATCATTAATAAATCCAAAATTTGAAGGAGTACGCGGTACTCTTTGTGTGGGTTATTTTTTTCATTTTAATTTGTAGCGTAAATGAATACCAGTTATCCATTAATTTTTAGCACTATTCTCTGCTAAGGCAGCAAGTAAAGGTGCGTAAATGCCAGCAAAACTGCCGTTACTCATAAGTACAACATGCCCACTACCATGCGCCAAGGTAATGATCTGCTGAATAATATTGTCTATGGATGTACACAAGGTAATATGCGAAGCACTTGACATGGTTTGCTGTAAATCAGGTGACAACACACCATTGTCAAAAATAATAACCTGGTCTGCGTCATGTAAGGAATCAACTAAAGTTGCGTTATGAATACCCATGCGCATGGTATTTGATCTTAACTCTAGCACCGCGATAATTTTTTCTTTACCTACTCGTTTTCGTAACCCTTCTAACGTAGCAGCAATGGCCGTGGGATGATGCGCAAAATCATCATAAATAGTGATATGAGGTAATTGCCCCACTATTTCCATCCGACGCTTGACGCTTTTAAAAGTCGCTAAGGACTGTAAGGCAACACTAGGTGCAATACCCATATGATGTGCGGCAGCAATCGCGGCTATGGCATTAGCGACATTATGCTTACCCGTTAAAGCCCACGTCACACTGCCCTGCGCTTGTCCTTGATAAAAAAGTGCAAACGCTGACCCATCTTCGGCAAGCAATTCTGCAGACCACTCAGCATCAGCATTTTCTAAAGCTGTTTTATGTACGGGCGTCCAACAGCCTTTATCCAAAACATCCTGCACATTGACATCAGACTGGGGATAAATAAGTAACCCATTGCATGGAATGGTTCTTACAAAATGATGAAATTGCGTTTTAATGGCTGCTAAATCTGGAAATATATCTGCGTGATCGTATTCAAGATTATTTATGATGGCAGTGCGCGGACGATAATGAATACATTTTGAACGTTTATCAAAAAAAGCAGAATCATATTCATCCGCTTCAATCACAAAATAATGTGCGGTTCCTAAATAGGCAGATTTGCCAAAATTTAACGGTACGCCACCAATTAAAAAACCAGCATCGATACCCTGATCCGTGGCTATCCACGCTAACAGACTACTTGTGGTTGTTTTACCATGTGTGCCTGCAACCGCAAGCACCCATCTATTTTGCAAAACATGCTCAGCTAACCATTGTGGCCCAGAAGTGTAGTACAGACCTTGTGCCAATACAGCTTCAACTTCAGGATTACCGCGTGATAAGGCATTACCAATAATCACGCAATCTGGCTTTGGCGAAAGATTTTCAGCACGGTAGCCTTCCATCAATACAATTCCTTGCGCCATTAATTGCGTGCTCATTGGTGGATATACATTCTGATCTGAGCCAGTAACGTGATAACCAAGCTGCCTTGCTAAAATAGCAAGACCACCCATAAATGTACCGCAAATACCTAAAATATGAATATGCACAAAAAACCTTGGGTAATAAGCCCTATCTAAATCTTAAACGCTACTGACGAACAGTTCACATTGCTTACGCATTGCGATCAATCATAATCTCAACTTGCTCAGCAAATTTTTCTAAATCACCACTGATTACTTTTTTAAGAGGGATGACTAATGCTGTCGTTAAGTTGATATAGATGTAAACATAGCGCTTACCATATTCAACTCTAAGCAACTCATTCCATGCCATTTTATGCGAGCCACTGGGGGATTTTTCTAATAAATAGCCTGCATTTTGCGGATCAATGCTCAGTTTATATTTACCAAACATGGCATTTTTTTCTTTTTCTGAATAACTTTTAAGAACTTGCCTGTGCAAATCCAACAACATAACTTTAGGCGATAATAATGCCCATAACAGGGCAATTAATAAAATATACGCAGAGGTTTGCCAATCACCATAATAAACATAATAAAAAGAACCAATGATTGCCATCACTCCGGGCACAATCCAACGGTTTTTTCTAATATCCTGTTGAATCTCTTCATTTCTCATGAATTGCAATTCGTTAAAATGGACTAAATCTTCTTCTGAGAACTCATATTCAATATCAAACATAGTATTTTTTTATAATAATTTTTAGTAAAAAGTGTAATTACATGCTGTGAAATATGCCTAATGCATTTTTATTTTTATGTACGCACTGCGTCTAAAGGCATTAGATAAGGTTAACATTAAGGTTCTAAAATAGCCGTGCAACGCCACCTGATGTAATTTATATAAAGAGACATACACCATTTTAGCAATGAAACCACCAATACTTATTGAGCCCATTAAATTGCCCATAAGATTACCTACGGTTGAGTATTTGCCTAAAGACACTAAAGAGCCGTAATCATGATACTGAAACGTCACCAAATCATAACCTTTTAACCGATTAAGTATAGATTTGTATAAGGTTTCTGCTTGTTGATGCGCTGCTTGCGCACGTGGTGGAATATTGCCTTTATGCCCCTGCCAAACACAGGCTGCACAATCACCCATGGCAAAGACATCATCATCATTAGTTTTTAAGGTTTGATCGACAATTAACTGATTAATATGATTGACCACCAACCCATCCATATTTTTTAGCCATTCTGGAGCTTTAATGCCAGCCGCCCAAACTTTAATATCTGCCTCAATAAACTCACCGTCATGGGTCATAATGCCTTCAGTGTTAACCTCAATGACACGACGACCCAGCTTAAGATCCACACCCAAATGAACTAACTGCGCTTGCGTAGCGTGTGCCAAGCGATCAGGCAAAGCGGGCAATAATTGGGTGGCCGCTTCAATGATGGTTAATTTCACATTACTGGTTTCTTTCAAGCCATAAATAGCCAACACATTGGTGACTTCATGTAATTGTGCTGACAACTCAACCCCTGTGGCTCCCGCCCCAACAATAGCAATAGATAACGGCTTAGCTGCGGTAATAGCTTGATCTTTACCAACATATTTTTTAATGTACGTTTCAAATAATTTTTTCTGGAAATTAAACGCTTGTGAAGTGGTATCCAAAAATAAACAATGCTCTTGAACACCCTTAATATTAAACGTATTACTCACACTCCCTACCGACATCACCAACGTATCATAATGAAAGACTCGGCTTGGAATAAGCTCTTCCCCAGCATCATTAAGCGTAGGACCAACAGACACTTCTTTTTTTTGTCTATTAATGGCCTCCATTTTCCCTAATCGAAATAAAAAATGACTACGGTGTGCCTGCGCTAAATATTCCACTTGCTCAGATTCATCTAAGGTACCCGCCGCAACTTCATGCAACAGTGGCTTCCATACATGGGTAGTCGTGGCATCGATTAAGGTAATTTCCGCTAACTGTGCTTTGCCTAATTTTTTCCCCAACCGCGTTGCCAATTCAAGACCTGCAGCGCCTCCACCGACAATAACTATTTTATGAAGTGCATTATTTTTATTCATCATCGTCGCCTTTATTACCTGTAATCTCGTTAACGTGCATTATAACTAATGTTACCGTCATGCTTGGAACTTTAGAAATAATTATTTGTTACCCGACAATAAATTGACTATACCGTTAAGACACTACCTCTTAAAATAGCCCTCAGTTACACTATTTATTTGGTATTTACTACAACAAGAGGAACATCATTATGTCCAAAACCACCCTACTACACTGCACGCTTATCACCGTGCTACTAAGTGCCTGTGCATCAGCACCTGAAACCGTACCCCCCCTTGAGCCGACAATAGTTAATGATTTCCCCACCCGCGATCGCGTGGAATATGTGCTTAATTGTGTTGCTCAACATGGTGGCTTAACGTACATCAGCCAGTATGCGTGTGGCTGTAAAATAGACAAAATTGCAGAAAAAATGAGTTTTAATGATTTTGAAAGTGCTAAAACATTTGGTTATTTAAAAAGCACTCCAGGCGATGCGGGCGGTGCTTTTCGTGATCCAAAACAGGCTAAAGACTTAGGTAAGCGACTTAAAGAAGTTGAAGCAGATGCAGAAAAACAATGTTTTGTAAAATAAGCACTGCACATCGCAATACGGGATACGCGGAAAAACTGTATTTTACCCAAAACTGCTATTAAAATTAATTAGCCAATGCTCATGCTTGCTATTGGCTGCAACACGTCCTTGATTTAATCAAGGAATCCCCAACCATAAGGACTTTAACATGCCAAAATTTATTATCGAACGCGAACTTCCTGGCGCAGGCGCGCTAAGCAGCGAGCAACTTCAAGGTATCTCACAAAAATCATGCAGTGTACTTAACGAACTTGGCACCAAAATTCAATGGTTACAAAGCTACGTCACTGATGACAAAATCTACTGTGTTTACATTGCACCTGATGCTGAGACCATTAAACTTCATGCCGAACAAGGTGGTTTTCCTGCTAATAGTATTGCCGAAATTAAAACAGTAATTGATCCAACCACGGCCGAATAAATTACTTTAGCCGTATTTACCGGATGTTTTTAAACGTAGACACTCCGGTAACCCCCCCCTCAAACTTAGCGATTATGAACTCTGTTAACCAATTGTCGATGTGTTGTTATCGGCATAACCAGCTTAGTACGATCCCAGCCCTCTAACTCTAACACCTCATCTAAACATTTTTCCATCAACTGATGAGCCTGCCTAGCCACTTCAGCGATACGATGATGCACTTCAATCTCGACACTACTTTCATTCAAGCTTTCATTTTCTATACACAACAGCTGATAATCAAATAATTTACGCAAATTGGTAATTTGCAAACTAACATGCACTGGACACGCACAGGTATACAGGGCTGCTTGATCATTAATAATGGCTAGCTGCAATGCAGTAAATTTGTTATCTAGCTTCATTGGCTTCATCTCCTAAAATTTATTATTATTTTTATAGCGTGTAAATTTCACTACGCATACACGTTAACGATACCAGATTAAGCGCGTAATTAAAGCAAGAAAATCAGTGCAATTTTTAGCCAAGAAGAATGTGTAAAAGCAAAGCCATTGCGATGACAGAACTAAAACAGGCACCGTCATGTATTTATTAATCGCTAGACTTGCACAATGCTCGTATGAATAACTACTTTACCCACCAACAGCTTAATATAGTTATTTTTTTACTAAAAACTTAACTAAGGTCACCGTATTTTTATCACAGGCAATAATTTCAATAGGATGACCATGAAGATTAACACTGGTTTTAGGCTCGGGAATCGTTTCCAACAACTCAATGATTAAGCCATTTAATGTTTTAGGGCCTTCAGTGGGCAACGTCCATTGCGCAATACGATTTAATTCGCGCACAGAAATATCGCCATCCACTAAATAACTCCCGTCACCTTGTTTTCGGGCTGCGGTGTTAACATCCGTTATTAATTCACCCACAATCTCTTGAAATAAATCATCTAAGGTTACCAAGCCCTGCACGTCGCCATATTCATCAACAACCAAACCTATCCGAATTTGCTCATTTTTAAAACTCATTAACTGCGCATGAACAGGCGTACTTTCTGGAATAAACACGGGTTTAGTTAATAAATTGATAATACTTTGCTTATCAAAGTTCTCATTATTAACCTCAACTAATACTTTTCTTAAATGTAAAAAACCAATCACGCGATCAATGCTTTTTTTATAAACCACTAAACGCGTATAAGCACTGGTTTTAATGCGGTCAATAATTTCTTCTAACGGCGCTTCCAAATCAATGCCAACGATTTCATTGCGCCTAGTCATGATGTCTTCAACAGTGGCTGATTCTAAATCTAAAATACCTAACAGCATTTTTTGATAGCGAATAGGCATTAAACTTTCAGCTTCAGTGATAATGCTTTTAAGCTCATCGGTGTTTAAGGAATCATTGCGATTTTTTTTAATGTCAATGCGTACCATCCACAGCAACATCTTGACAAAAATATTGACGAAACTAATAACGGGATAAAACAGTCTTTGCAGCGGTGGATAAATCCAAGAGGAAGGATACGCTAACAATTCAGGTTGCAGCGCAGCTAAGGTTTTGGGCGTGACTTCAGAAAAAATCAGCATAAAAATAGTGAGACACACTGCACCCACGGCAATACTAGATTCATCATTTGGAAACAACCGAATAGCAATCACTGTGGTAAGTGAAGCGGCAAAGGTATTCACAAAATTATTACACAGTAAAATCAAACTGATTAACCGATCAGGTCGTTGCAATAACTTATTAACTCTGATGGCAGACAGATTTTTTTGTTTAACTAAATGCCTTAAACGGTATCTGTTTAGCGTCATTAACGACGTTTCAGAGCCAGAAAAAAATGCTGATAAAATCAACATAAATGCGAGTACGCCGAACAGCACACTCAAAGGAATATCATTCAAAATGGAACTCGCGAGTAATTAAAACGCCTTTAGTTTCTACTATGGAGATTTTTTGTCAAGCTAAAATAACATGACTTATTTTAAGAGAATAGAATGTTGTTGCTTAAGAAAAACGTTAACCCTGTGTATAAAAGTTTACTTTACAGCTATGTCTTGATTTAATTCAATGCAGCATATTGCTAACTATTACGGGCAGAACTTATGCACTTAATATATGAATTCAGGCTAACGTTATCTTACACTTTGCACAGTTATATTATTCAATGACCAGATTTATCCGTGGTGTTTTATTAATGCTATCTTTACTTGCCGGCGCGTGCACCTCCGATCAGGCAAATAATCCTTATCGGTATAGCGATACTACGCAACAGGTGTTATATAGTTCATTTTCTGAGCGGCCTAAGCATTTAGACCCAGCCTCCGCGTATAGTTCAAATGAATATACCTTTGTGGCGCAAATTTATGAGCCGCCGTTTCAATATCATTACCTTAAGCGACCTTATCAATTAACGCCACTTACCGCACAAAAAATGCCTGAGCTGGTGTATTTAGACAAACAACTACAGGAGTTACCCGCAGATAGTGCAGCCTCACATATTGCGTTTACTGATTATATTATTACTATAAAACCCAATATTTACTATCAACCGCATCCTGCCTTAGCTAAAAATAAGCAGGGTGAGTATCGCTATCATCATTTAAGTGTGGCAGAAACCAATTCACTTGAAAATTTACAGGATTTCCCAGAAACGGGTTCGCGTGAATTAATTGCTGAGGATTATGTCTATCAAATTAAACGCTTAGCTAATCCAAAAGTGCAATCTCCGATTGCTGAAATGATGAAAAATTACCTTGTCGGGTTTACTGATTTTAGCCAACAACTCAGCCCACAAACGCCACTTGCTACGTTTAGATCAATGCCCCTATCTGGCGTGACAGCATTGGGCAAGTATCAATACCGTATTCGAATTAAGGGTAAATATCCGCAATTTATCTATTGGCTTGCGATGCCATTTTTTGCACCGATGCCTTGGGAAGCCGAGGCATTTTATTATCAAGCGGGGCTTAATGAAAAAAATATTACCTTAGACTGGTTTCCCTTAGGTACGGGTGCTTATTATCTTGCCGAAAATAATCCTAACCGTAGGATGACCTTAGTAAAGAATCCTAATTTCCATGTAGAAACCTTCCCTACAGAAGGTGAGCCCAATGATGTGAGCATTGGCTTACTTAACGATGCGGGTAAACGCTTGCCATTTATAGATAAAATAGTCTTTACCTTAGAAAAAGAAACCATCCCTTATTGGACTAAATTCTTACAAGGCTATTACGATGCTTCGGGAATTGCGTCTGATAGCTTCGATCAAGCCATTCAATATAATGCTGCAGGCGGGATGACGTTAACTGACACCATGCGTGAAAAGGGCATACAGTTACAAACTGGGGTGGAAACTTCCAGCTTTTATATGGGCTTTAATATGCTCGATGCAACCGTTGGCGGTCATAGTGAGACGGCAAAAAAATTACGGCAAGCCATTGCCATTGCCGTAGATTTTGAAGAGTTCATCGCTATTTTTAGAAATGGGCGTGGCTTTCCAGCGCAAGGTGCGTTACCACCAGGAATTTTTGGCTATGCGGAAGGGGATGCGGGAATTAATACTGTTGTTTATGATGTTGTGAAGCAGTCGCCACAGCGTAAATCACTGACTAAAGCACGGCAACTTATGCACGAAGCAGGCTATGCAAATGGCATTGATCCCAAAACTAATGCGCCGTTGATTTTGTATTTCGATACCATGTCCGCCAGCATTGATGATAGACCCATGATGAATTGGTATCGAAAACAATTTGAAAAATTAGGCATTACCTTGGTTATTCGTGCAACGGATTACAATCGCTTTCAAGAAAAAATGCGCTCTGGCAATGCGCAAATTTTTGTGTGGGGGTGGAATGCCGACTACCCCGACCCAGAAAACTTTTTCTTTTTATTGTATGGCGGTAATGCCAAAGTGAAATATGGGGGTGAAAATGCCAGCAATTATCAAAACCCTGAGTTTGATCGTTTATTTGAAACCATGCGTAATATGGATAATAGCTCAGAACGTTATGCCATTATTCAGCAATTACAAGCACTGATTCGACAAGACTCACCATGGGTATTTGGTTTTCATCCCAAAACATTTTCGCTGTATCATCGTTGGTATGAAAATATTAAATTGAATCTAATGGCCAATAATCAACTGAAATATGTGCGCATTGATAGCCAAGCAAGAGCGCAGCAACGCACGGAATGGAATCAACCCGTGCTATGGCCTATCGGAATTAGTTTAGGGGTAGTAATAAGTATTATTGTGTTGATGCGTATTATGCGTAAGTGAT
Source organism: uncultured Methylococcaceae bacterium (assembly GCA_903944165.1). GTDB lineage: Bacteria > Pseudomonadota > Gammaproteobacteria > Methylococcales > Methylomonadaceae > Methylovulum. The sequence continues at coordinate 13,874 of CAJAQT010000028.1, read as the reverse complement.
GAGTAGACCTATAGATTATTTGATTATTGGTCAGGGCTTAGCAGGCAGTTTGCTGGCATGGGAGTTAATTTCCCGTAATCATTCAGTCATGGTGGTTGATCCTGAACACAATAATGCGTCCAAAATAGCCGCAGGAATAATCAATCCCATAGCGGGGATGCGCTTTGTGTTAGCAGACGAAATAGAGCGATTACTGCCCGCAGCACGTCAGCTGTATCAGCACTTGGCTGATGTTTTTCATCATGAGGTATTTGTCGCGACCCCCATGCTACGTTTATTGCCTAATGAAGTCGCTTACCAGCACGTGCAGCAGCGACTTACCCAAGCACCTTATCAAGGCTATTTTAGTGACTGTGCCCGTGGCCACGCTTTGGCTGACTTTCAGAGTTACGCTTATGCATATCAACAGCACACGGGATACGTCTTGTTACCTAAACTGCTAGCGAGTATTAAATCTTTTTTATGTCAACGTGACAGTTATTTGTCCGCACACGTTGATTACAGTAGTTTGCAGATAACGCCACAGTTACGCTGGCAAAATTTTACTCCCAAACACGTTATTTTTTGCGAAGGTTATTTGGGTGCTGAGAACCCTTGGTTTTCGTGGCTGCCTTTTCAATTAGCTAAAGGGGAGATTTTAAGTTTACGTCATGACCGCGAGCAACCCAAGACGATAATCAATTATGGGCATTGGGCGTTGCCGCTCCAATCGCAACACCTTAGAGTGGGGGCAACGTTTAGTCATCAATGTTTAAATACCTTGCCCACCGCCGCAGCAAAAGAGGCGTTATTGCATGCCTTACGCACAGTTAATGCACACGTTGACACGTTTACTTGCCTGCAACATGATGCCCATATTCGTCCATGCACCCGCGATAAACAACCTTTTTTAGGTCGACATCCGCACCATTCGCAACTGCTTATTTTTAATGGCTTTGGCGCTAAAGGTAGTTTATACATGCCGTGGTACGCACAGCAATTTGCCAAAGCAGTCACTCAACACACAGCATTTCCAGCCGACATTCAGCGCTTTTATGACCGCCATTTCCCTTGTTAAAACCGTTCAGACCAAGCTCTTAGAGCGCATTCAAAAAGGCGATTGGGTCATTGATGCCACCTTAGGTAAGGGTCAGGATACGGCCTTTTTAGTTACCGCCGTTGGTGAGACAGGTCGTGTGTTTGGGTTTGATATTCAGGCAGAGTCCATAGATCATGTGCAACAACATATTACGTCATCAGCACTGACACTGTATCAGGCTAATCATGCAGATTTACTTAACTATTTACCGATGTCAGCACACGGAAGAATTCGCGCTTGTATGTTTAATTTGGGCTATTTGCCTGGCGGAAATCAACACATTATTACGCACACTACTTCTACCTTGGTGGCATTGCATGCCGCCTGCCAAGTGCTCATGCCAGACGGCATTCTTACCATTATTGCTTATCCTGGGCATTCAGGCGGTGCAGAAGAATGCCGCGCAGTGACTGAGTTTTGTCAGCAACGCGCTACAGAAGAATTCGCTGTAGAAATAATGATGAGTCATTCAATAAATCCCAAAGCTCCCGTTGGGTTTGTGCTTACAAAAGGCAAAGCAGCATAAATAACTTATGACGCGTGAAGTGCACGCTTAGTTTGTTAGTAGATAAAGCCCTGCGTTCCTGATTTGGTCTGTCTGGGTGAGTGGTGGTTTTAGTGGACATAAAAAAGGCTTGCGACGCAATGACTTCGCAAGCCTGTGAGGTGTTTAAGCGTTCTCTGAGATTATGTGCGAGTTGAGTCGTTTTTTAGCTATTTAACGCGTTCGCATACGCCATGTCATAGGTAGGAATATGGCTGTCTAACCAACCTTTAACTAATTGACCTACTTCTTCAGTTACTTCAGCTTCACCCGCGTGAAATTTAGTTTGTAAGCCACCACAAATACCGATTAACGCTTCGTGCTCTTGTTTATGACGCTCATAGCCAGAATAGGCTTTAGCTATCATTTCTTTCTCTTCATGAGCAAAATGTCCCACCACATAAGCAATCAAATCATCCAATTGTGCACCGATTTCAGAACGTGCTGCGCCACCTATTGCTAAGTCATATAAGTTATTGAGCTTATCGAACAAAATTTTATGTTCATCGTCTGCGAAACCAACATGTGTAGCAAACTGTTCTGCTGTCCAAGTAATTAAAGCCATGCTCTTCTCCAATGTGTTTTATTATAATTAACCTCGTAAAAATTATGGTTTATATTGCCTGCTGCGTCAATATAATCTTTAGCGACTATGTTTACCCCTGCCTTCTTTGGGAAGTCTTTATAAGGAAAGCAGGGGGTGTCGTTATGATTATGGTTTTGGTGTGTGTTGATAATACTTAGCTAACTCATTGATTTCTGATTCTTTAAGCTGCTGAGCTATCACACGCATACGGCTGTAAACATCGTTATGGCGTTGTCCTGATTTATAGTCCAAAAGGGTTTTAATGAGATAATCGCCACGCTGCCCTGTTAACGCGGGAATGTCCATTTTTTCACCCTGCCCGTTTGCCCCATGGCACACTGCGCACGGCGGTATAATGCGTTTACCATCGCCTTGCTGCACCAGTTTTTCAGCGTTGGGTGTTGGATTACTGGTCGCGCCAAGACTGGCTGGCAAGGTGCTAAACCAGACGGCTAAATCAGCCGAATCCTGTGCATTTAGCCCTTGCACCATTGCTGACATAGTTGGATTGCTGCGCAGATTATTGGCATAATCTCGCAGCTGTTTGTAAGTGTAGGTGGCTAACTGCCCTGCTAAAGAGGGCGTTTCTGGCATGGCACTGAGGCCTTGTTCGCCATGACAGCCAGTACACGATTGCGCCAGTGCTTTGCCTTTAACAGCATTGCCATGTTTAACAAAGTTAAGTGTTTCTGGTGTCCACGCAATAGTCGAAGACGCTTCTGCATAAACGACAACAGGCATACATAGCATTAAGAAAAGAATAATTTTGTTCATCATGATTAATTTCCCCACGCGCTTGAGCCAAAAGTGTCCATAAAAAAGAATTGCAGGATTGGAAAGCCAAAACTAATGGCCATTAACACGGCGATAACTTTATTCCACACTGTTAAGCCATTTAGGTATTCTGGTAACACACCTACTTTATGAATGGGTTCAGCGTAATCGATTTCATCTGTAAAGTGCTCTGCATACGGTGTTAGTTGTGTTTTAACTAGGTTGTAGACTAATAAGCATGCTGAACCTAGTAAAATCAAACCACCAAAAATCATCATTAACTCGTAAGGTTTCCATGCCAGGGTGAGTAAATTATTGTAAACCACGGTAGAAATACGGCGAGGTTGACCTAATAAACCTAAGACGTGCCAAGGTGTTGTTAAAATACTCATACCAATAAACCACGTCCATAACTGAAGCAGTGCGAGCTGGTTTGAAAACAATGGTTTTCTTACCAACAGCGGCCATAAATAATAAGCAACAGCAAAATACATAATGACTGTAGTGCCCGCAAAAATTAAATGAAAATGGCCAGGAACCCAGGCGGTATTGTGAACCATTGCATTCATTGCATAACTGGCATTAACAATGCCACCAAAGCCACCAAAGATGAGCATTAATAAAGACAAAATCACCGCCAACACCATAGGGTTGCCCCACGGTAAGGTGCCTAGCCAGCCAAATAAACCTTTACCACCGCGCAGTCTGCCTGCAATTTCCAACGACGCAATAACCGTAAAGCCGGTCACTAAGGTGGGTAACGCCACAATAAAGGTGCCGATGCCGTGTAATAATTTCCAACCGCTGGCTTGTTCAGGATCCATGTACAAATGATGAAAACCAATGGGTAAGGCAAATACCGCTAAGACAATAAACGCCATTCGTGCCATTTCATCACTGAATAAAAAGCCACCCGCTTGCTTTGGGACAAACACATAAAAGGCGGTGTACGCAGGAATCAGCCAGAAATACACAATGGGATGTAAAGTCCACGCAAATAAGGTTCGTGCTAAACCAGGATCAATGGTATCCGTCCAACCCAATGACAACGGAATTAATTGAAATAATACTTCCAGTGCCACGCCAGCACTTGCCCACAGCCATAATAAAGCGTTTGCTGCTGTAGCAAACATAGCTAATGGTACATTTTGAGAGGGGTTGGCTTTTTTCCACTGCGTGAACATGATCAACATGATGGCACACCAAATCCAAGAGCCAATAACCAATAAGGTTGCGCCGATGTAAAACGCTGCATGCCCAACCATCGGTGGATAAAAGGTATACAGTACCGAGGCTTTACCAGACAGTAAAGGCACCGCAGCTAATACCACGCCAAATAGAGCCAACCAAAAGGCACCCCAGGCTAAAGGTTTATTCCAAATAGGTTGCTTTAAGCTACTGCTTGCAATGGCGTAGCCAAAACCCATGATGAAAAAAGTAGTTAACACAAACGCCATTAATACGCCGTGAGTACTGACCGAAGCAAAATAAACGGAAGGTGATTCTAAAATAGGTAATAAACCACTGCGCTCCAAAACTTGGTATTCGCCCATAAAACAGGCCACGATAAATGCTGCAAATGCCACCCATAAGTGACATAAGATTAATTTTCTTTCTGCTGTATCATTCATAATCTACTCCTCACTTAGTTAGCGTAGAAGGTGCCGGTGTGCTTTTAGCCACCCAGTCTTCTTTGGCAATAACGGCAATAGTGCTCCACATGTGATTATGACCAAGGCCACAATATTCATTGCACAACAGTGGATACTCACCTGGTTTTGGAAACGTTGTGGTGACTTCAGCCACATAGCCAGGGACGATCATGGTGCTCATGTTGGTCATGGGAATATTAACGCCATGTAACACATCAGTGCTGACCCAACGAAAGGTAATTGGCGTTTCAGCAGGAATTTCAAGATGTTTGGGAATAAACGAATAGCGTAAGGCAACCATGCGCACAATAATCTTGCCGTTCTCATCACGCTGCACACCTAAATTATCCTCAGCAAATTCTTTGCTTAAATGCGCGCTTGCTGAGTCGATAGTCTCCACCTTGCTAGGTGGATTAATGCCATGAAATAAGGCATCAACGGTGATAATGCCAACCAAAAAAGCAATAATTACCATGGCAATGGTGATCCATTTTTGTTCCAGATTATCAATGTGCAAGGTGCGAAGGTAGCTGACAAACTCCCGAAAGAGCTGTATGTTTTTACTGATAGTGGGTTCTGTTTGCATAAGATTTTCCTAGCCGCGCGGCAAAAATACACCGTAATATAAAAACAGCCAAGCGATGACCATGCCCCCCACAACTGCAACCATTAATGCAAAAGTCCCGACGGGGGAGCTTTCGATAATACGTTTACGTTCTTCTTCTGTTAGTTGTTCCATACCTTCCTCTTAAGTGGATTTTACAAATTATGTGCTTTATTTCCTTATAATATACATGGATTACAGTGACAAAAATATTAATCTTGTTTTTCTAAAGGTAATAACGAACCCCTTAACAGGGGCCAGCTAATTGCCGCAGGGTAGCGTGCGAAAGCAGTGCCCCCCCTTCTGCCTACGCCTAACTTCCTTAGCTTAGCGGTGAATCCGCCCTACAGCACTGCTGACAATCTGCTATTATTGCGCTTTTTATTTTCTCAAATTACCAAGGGGTCTTTATGTCAGAGTTTTCTAATGTCACGGTTGTAAAAAAAGCCAATGTCTATTTTGATGGGCAAGTGAACAGTCGTACTGTTCGTTTTGCTGATGGCTCAAGCAAAACCTTAGGCTTTATGTTGCCGGGTGAATATACTTTTTCAACAGAGGCGGCAGAACTGATGGAGATTCTCGCAGGAGAAGTAGAGGTCTTGTTGCCGAATACAACAGACTGGCAAGCTTATGCAGCAGGCGATAGCTTTAAGGTGTCAGCCAAAGCAAGTTTTACGATAAAAGTACGGATTGCCACGGATTATTGCTGTTCATTTTTAAGCTAATTCACACTAAGCAAAGTAAATGTCACACGGCTAACGTACACTCTGTCGTTATTCAGGCCTTACTTTTTAGCTAACTAATGGAAAAAATAGCCATTTTTGTCGACGTGCAAAATATTTACTACACCACGCGGCAAGGTTTTCAACGACAATTTAATTACGCAGCGTTTTGGCTGCTGGCGACTCAGCATCGTCAAGTGATTGCTGCCTTTGCTTATGCCACCGACCGAGGTGACAGCAAACAACGCGATTTTCAGCAAGCGTTAAGAAGCATTGGCTTTACGGTTAAATTAAAACCTTTTATTCAACGCTGTGACGGCTCAGCCAAAGCTGATTGGGATGTAGGCATTACCCTCGACGTTATCGACTATGCGGCACAAGTTGATGTGATTATTTTATTGTCTGGCGATGGCGATTTTGAGTTACTGCTACAAAAAATTCGTAGCCAGCATGCACTTACCACGGAAGTGTATGGCGTAAGTGCCTTTACCGCACCCGCCTTAATTTGCGCGAGCGATTACTTTTTTGCTATCGATGAAGCCTTATTGCTATAAACCAGAACGCCAAATCAGCCCCAACTACGCCATAATTTTACAAATTTACTTACTCATTATTCTAACCAACGGACACTTATTTTGATTACCACAGCTAATATCACCATGCAATTTGGTGCTAAACCACTTTTTGAAAATATTTCAGTAAAATTTGGCGATGGCAATCGCTATGGCTTAATTGGAGCTAATGGATGTGGTAAATCCACACTGATGAAAATTTTAAGTGGCGATTTAGAACCCTCAGCGGGCTCTATCGGTTTATCGCCCAATGAACGACTTGCCACCTTAAACCAAGACCAATTTGCCTTTGAACAGTTTACAGTTATCGACACCGTCATCATGGGGCATAAAGAGCTGTGGGAAGTTAAACAAGAACGTGATCGTATTTATGGCTTAGCAGAAATGTCGGCTGAAGAAGGTATGCAGGTGGCACATCTTGAAGTTGAATTTGCCGAACTCGATGGCTACACCGCAGAGTCGCGTGCAGGTGAAATTTTATTAGGGCTAGAGATTCCTTTAGAACAACATTTTGGCCTAATGAGTGCCGTCGCACCAGGCTGGAAACTACGCGTATTATTGGCGCAAGTGCTGTTTGCCAATCCAGACATCATGTTGCTAGATGAACCCACCAACAACTTAGACATCAATACCATTCGTTGGTTAGAAGAAATATTAAATGACCGTCAATGCACGATGATTATTATTTCTCACGACCGTCACTTTTTAAACAGTGTCTGCACGCACATGGCAGATTTAGATTACGGTGAATTACGTATTTATCCAGGTAATTACGATGAATACATGATTGCAGTAACTGAAGTCCGTGAGCGCTTACTTGCCAGTAATGCTAAGAAAAAAGCACAAATATCAGAATTACAAACATTTGTTAGTCGTTTTTCTGCCAACGCTTCAAAAGCTAAACAAGCCACCTCACGCGCCAAACAATTGGATAAAATTAAATTAGATGAAGTCAAGCCCTCCAGTCGGGTCAACCCCTTCATGCGCTTTGATCAAACTAAAAAACTTCATCGCGTTGCCTTAGATGTCAATAATGTAAGCAAAGGCTATGGTGAAAAACCGTTGTTTGAAGGTCTTAATTTAGTGGTCAGCGTAGGCGAACGTATTGCAATAATTGGCCCCAACGGAATTGGTAAATCAACCTTACTTAAAACCTTAGTAGGCGATTTAGAACCCGACACCGGCACCGTAAAATGGTCGGAAAACTCCGAAGTAGGCTACTTTCCCCAAGACAACGCCGAACATTTTGCCGAAAATCTTAGCCTGATGCATTGGATGGAACAATGGCGCAAAGAAAGCGATGACGATCAAACAATACGAGGCACCTTAGGGCGTTTATTATTTTCCCAAGATGACATCAAAAAATCAGTAAAAGTGCTTTCAGGTGGAGAAAAAGGACGCATGTTATTTGGCAAATTAATTCTGCAAAAAAATAACATTATGGTGATGGATGAACCGACCAACCATTTAGACATGGAATCCATTGAATCCTTAAACTTGGCTTTAGAAAATTATCCAGGCACCTTATTATTTGTCAGTCATGACCGTGAGTTTGTGTCTTCCTTAGCCACACGCATTATTGAGTTAACGCCCAAAGGAATTATTGATTTCAGTGGCAGTTACGAAGATTATTTAGCGAACCAGACACGTTAAACCACGCAACTTTTCCCAGTTAACCGCCATGAAAAAACAATTTACTGTACTCAATAAAGCCATTGTCTATCCAGGCTATTTTCGCATGGAAAAATACCGCTTAACCCATACGCTTTTTAACGGTGGTTGGAGTGAAGAGATCAGTCGTGAAGTCTTTTTACGCGGTGATTGCGTTGCCGTTTTATTGTACGACCCACATACGGACAAAGTCGTATTAATCGAGCAATTTCGTGCAGGGGCTATTCTTAAACCTGAGGCACCGTGGTTAATAGAAATTGTTGCGGGGGGGATTGAAGCGGGTGAAACCGCTGAAGAAGTTGCGTATCGAGAAGCCCGCGAAGAAGCAGGCTGCGAAATAAAGCAGCTTACTAAAATTAGTCAGTTCTACACCACGCCAGGCTGTTCCGCAGAATGGCTGACCTTATTTTGTGGTGAAGTAGACAGTCAACTCGTGGGCGGCGTTCATGGCTTAGCGCATGAACACGAAGATATTTTAGTGCATGTAGTAGATTTTGATAGCGCCTACGCAATGATTGCCGAAGGTAAAATAATCTCATCAATGCCGATTATTGCCTTGCAATGGTTAGCGTTAAACAAACAACAGTTACTTCAACTTTGGCACCCAACAATTAGTTAATTCAATGATGACTTTAAAAAATAGTTTAAAGGTATTGCCGCAATATCTGCTGCCTCAGCATTTTTGTTCACAGCTGCTGGGCAAACTTACGCACACTCAACATAAAAGCACCAAAAATTTTATAATTAAAAAACTTATTGATATTTATGGGATTAACATGGCAGATGCGCTGGAACCAGAGCCAACTGCCTATCCCGATGTAAATGCTTTTTTTACCCGCGCCTTAAAACCTGATGCACGTAGTTTTCCAAACCAAGCTAACACGATAGCCTGCCCAGCAGATGGGCAAATTAGTCAGCTTGGCCATATTACGCAAGGACAAATTTTTCAGGCCAAAGGCAAACAATTTTCAGCCTGTGCTTTATTAGGTGGAGATGAGCAACGCAGTGCAGTGTTTAGCAATGGACAGTTTGCAACAATTTATTTATCACCCAAAGACTATCATCGTTTGCACATGCCTATCACGGGCACACTCACCGAGATGATTCATATTCCTGGACGCTTATTTAGCGTAAACACCACCACAACCAACACTGTGCCCAACTTATTTGCGCGTAACGAACGCGTCTGCTGTTTTTTTGATACCGCAGCAGGGCCAATGGTGCTGGTGTTAGTGGGGGCGATTGTTGTCTCCAGCATTGAAACTGTTTGGCAAGGCGTGATTACGCCGCCAACAAAAAACACCTTGCAACACTGGGATTATCGGCAACAGCCTCTTACCTTAACGCAGGGGCAAGAAATGGGACGTTTTAATATGGGGTCAACCATTATTGTGTTATTGGCTAACGATACACTACGCTTCGACAATACCTTAAACGCAGGTGCAAACGTGCGTTTAGGTATGACCTTAGGTAAGTTTGCTACAGCGGTAACGTAAGCGCGTTGAAATCGTTACATGACTAAATATAGATCATCGAGCACACTATTTATGAAAAACGCTTCCGCAATGGCACCTTTATTTTTATCATTACAGTGCATAGCTTGGAATAGCGCGAGAGACTACGAAAGTATTTACCTGGGCGCAGCTTTAGCTGTCCCCCATGTAAATTAAAATCAAAGACTTAAAAAATACCGATTGCTGAAGACAGTAAATCAACACCTACCCTTTTGGGTTTACATCGTATAATAAAGCCATACCTTTTTTATTTTTTAGTAGCCATGATGGTGTTAATTTTACGCGTTGTTATTACCTTATTAATTGGTTTGCAAGGAATTGCTCCGTTAATTCATGCGCATAGCCAGCAAGATTTTTCACTTACGCCCAATCAATACAGTCCTAAGCTACATATTCCAGGTTTGGAAGATTATTATGCTTTGGGGCACTCAATATCAATGCATGATGTAATGCCGGCTGAAGGCGTGTTAATCAGCATGAATCAAGGTATTAAATCCAGTTATTACCCACTTCGATTAGTTAAAGAGCAGCTGTTTTTAGTGCTAACTTTCATCCCCATTATTATTGTTGTTCTTAGTCTCTTCAGACCTCTTTTTACGATTTTTTTTGCTAGTTTTCGTTCGTATTGTTTACTTCCTGCGTACGCCCCCCGAGCACCGCCTTTTTACTTTTATAGTATTCATCTTTAAAGAGAGGGCATGTTGTTTAGATGTCTGCTTGTTGTTGACTATTTTCGCGGTACTCACCGCAGAGAGTTTATTTTATGATGTTTTTTTCTCGCTATGAAAGTTATGCGTATTTACTACGTTATCAGCTTGCTTTTGGATGTTTGTGCGCGTGCGCGATGCTTTCATACACAGGCGCACCGTTCGCCGCGTCGGCAGAGGTTGCGCTGACTAACCGTATTGAACATGCGGATCATCACGACGATTTAATTGAAGACGCCAGTTTAAGTTTGGCAAATGTAATTGCTTTAACCATGGAAAAATACCCTGATATTCGTTGGTTGCAAGCACTTGAAGACGAGGCAAGAGCGGTAAAGCAACGTAGCGAAAGTTGGCTTGCAGGTGCGCCGCAGGCAGGGGTACGGTTTCAAGAAGCGACCAGTGGTAGTTTGCATTACATTGATGGCTATGTGCAGGTTCCATTATGGAATTTAGGACAGCAAGATGCTGAACAGCGCATAGGAGAAAAAGCCTTTATCAGTGCTGAGCGACAATCTTCGGCAATTAAATTGCGTATTGCAGGTTTGGTTCGCGCGGCTTTATGGGATATTGCTTTGCAAAAAATTCGCTACGAACAAGCGTTGGCGGAAGTTGATATTTACGGAAAAATTTTAGCAAAAGTACAGCGTCGTGTTGAATTAGGTGACTTAGCGCGGTCTGATGTATTACTTGCTCATTCTGAATTATTACAAAAACATTCAGTATTAAACTTGGCTGAGGCCGAATTAATGCATGCAAGAAAACGCTATGCCTCGATTACGCAAGCCAACAGAATACCTACCTTGTATCAAGAAAAATTGGTAAGCGTGAAAGAAATTCAAGAAACGCATCCTGATTTACAGGCATTAAGCAGTCAAATTGAACGGCAACAAGCGGAACTTGATGCCCTTAAAAAGCAAGGTTCTGGACAGACAAATGTATCGGTAGGAATTAATAGCGATCGCTTTACCACTGATCCTCGAAGCAATAAAACTGAAAGTTTTAATATTGGTGTGACCTATCCCTTTGGTGGCACAACGCATACTCAACCACACATTGCCGCAGCAAATATCAAATTGAATGCTTTAATGGCAGAACGTGAGCAAATATTAAGAAATTTGCAGCAATTGCATCATGAAGCTGAACACAATTTAGAAGTCAATCGTATTGAGTTAAGCATCGCTAATGAATTACAACAAGTCGCCGAGCAGCATTTAAAAATCACTCAATTAAGTTTTGCCTCAGGGGAAATCAATTTAATGGATTTGTTGAAAATTCAATCCCGAACGCAACAAGCAATTTTGAATGCTAAAGAACGTGCAGTCATGGCGTTACGCGATCAAGCACTTTATAACCAAGCCGTAGGCGTGCTCCCATGAATAATGTAAAAAAAATACTAATGCCTCAAAAAAATCGTTTATTTAACATCAGCCTTTGTGTTGTCAGTTTGTTTTTAACAACCGAGCTTGGTTTTGCTGAAGATAAACAAATTACTATGTCTGCTGAGCATATTGCTAATTTAGGCGTTACTTTGGGTAAACTAGAGACGGTTTCGCAAGTTCCCGTGTTATATGCGCCTGCTAAAGTAGTCATTCCCCCTAAGCAAGAATACATTGTCAGCGCCTCACAAGCCGGCTTAATTACTCAGTTAAATGCTGCACTGGGTGATCATGTGAAGGCGGGCGAGGTGTTGGCTGAAATCAATAGCTCTGATTTAGTATCCATGCAACGCCTGTACTTAAAAGCCAGTAGCGAACTTGAGTTAGGGCAGTTAGTGTTTGATCGAGAACAAAAATTATTGGAAGACGGTGTGATAGCCAAACGACGCTGGCAAGAAACCCGCACGGTGCACAATACCTTGGTGGCTGAAGCAAATGAGCGTCGACAATTACTTGAAATTGCTGGCATGACCGCAACTGAAATCGCTGAGCTGAAAAAACGTCGGCAATTATCGGGTGTGTTGCGTATTCGTGCACCGATTACCGGCATTGTCATGGAACGTATGACAGTAGCGGGCGCGCGTATTGATAGTTTGGTGCCGTTGTATCGTGTTGCTAATTTAGATGAGCTTTGGTTAGAAATTAATATTCCTCAGGAACATATTGGGCAAATTAAACTAGGCGATCAGGTTTTACTTGAAAAACCTCCCACTGAATCTGAAGCGCCAGAGCAACAAAAAGGCTCGTTAGCTCCAGTTACTGCAAAAATTACTTTACTAGGACAAACCGTTAATCCAGAAAATCAAACTATTTTGGCGCGTGCCTTAGTGAAAGGGCAATTAACCGATGTACGACCTGGGCAGCGAATCAACACGCAAATTATCCAGCCCAATAATGGCCTGGCATTTACCATACCTAATACCGCCATCGCCCAACATGCAGGACAAGCGTTTGTGTTTGTGCGGTCAGCAGAAGGTTTTAGCGCACACCAAGTGAATGTCATCGGCAAGCAAGGCGATGAGTCGACGATTAAAGGTGACTTTGTTGGCACCGAAATGATCGCTGTAAAAGGTGCAGTGTCCTTAAAAGCCAATTGGTTAGGTTTGGGGAGCGAAGAATAATGAATCATCTAATTAGTTTTGCGTTACGGCAACGACTATTAATGATGATAGCCGTTATGCTGTTATTGGGAGGCGGATATTATGCGTTTAACCAAATTCCGATCGATGCCTTCCCTGAAGTTTCACCCACTCAAGTCAAAATCATTGTAAAAGCACCTGGCATGACGCCAGAAGAAGTAGAAGCCAGTATTACCGCCCCCATTGAAATAGATTTATTAGGCATTCCACACCAAACTATGTTGCGCTCAGTGGCTAAATACGCCCTAACTGACATTACCGTAGATTTTGAAGAAGGCACGGATATTTTTTGGGCGCGACAACAAATCGCGGAACGTTTAAATACCTTATGGGGCATGTTGCCTGTGGGCGTGCAAGGTGGTATTGCACCAATGACCACACCGTTGGGTGAGATTTATATGTTCACTATTGAAGGCGGAAATTTAAGCTTAATGCAGCGCCGTGATTTTCTGGATTGGGTAATACGTCCAGCCTTACGCACCGTGCCAGGTGTTGCAGATGTAAATTCCTTAGGAGGTTTAGTCAGAAGTTTTGAAGTAATTCCAGATAATATCCGTTTATCAGCGCGAGGTATCAGTATGGAAACTTTAATCTCAGAATTACAAGCCAATAATCGTAATGATGGTGCTGGTCGCTTAAATGATGGTGAAGAAGCCTTGATTGTCCGTGCTGAAGGCCGTATCAAAACCTTAGCTGATGTGCGTGCCATTGTTGTTGATACAAAAAAAGGCATACCCGTTACCATCGGCGATATTGCTGAAGTAAAAATTGGTGCTTTAACGCGTTATGGTGCGGTCAGTAAAAATGGTGAAGGTGAAGCCGTTACGGGATTAGTGCTAGGCTTACGCGGTGCGAATGCTAGGCAAACCATTGTT
>CAJAQT010000027.1 GCA_903944165.1 uncultured Methylococcaceae bacterium | reverse complement strand
TTTCAATGATTATTAAAAAGCTAACAAAGGCGCGTCAACGCGCCGTCTCAATTCGCTAAATATCAACTAATAATAAAAAATATAATTATTCACCTTTCCCTTTCAATAACATCATAAAAATAAACAGGGTAGCTATGCACATTAAAATTTTAATCATGATAAGTATGCTGGTTGTTGTGAACACCAGTTGGTCTGCCGAGCATCATAGCGGGCATATTGGAGGCAGCAGTAACGCTGGGGGAGATTGTGTGAAAGCCCATTTATCCACGTTTTTCCCCGAACATTTACAAATAGTAAAACCTGCCACAGAATTTTCATTTAAAGCGAATAATATTAACCATCCTAAGCAAATTTCCGTAACCGTAAAAGATATTCCGGTACCGGTAACCACAGAATTTAAAGATCCATATTATTTAGTAAAGGGTGTATTACCTGAGGCCTTACAACACACTACTGCCCGAATAAATATCAAGGTTAAAGGTAAATCTTCTTTCTGTGATGTAGAAAAAGGCTGGTTGGTAAACATCAGCGAGTAAGGCCTAAGCAAGCCAGGTGCGGTGGGGAAGGGCGGGCATCAAGCATTTAAAAAAAACATATCAAGACAATGACTTACCATTCACTTTTATTTTTTAATTAACCAATTTTATGTCTGATATTCACACTAGAATGAGTTGTACCGCCTATTGCTTGGCACAAGGTTTTGATATACCTGCGTTGGCAAAATTGATTTCTGATTCAACGCTGATAAGGATTATCAAAGGGGCGTTATTAATCGAAGAAGATAATTCATGGGCGGTGGTGTTTGCTTATGGTGCAGTGGTGCTTTGGAATGTCCACGCCGAACAGCAAACAAAATTGCAGCAATTATTGCTGCAACATGCAGATAATCCATTAAAAACATCCGAAGAAGATCATTTTACCTTTGCTTTAGATTGTCCTAATACACGCATTGTTGAAGATCATATTGAAATAGAATCTTCAGATCCGATTTTATTATTTGCCTTATCGCAAGGCATGGCACAATCGATAAAACTAGCCTCGTTTGAAACTAATGCCATTACCACCATCAATAACACGCGTTATATTCCAAAATCATTAGCAGAAAATGGCAGTATTAAATTAAGTCGCCATAAAATCGCTAAAATACGTGGACAGTTATTTTTAACCAAAAGCGATATTATTCTTAATTATGATTTGCTTGATACGCCTGATTTCTTTTGGGAATATCCAGAATATGAAAATTTTTACAGTTTAGCAGCTAAATATTTAGAGGTCGCACCACGCACCGAAGTGTTATCAAAAAAATTAGAAACCATTCATGAATTATTTGAAATGTTAGCGGATGAACAAAAACATAGGCAGTCATCCATTCTTGAATTAATCGTCATTGGCTTAATTGCGTTTGAAATAGCCATGACTATTTTTGGTAAGATTTTTTAAAGTTAGACAAAATCTCATTTCAATACAGGTAAGCACCAACAGTAGGTGCTTTAGGCATGGTTTGAAAAGGCTAAAGCCTTTTTACTCCTGTAATTATAACTTCGTATAATGTATATTATGTTAAATAACATGGGTTATTTAGCAATATTTGCGATTAAATGATCTGGATGGTATTCAAAAACAATTGATGTATCGGGTTGTACTAAATCCTGATCTTTACCTGCGTAGGCAACATTAAACAACATATCTTTAATCACATTAATGCGCGTTAAATATTTATCGTTGGCATTAACAATTCGCCAAGGTGCCTGAAGATGATGTGTTTTGTTAAACATAGCATTACGCGCTTGACTGTACGCATGCCAATAATCTTGAGCACATTGATCAATAGGACTTATTTTCCATTGTTTTAAGGGGTCAATTTCACGTTCGTGAAGACGTTTTTTTTGTTCGTCTTTAGTAATATCTAAATAATATTTGAATAATTTTATGCCTGAGCGAATTAATAAATTCTCATAGTGCGTGACGGTTTCCAAAAATTCTTCGTACTCATCATCACTACAAAACCCCATGACTTTTTCTACACCAGCGCGGTTATACCAACTTCTATTAAATAATACTAATTCTGATTCTGCGGGTAAATATTCAGTATAGCGTTGAAAATACCAGCTTTTTTGTTCTTTATCAGACGGTTTTCCTAAGGCTACTATGCGAGTTTCTCGGGGACTAAGGTGTTTGGTAATGCGTTTGATGGTGCCATCTTTTCCTGCTGCATCTCGACCTTCAAAAATTATCACTATTTTTTCATTATGTTTAATTAAGTGATTTTGGTATTTCACTAGCTCTATTTGCAGTGTTTTAAGCAGTGTTTTGTCTTGTTTATGAGGCATGATAATAATGACATTTGCACGAGATGAATGAATTGATAAGGGATAACATGGAGCTAAATCAATGTTATCCCCCCTACTCTATAACTCAGCGTTAGCTTACGCGGCTCTTAACGATACCGCTTTAAAGGACGGATTAATGATCATCACTGCATAACCCAGTACGGCATAAATTAAAGTATACCCCACATAATTTGGATAATAATGTGCAATATCAAGCAAATAACTCTTAATAGGAAGCTCAGTATAACGTCCTGAGAACTGGTAAAAACTCATGTTTGAAATAAAGAAGGCAGCCGTGCTTGCTATCGCAACCCAACCCAATGTTTTGACTAAAGAATATGCAGAGGCGTGTTGAAATTGTGTGCAATAGTGACCTACACTCCACATAACAAGATAAGTTGGTACTAAAAAAACATAAGCAGGTGAAATACACCACGCACTGGTACCCGTCTGAATAGCTGCAAAATCAATTATTCCCGCCATTAATAATAAAATAATAAAAACAGTTTTGCGTTTAAGCACAGTGGATTGATATAAACCAGCTAAAAAGAACACGGCTAAAGACGCGTCGGGTAGATGTAAGCTGTCACCAAAATGCTGAAATCGTGTTAATGCCATGATCAACACTAAGCTCATCGGCGCTAAGTACGTGGTTAATTTTGTTGTTACGTTCTTCGTAATTGTCATAAAGACTCCAAGGTAAAAAATTAATGAGTAAAGTTAAGTGAAATAAAGAAATTTCTGTCTGGGGTGTTGTAGGTGTAAACCGTTTGATAGCGTTCGTTAAATACGTTATTTAATTTAGCATTGATTAACCATTGTTTATTAACATGCCAAGTGGCGCGTAAATCAGCCGTTACAAAGCCAGGTAACGTGATTCGTGCTGAGGGATACGTATTAAAATCTAGGTCGGTACGTTCGCCTTGAGCAATAACTTTTACACCCACGTCAACGGCTTGAATTGATTTTGACACATCAAAACTAAGCATTTTATCAGCGCGTCTTGTTAAGCGTTGTCCAGTGGCGGCATCGACAGGGTCTAGTAAATTTAAGCTTAATGTGGCTGAGTAACCAAGCCATGATTTGGTAAACTGCGTTTCAATGCCTTCAATACGCGCCTGCCCAATATTGATAGGTGGCCAGCCAGAAATAAGTTGTTCAACGTCAGTATGATAAGCACGAAATTCCCATTTTAAAAAGGTATGCTCGCCCGTTACGCCCACTTCAAACGACCTTGATTCTTCAGGTTTTAGTAAAGGATTACCACCGCCATAGCCAGTATTGGGCCAATACAATTGATTAAAGGTAGGGGCTTTAAAGGCATTACCAAAACTCGCAAAAGGATTAATGCCTAGTTTACTGTTATAACGCCAACCGATATTACCTGTTACATAATCTCCAAATGCTTGATTTTTATCCCAACGTACTGAAGTATTTACAAAATGATTGGTTAAGAGTTGGCTATGTAATTCTGTAAACACGCCTAAATCATAACGTGATTGTTCTTGATATGGATCAAAGCCAGTGTTGTAGGTATCTAAATCGCTACTATCTATTTCATCTACACGATAATCAGTGCCTAACAGTATTTGCTGGGTATCAGTAAGCTGCACTTCATTCAACCAACTTAGATTCCAACGTGTACTATTAAAACGATTTTCAAAGGCTGAATTGGCTTGAAAGGTATCTAATTCATCTCGACTTTGACCTAATCGTAATGTTGTTTGCCACGCCTTCATAATCTGCGTTTTACCTGTAATACCGACCACTTGATTAACATACGCAGAATGATCACCGCCAAAACTAGAATCGTATTCTGTGTGACCTAGTGTCCGTAAGAAAAAAGTTTCAAGCTCGGTGTGTTCATTAAAACGTCGTCCAAGACGTGCATTAATACCAGTATTATCATAGCCATCACGATCTGGATCGCTGTTACGTTGATTAGTAAAGCCCTGACTATTAAGATAAGACACGCCTAAGTTATACCAGTTATCCCCTGTTTGTCCGCTGACTGTTGCCGAGGTTTTTGCGGTATCGTACGTCCCTGCCCCCATGCTCACCGTGTAATGAGGCACGCCATCCACGCTGCCTTTACGAGTAAATAGTTGAATAACCCCACCAATCGCTTCAGAGCCGTACAAGCTGGATTGTGGTCCACGAATAATTTCAATACGTTCAATTTGATCAATGGATATGTGTTCAAAAGGTGTAGTGCCTGCCGTGACTGAACCTACTTTTATACCGTCAATTAACACTAAAACATGATCGGTATTGGTGCCGCGTAAAAATAAACTGGTGGGTTGACCCAAGCCACCATTTTGAGCAATATCTATCCCTAAAGAACCTTTAAATAACTCAGGTACATTTGTCGCGTGAGATTTTTCAATATCTTCGCGCGTAAAGACAGTCACCCCAGCGGCTAACTGATTTTGAGGTGTAGGTGTTCTTGTCGCAGTAACAACAATGTCTGGAAGCTTGGTGATGGAAGGAGACTGTGCGTATAACGCTGGGGAAAAAGTAACTAACAGGAATGATTTAATCAATGTTTTTTGCATAGAGTTCTCTTGCGCCGCCCGCGCATTATGAGTTTAAAAGGCAGCGAGGAACAATGAGCAAAAGCAAGGCACTGTTAACTAAAACAGACACTCTACTTTCGTAACACAGCCCGCCGCTGCAACGAATTAAGCGTTGAGGCCGGTCTCCGGGCTGATAAGTGAATGTGCTTACATCCTGCATCGTTACCTTCCCATACAATCATGTACAGTGGTTTATTAACGAAGCTTTTACTTAATCACCGTTGCGGGGGCAGCGTCGGATTGAATGAGTTCACCGACTTCCCGTTTAACCAAAAGAGAACATCTTCTGGAACCTTAACGCTAAATCAATGATAAGTTGTTTAAATCCAAAAAGCAATGATAGCCAAGGCGCATAGTTTTTTCAGGAATTTTGTACGCATTAGGCCAAGGGTTATCGTATGATAGAAAGCTACCTTTTATTTTTGTTTACTGTTTTTCTATGAAAATACCTCCTGTATATTTTTATGTAATTGCGCTGATTGGTTTTTTTGGACTGTTTAGTCTGCTGATGTTATGGCACACCGTATTCGTTACAACACATAAATTACCTATCGCCTTAATTTTGTTAGTGACGGTTACACCCTTATTATTGCCTCTGCGAGGTTTTTTAGCTCAGCAGAAAAAAAGTTGCGCGTGGATGGCTTATATTAGTCTGGGCTATTTTTTACATGGTTCTGCAGAAGCTTATGTCAATCAAAACAATGAAATGTACGCGATTATTGAAGTAATTTTTAGTTTGATGCTATTTTTTGGCTCGTCGTTATATATTTATTTTAGTGGTAAGCAGAGATAATTATGGCTGAACAACTGCCAGTAAATTTTGAGTTTAGAGCTAATCAAACATTTAATGATTTTTTTGATGGTGGCAATGAAGAAGTTATCATGCACTTACAGCGTTGTGTTGAAGAGGAAGGTGAGCAACAAGTTTTTATTTGGGGAGCGCATGGCTTAGGTAAAAGTCATTTATTACAGGCCTGTTGTCATTATGCGTATTCCTTAAAACAACAGGCATTTTATTACTCTTTTCCTAAAACAAACTTACCTGACCCTGCATTAATGGTGGGGCTTGATAAGTTTGATTTAGTGTGTCTGGATGATATTGATCATATTGCGGGTGATCCAGTTTGGGAACGCGCTTTTTTTACTTTTTTTAACCAGCATCGCAGTGATAATCATCGCTTAATCATGTCCTCAAGTTTAGCGCCGCTGACAATGATGATTGAATTACCTGACCTTAAAACCCGTATTAATTGGGGCTTAGCCCTTAAATTAAAGGAATTCACCGAACCAGAAAGCATCAATGCGTTAATATTTAAAGCCAAACGAATGGGGTTTGAGATAACACCTCAAGTGAGTGCCTTTTTAATCAAGCATCATGCTAAAAACTGGGAATCAATATGGATATTATTAAATAAATTAGACGAGGCATCATTATCGGCTAATCGTAAATTAACCCTGCCCTTTTTGAAGAAAATTTTAGCGGCTGATTAAATCGATATTTATGCTTTGTTGAGCAGGGTTAAGGGAGATTTTATTAGGTAAGTCTCCCCTAACCCATTGTCACAACATAGAAAAATTATTCAGCGGCTTTTTTGGTTCGTCGCTTTTTCCCAGTATATGATTGCGCACAGGCAGCGCCCATGAGTAAAGCATAAGTGTATGGAATTGCAGGAATTTGCATACTGAAATCAACATTAGCATGGGCGGCAACTAAACAGGTGGCGGCGAAGCCTGTTGCTGGATAAATCCAATCGCGTTTGCGCACAAAGATACCGCGTAAACAAATGATTGCCATGCGTAAAAAACAATAAAATAGTGCCAGTGCAGCAGGGAAACCTAGCTCAAAAATAGACTCTAAATAACTGTTATGGGCATAATCCCATAAATGTGGAGCAGCAAACGTTCCTGAAATAAATAAGGATTTGTACATGGGGAAAACTTCTTCAAAACTACCCAAACCAAAGCCCAGCCACGGATTAGTTAAAATAGCATTCCAGGTTAATTCATACGTTTCGTCGCGTGCTTCATCAGTAAAGCCTTGCGCATTAAGGCGATCAATTAGACCGTCACTACTCATATAAAAAATAACAGTACCCACTAAAATAAATGTCGCAAAAACCCATACCATATAGATGTTTCGCGTGCTTTTATTAATGTTTAAAACCCCTAGCAATACAATTAAACCTAATAAGCTGCTAGACACGCCGCCTCTGGAATGGCTTAAAATTAATGCAGTACCAATAACAAAAAATATTAATAACGGTAAATACGACCGCACAATGAGTTTTTCAATGAAGCGTTGGATTCCTAAATTGCCACCAATATGATACTTAGAGGAAGCGGTAACGCCATGATTTAATAAGGCTAAGGTACACAGCAAGCTTAAACCAGCGTAAGTAGCAAAATGATTTCTATTAATAAAAGTGCTGGTTACATCCGCCGCATAAGGCGTGCCATCTGGAGTTAATTGCCCAAGATGAATAATTAAGCCATAGAGCGAATATAAAAAACCCATCGTCATTAAACCAGTAAATACCGTTTTAGCACGCTCAGGGTCTTGACTAAAACATAAAGATAACCAAAACACTAAGCCATAACTCATTAAGCGCATGACTGACATCATGGTGTCGCTGGGTGTTAATGAGATGGCATGTTCAGTCCCGTTTATTAATGGGTTTATCATAGCCCATAAAGGATGATGTAAACCTGTCAGCCATTCTGTATTTGCTTGCAAAACTGACCACGCCAACATGCCCAAAAACACAATGAGTAAATCAAGAATAGTTTTTGTGTGTTGAAAAAAAAACTCTTTACGATTGCTAATAAACACATAACACGCCCAGCTAATGCTAACCAAAGAAACTAATAAGGCACATAAACTCCACGACCAATCGTGATTTGCTCCGTAAGGTAAAGGTGATAAAAAGATAATGCCAAGCAAAAAATAAAAAATAACCATAAATTAAAATAATAAAAATTTTTGTGATACAAAAATATAGCTGTTGATTAGAAGGGTTACCCACTTAAGTCGGGACACACGCAAGGCTTGAAACTTAATGGCAGTGAGGTAAAAGCCTGCACTCGAATACTCAAATTATTTTATGTGTGTTCCTTACCATGTAATTTTGGCAGGGATCTGAATAATTACGAAGTTTTTAGTTAATAAATTAATACACATTCGTTCCTGAAAAGCCTTTAAACATCGTCAAAAAAATAATTTTAATATCTAACCAAAGTGACCAGTTTTGAATGTATTGTAAATCGTATTCAACACGCTTTTCCATTTTCTCAAGAGTATCTGTCTCGCCACGCCAGCCATTAATTTGCGCCCATCCAGTAATGCCTGGTTTAACTTTATGACGCAACATGTAGCCTTTTATTAATTTCCGGTACTCTTCGTTGTGCGCGATAGCATGAGGACGCGGCCCTACAATGGACATAGAGCCTTGTAACACATTAAAAAATTGCGGCAGCTCGTCGAGAGAATTTTTTCTTAGAAAAGCACCCAAAGGCGTGATGCGCGTATCATTTTTTTGAGCTTGATTAATAATATCGCCATTTTCACACACGGTCATGGAGCGAAATTTCCAGACCTCAACAATAGCTCCGTTTAAGCCATAGCGATTTTGTTTAAATAAAATGGGGCCGGGTGAAGTTAACTTAACGGCTACAGCAATAAGCAGCAATAACGGTGAAATAAACATCAAAATAAGACTCGCCACCAATACATCTTCAGCGCGTTTAACCCAGCCATACAAACTATTAAAAGGCGTTTCATAAACACTGATTAAGGGTAAGCCACCAAAATCAATCCAGCGTGCGTGGGTTAATTCAAATATAAACAAATCAGGTAAAATAAATACCGAGGCTGTGGTATCGGCTAAAGCATCAACCAATTCAGTAATGTGGTGTTCATGATGTAAGGGCATCGCGATATATACCGAATCAATTTCTCCCGCATGCACTTTTGCAATCAACGTTTCTACAGAATGTAAGGGGTACGTGCGCATACCAATTTTTACGGTGCTGGCAGACGTGTGATTAAAATCAAAAATAGCATTAATCACTAGGCCGGCCCACGGCATGTGTTCCAGTTGATTAACCAAACGGAAGCCAATGTGATTATTACCAACCACCGCGACTTTTCTAATATTTTTACCTTGTTGTCGAGATTGCTTAAGTATCTGACGAATTAGCAAACGCATCATAGTCAATGTAATCGGTACCAAAAACCACCAAATAAGCACCGCCGTGCGTGAGTAATCTTCCGCTGTTTTAGTCATAAACACATAGATGAGTAAAAAAAATACCACCGTGGCCCACGTATAAAATAAGGTGTTGATTTCATCGTGCATACTGCTGGTACGCCACGAACGATATAAACCCCGTAATTCAGCAATGATAAGAAAAAAGGCTACTGAAACAATCGCGGCAACAAAGTGAATTGATTCCCATGTATTAAAAAAAATAACTTTAATGACCCAATAAATAAAAAATATTAAAAAACTATCAAGCAAACGCTGTAAAAATGAAACCCGTGAAATATGCGTGTGTAAGAAATAATTAGGCATAAAAATAATATAGTTTTTAGAAAATCAGTCACTCAAGAACTGCTGAGCTTTCATTTAGATGAGCAAATGTACATCAACGAATACTGTAACCTACTACCGTCTAATTTCCGTGAAAAGAACGGTGCAAATAAGGTAATAAACAACAATTCTGGCACGGTTAATTTGTGTGATGTTAATGTAACTTATTATAAATTAAGAAAAAATAAATTTTTACATTTTGGTAAAAAAAGTGAATTTAGTACAATTTTTTAGCCAAGCTTAACGGCTTTTTACTAAGAAACTTAAGGTCAGTTTCTATTTTAGTGTCACTCAAGATAATTAAAATGTGCGTGAAATAACCTATTTACTGTGTCATATCACACACTTTATTTTTAAGTACTTGTTTGCTTGGTTTATTTTTTTTTAAAATGAGTTAATAAAAAGTAGTGATATGACGCAAGTTAACTCAAAAAAATATTATTCAATTGTTTACTTAACTATTTATCACGGTAATCAGGCTGATTATAATTGTATTTTATTTTTTAATTTTTTAAAAACAGTGTGTTAGAAAATTAACAGCTCCTTACTAAGCTACTTTTTTATGGCATAAATTCTGCTTTTATAATTATGCTGTCATGAGGCGCGTTTAATGCCCAAAAGCAAAAACAATCATCTTTATTATGTCCTAGGAGGACTGAATGAAAAAAACCACCCTTAGCAAAAAAATAGCATTATGTTCACTTGCCACCGTTATTGGTCTTGCTGGTCAAGTAGCGTTTGCACACACGGGCATTAAAGATAAAGTCTTCTTTGAGGGTCAGGGTAATACAGGTATTAGTGGTGTTGATAACACTACTGGAAAAATCACTTACTCAGCAACTGCTTATACTGGCTTTACGGCTTCTCATGGTTGTGCAACTAACGCTGTTGCTGAAGGTGCTGTGGGTGCTACGCGTTTAAATATCATTGCTCAAGCTGCCCTCTTCCCAAACTCAGCAAGCTCAGCAGATGCCATTGTTTACCGCTATAAATCAGGTACCGTTTCATCAGCTACACCTGGTGTTGATGGCACTGTGTTAA
>CAJAQT010000026.1 GCA_903944165.1 uncultured Methylococcaceae bacterium | reverse complement strand
CGCCGTTGTTTTAGATAACAACGATGATATTGAATGGGCGAACAAAGCCGCAAGACAAATTCTTGGTTTGCAGCAAATTGATAAAGGTCAGCGCCTCATTAACCTTATTCGCTACCCTGAGTTTATTCGTTATCTTAAATCTGGCAACTATAGCGAACCTGTTATTCTGCCATCACCTGTCAATAACCGCATCATCTTAGAAGTGCGCATTATTCCTTATGGCTCTGGCCTTAGACTATTACTTGCCCAAGATGTCACTCAGCTAAAAAAAATGCAGACTATTCGTAAAGATTTTGTGGCTAATGTCTCACACGAATTAAGAACACCACTGACCGTCTTAAAAGGCTATCTTGAAACTATGCAAGATATGGATGACGGTGGGTCACTGCTATTAACCACATCTTTTAAAGAGATGCTTGGACAAACCGAACGCATGCAGCACTTAGTCGATGACTTGCTTTTTTTAACGCATCTTGAAACTCAGCAGAAAAAACAACAATGCATTGATATTCCAGCATTATTAAGCCAAATCTGCAAAGAAGGTGATGCTATTGAAAGTGCCTCGCGACGAATTGAATTAACTCTTGAAACGTCTGCTCATGTCTTGGGTGAAGAACAAGATTTACGCAGTGCTTTCACCAATTTGTTGGGCAATGCACTTAAATATTCGCCTGATGATTCTGTCGTTGAAGTCCGCTGGTATCAGACTGAAACGGAAATTATCTTAGCTATTAAAGATTATGGTGAGGGCATTCCTGAAACTGAAATCCCGCGCATTACCGAGCGTTTTTATCGCGTTGATACGAAACGACGAAAAAAAATCGCGGGGACAGGGCTGGGTTTAGCCATTGTTAAACATGCTTTGATGCGTCATGACGCACAGCTTGAAATAACAAGTAAGATGGGGGAAGGAAGTCGCTTTAGTTGCCACTTCCCAATCAAACGACATTGCAACGGTTAAGAATACAAAGTCTAACTGGAACACGCCTGGTTAAGTCACTCCAGTTAGTCTTTGCGTCTGACTTACTCGCTTGCTTTATTTGGTGCTGCTGGCTTGATTTTAATATCTGCACTAGCTTCTAAACTACTCAATACTGCGTTAAATTCTTCTTGTGCAAAGGTATTTGCAATATTCTTTTTCGCTACCTCAAGCTGTTTTTTCTCGTCGTTACTCATCACGCCTTCAGTGACTTTATTTAATGATAAAATTACTTGATCACCATTAGCCATAGGCACACTAAAAATACTAGGCTTATTAGCCAACGGTTTTGCAGCCTTAAATATAGCTTCACGCAATGGCAACTCCACCTCAGTTGAGCGTCGAGTTAACGATTTGAGACTTTTTAAGTTCAACTTATTTTCTTCAGCAAGCTTAACTAAGCTCTCATTAGCGTCCAAACGCGCCAATACCTGTTTGGCTTTTTCAAGCACGGCTTGCTTTGCTTTTTCATTTAAAATAACTGTCACAATCTCTTGCGTAACCGCACTCAATTCTTTACTCGCTGCTGGCTTATGATCTAATAAACGCAGCACAATTACTTTATCAGCGCCTAATTCAATCGCGGCACTATTATTACCCTGCAATACTTCATCAGTAAATGCTGCACCTCTCACTTTAGGGTCGGCAGCAACGCCCTCCCCGCTATCTTTGGTAAACAACATCGTTTTCTGAATAGTTAATCCTAATGATTCAGCTACTGTGTGAAGATTATCTGGATTTTGATAACTTAACTCAGTTAAGCGCTCGGCCTCTGCATAAAAGGCATTCTCGGCCTGAACCTTTTGGTAAGCTTTTAGCAAATCTTCTTTTACCGTATCAAATGCTTTAATTTCTACTGGCAATAGCTCTGTTACTTTAATTAAATGATAACCAAACGCTGATTTAACAGGCTCTGAAACTTCATTTAAACGTAATTTCATTGCCGCATCTTCAAACGATTTTTCCATTACACCTACGTTAAACAAACCTAAGTCACCACCTAGCTTTGCCGTTACCTTATCATCTGACTGATCAGCCGCAACGCTAGCAAAAGCCTTACTTGCCAACACCTGCTTAGCTTTTTGAGCCTTTTCTAAGGCAAGCTGCTCAGTAACTTTATCATTTACCGCAAACAGAATATGACTAATCTTTCTACGCTCTGGCAAGGTATATTGATCCTTTTGCTCTTGGTAAAAAGCCTGCAATTTTTCATCTGTTACAATTATTTTTTTAGCCAACTCAGCCAGCGATAATTCTACATATTCAACTGACATTTGCTCAGGTGCTTGAAATATGTCTTGATGCTGACGGTAATACGCCTCGATTTCTTCTTTAGTTGGCTGCGCAGTCGCCGGCGTTAACGTTATGGTCATATACTCCACATCACGCTGTTGATTTTGTATTTTAAAGAAACCTTCGACATCATAATCAGTGGCAATAGATGTTTGAAGAATACTGTTTTGAAATTGCTCCATCATTAATGCTTTTTTAATTCTGTTGACAAACTCAGCAGAAGATAAGCGCTGAGACGCAAGTAATGATTTATATTTTTCTTCATCAAACCGACCTTCAGTTTGAAAATAGTCTAATTTTGCGATAAATTCTCTGATAGTTTCATCAGTAACGACCAATCCTCGCGCTTGAACATATTGCAATAAAACTTCATCTTTTATTAATTTTTGCAATGCTTGCTGCTTAAGCAACTGCTCGTCTAGGCCTAATCCCCGTAAACTTTGACTGAACTGATCATAAGCTTTATTGACATCGCGCTGAAAAAAGTCCTTATCTCCAACCGAGGCTAAAGCAACCTCTCGTCCATTATCATCGTAATTATTAATACCCCATAGCGCAAAAGGAATACAGATTGCAATCAATATTACCCATGAAAATACACCTTGTGATTTTTCTCTAATCTTTGTGAGCATAGCGTTACCCTAACTTATTCAAAAAATACAATGCAAAAAAAAGCCCCGAACCAAAGTGGTACGGGGCTTTTGTTTTTTTGGCGAAGCGGACGGGACTCGAACCCGCGACCACCGGCGTGACAGGCCGGTATTCTAACCAACTGAACTACCACTCCAAAAAGTCTGGTGGGTGCTGAGGGGTTCGAACCCCCGACCCTCGCCTTGTAAGGGCGATGCTCTCCCAGCTGAGCTAAGCACCCGACTAATGAAACCTAGTTTACAGCATCTTTTAACGTTTTTCCAGCTTTAAATGAAGGAATTTTTGCAGCTTTAATAGTAATTTCTTCACCAGTTTGTGGATTACGACCTTTACGTTCTGCTCTTTCTTTAACTGCAAACGTACCAAAGCCAACTAACGCTACTGAACGATCTTTAGGTTCAACGCTTGTATCACTCAAGGCCTTAGTCACAACACTTAAAAAACCATTTAAAGCCCTCTCTGCTTCTGCTTTAGTCAATTGTGCCGACTCTGCAATTGCGTCGATAAGTTCAGATTTATTCATTATTCCCCCTTAGGAAGTCGTTTTTATAATAACTGCTTGATGTCGGTTCTCAATGCTTATGCACTAAACAAGAAACTTACCTATTTATATCAATTGAACTTAACCAGTGTCAAGTAATACCCATTAAACACGCTAATTAACACACGAATCAGCTACAGACTAACTTTCTTTATTAAATTAAATAAGTTAAATAATAATATTGCTATTTTCTAATGAAGTAAGCATTTCAACGGGCTATTTATTAATGCGCCGTTAAGCCTGTCACAATGGCTTTAATTGATTCACTTTCAACATTAACAGCATCCTCTACAGATACTTTTTCAATAGGAACGGGCATATATTGCAAAGCGACCTCTAAGACTTCGTCAATCCAATGAACTGGCTTAATCAACAAATTTTGTTTAATATTTTCAGGTATTTCAACCAAATCTTTTTCATTTTCAGCAGGAATTAATACTGTAGTGATACCCCCACGGTGTGCCGCTAAAAGCTTTTCTTTTAAGCCGCCAATAGGTAACACTTCACCACGTAAGGTAATCTCACCTGTCATGGCAACATTTGCTCTCACAGGAATTTTTGTAAGTGCAGAAATAATAGCGGTACACATGCCAATACCCGCGCTTGGCCCATCTTTTGGGGTAGCGCCTTCAGGCACATGAATATGAATGTCATTTTTTTGAAACAATTCATTATCAATACCTAAAATTTGTGATCGGCTTCTTACTACAGTCATGGCTGCTTCGATAGATTCTTTCATCACCGACCCTAATTTACCTGTTGCAAGATTTTTACCTTTACCAGGAATAACTGCGGTTTCGATGGTAAGTAACTCGCCGCCCACTTCAGTCCATGCCAAACCAGTCACTTGCCCAATTTGATCCTGCTCTTCTGCAATACCATAATTAAAACGTTTGACACCTAAATAATCACCTAAATTTTCTTCAGTAATAAATATTTTGTGATTATCCGCATGCAATAACAGAGTTTTCACCACTTTTCTACAAATTTTAGAAATATCACGTTCCAGACTTCTCACCCCTGCTTCGCGTGAATAAAATCTAATCATATTTCTTACTGCCGATTCAGAAATATCAATTTCTTTATCTTTAAGTCCATTGTTTTTGATTTGCTTAGGGATCAAATAACGCAACGCAATATTGATTTTTTCATCTTCGGTATAACCAGATAAACGAATAACCTCCATTCTATCCAGCAATGCAGGCGGGATATTCATGGTATTTGCCGTCGCGACAAACATAACATCAGATAAATCAAAATCCACTTCAAGATAATGATCTGAGAATATATGGTTTTGCTCGGGGTCTAAAACCTCCAGCAATGCTGACGCTGGATCACCACGAAAATCAGCCGCCATTTTATCAATTTCATCTAATAAAAACATAGGATTACGTGTTTTTACTTTTGCCAAATTCTGCAATATTTTACCTGGCATTGAACCAATATAGGTTCGACGATGACCACGTATTTCAGCCTCGTCACGCACACCACCTAAGGCCATTCGCACATACTTACGATTAGTTGCTCTGGCAATTGATTCACCTAATGACGTTTTTCCTACGCCTGGAGGCCCTACTAAACACAAGATAGGTCCTTTGAGTTGTTTAACACGCTGCTGAACAGCAAGGTATTCCAAAATACGTTCTTTTACTTTTTCAAGTCCATAATGCTCTTGTTCTAAAACCTGTTCAGCAATTTTTAAATCATGACGTACCTTAGTTTTCTTCTTCCAAGGAACGTTTACCATCCAATCAATATAATTACGCACTACGGTTGCTTCAGCAGACATCGGTGACATTAATTTAAGTTTGTTAAGCTCTGCATACGCTTTACTTCTTGCTTCAGGAGACATGCCTGCTTGAAAAATTTTCTTTTCTAATTCTTCAATTTCGTTTGGCACATCTTCCATATCGCCCAATTCTTTTTGAATGGCTTTCATTTGCTCATTCAAATAATATTCCCGTTGATTTTTCTCCATTTGCTGCTTAACACGAACACGAATCTTTTTTTCCATTTCTAAGATATCGACTTCGCCTTCCATTAAGGTCATCAAGCTTTCTAAGCGATTTTCAATGTCTGCATTTTCAAGAATTTTTTGCTTTTCTTGAACTTTTAAACTCATGTGCGCAGCCATAGTGTCTGCTAAACGGCTTAAATCATCGATACCCGCCAACGAAGTCAATACCTCAGGAGGAATTTTATTATTCAGCTTAACGTATTGCTCAAAAGAACTAATCGCCGTGCGTTGCAAGACATCCTGCTCTTGCTCGGATAAGCTGAGCGTGTCTTCCATAGGCTGGATAGTGGCAGAAAAAAAGCTCCCCGTATTTTGATAAGAAAGCACTTGACTGCGCTCAGTACCCTCGACCAAGACTTTAACCGTACCGTCTGGCAGTTTTAATAACTGTAAAATATTGGCTAAGGTGCCCACATGATATAAATCAGAAAATTCAGGCTCATCGACTTCAGCTTCTTTTTGTGCCACCAATAAAACGTGCTTACCTTCATTCATTGCTGTGTCTAGCGCGTCAATTGAACGCTCCCGACCCACAAACAAAGGAATCACCATGTGCGGATAGACCACGACATCTCGCAGCGGTAACACTGGAATTAATACATTTTCTTTTGGCAAATCTGTCATTGTTGCGTTTCCACCAAGGCGATATACATTATTTTAAAAAACATAACTATGAGGGCTATAGTTAAAATAGCAAGGATTAAAGAATTAAATGATTAAATTTTTACATTTATTCATACTCAATACCGTGTTCCTTGTGTAAAAAAGATCTTACTTTTGCGACTAAATGCGCGTCTCCAGTCTGAAAAAACTGTGCATCGTGTTGTTTTCGTAACCACGTAAATTGCCGCTTTGCTAATTGCCGCGTGGCAATAATGGCTTTTTCAGTCATTTCATTAAGCTCGTATTCACCGCGCAAATACGACCACACTTGCCGATACCCCACCGCACGAATAGCAGGCAATTGTTCATGCAAATCACCTCGCAAAAAAAGCCTGTTAACCTCTTCAAGCAAACCTTGCGCTAACATTTCTTGGAAACGCCACGCAATAATGTCATGTAAGGTTTTTCGTTCAACGGGTGCCAGCATGACTTTTGCTACGTGATACGCTGATAAAGCGGACTTGGTTGAGGCAAACAACGAACTCATCGGCTGCCCTGTAAGCTCATACACTTCCAAGGCTCGCTGCACACGCTGGGGATCATTCTGATGAATTCTTACTGCGGCTTCAGGATCAATCTCAGCCAAACGCTGATGCAAGGCTTGATTGCCAAACACCAGCAAATCTTGCGCTAACTTAGCGCGGATATGTGGATCGGCATGAGGTAATTCAGCCAAACCCTGAGTAAGCGCATTAAAATACAACATAGTGCCGCCCACTAAAATTGGCACTTTATGCCTGGCCGTGATGTCCGCCATTAAGTTTGTGGCGCGAGCGTAAAACTGTCCCGTAGAAAATACCTCAGCAGGATCAAGAATATCAATCAGATGATGCACAATTCCTTCGCGTTCTGCCAATGTAGGTTTAGCCGTTCCTATATCCATGCCTTTAAATACTAAAGCAGAATCAACGCTAATAATCTCCCCTTTAAATGCCTTCGCTAATTGCACAGCTAAATGTGATTTACCCGAAGCGGTAGGCCCCATTAACAATAGGACTGGTGGTAATTTATTCATACGATTGACTAACGTTACTACACATTACTGACCTCGCAAAAAAAACTTATCTAACTCTTGCAAAGACAACGCAATCCACGTTGGGCGACCATGATTACATTGCCCGCTGCGTTCGGTTTTTTCCATCTCACGCAGCAACGCATTCATTTCTTCACGACTTAAGCGACGCTGGGCACGTACCGAACCATGACACGCCATCGTTGCTAAGATTTCATTGCTATGTTCCTGAATACGTTGACTCATTCCAAACACACAAAAATCTGCAATCACATCGCGCACTAAAATCTCCAGATTAGTATCGCTCAATAACGCGGGTGCAGCGCGTAAAACCACAGCATCCACACCCGAGCGATCCACTTCAAAACCTAAGGGCGCAAAAAAGTCGTGTAACTGCTCGACAATCTCAGCCTCTTCTATGGATACTGAAAACATAATGGGTAACAACAAGGGTTGACTGGGAATATTACCGTGCTGAAAGGCCTTTTTTAAGCGTTCATAGGTGACACGTTCATGTGCGGCATGCGCATCAACTAAAATAATACCTGTCGCTGTTTCTGCCAGAATAAAGGTGGCATGAATATGCGCTATAGCAAAACCTAACTGCGGCAGCTCAGTATGTTGTCCTGCCACAGTGGGCACGACCGCCTCTTGATACACCTGCGCGTAGTGTTTAAGCTGCTCTTCAATCTGAGCAGGCAACACGCTATTTTGACGAAAGGGCATGTGCTCCATACGATACGGAGTCAACTCGCGTGCATTGCGGGATTGATGTTGGCTTGGTTGTGCGCTGCTGTCTACAGACGTAAATTGCTGTGGAGTTACCGTTAGTTGCGGCGCATTAGACGGTGTAGCTAAGCCACGATGTAAGGCTGAAAATAAAAAATCATGCACCAAGCGACCTTCCCGAAAACGCACTTCCAACTTAGCAGGATGAGCATTAACATCAACCAAAGCAGGATCTAATGCTAAATACAAAATAAAAACGGGATGGCGTCCATGATACAGCACATCTTGATACGCCTGTTTAACTGCGTGGGCAACCAACTTATCTCTAACCCAACGGTGATTTACATAAAAAAACTGCATATCCTGCTGACTACGAGAAAATGTTGGCAAGCCAACCCAACCCGATAAGTGCAACCCAGACGAATTTACTTCGATAACAGACGATTGCTCAATAAATTGTGCGCCACACATACCTGCAATGCGTTGCTGCTTATCTGTCAAAGACAACGCCGGCTTTAAATTAAGGATTTCTTTTTGATTATGCACTAAGGTAAAGCCCACCTCAAAATGACTTAACGCCAAGCGTTTAATCAGCATTTCAATATGCGAAAACTCTGTTTTTTCTGTTTTTAAAAACTTGCGTCGCGCGGGTATTGAATAAAATAACTCGCGCACTTCAATAGTGGTTCCCTTTGGGTGTGGGTCTGGACTTGGCGTCGACACCTTGTCCGCCTCCTCTGACTCCACGCGCCAAGCACACTCAGCTCCTGCAATTCTGGAAATTAACGTCACATAAGAAACCGAACTAATACTTGCCAACGCTTCACCACGAAAACCCATCGTTGCAACCTGCTCCAAATCCTCTAAACAGGCAATTTTACTGGTGGCATGACGCGATAACGCTAACCGCAAATCATCCTTTTCAATACCACTCCCATCATCCCTAATTTTAATTAACCGAGTACCACCTTGTTCAATATCAATATGAATATGCGTTGCCCCGGCATCAAAACAATTTTCAACCAATTCTTTAACCACCGACACAGGACGTTCCACCACCTCTCCCGCAGCAATTTGATTAATCAGTTGAGAAGATAAACAATGAATCCGCATAGCACGCCTGTAAACACTCATAAAAAAATAACTCTGTGGCAAACTTAGCTAACAATTCACACACGGCCTTAAACTCCGCAAACTTATTAGCCACCTAATGCCCCAAAAAGAACATTATGACACACGCTAAAACCACGATGCTACTGCTTAGCATTGCTGGCTCAATACAGGCCACGCATACGCACTTCATTAGCCTGTATTTAAAATACAGTCGACTGTTTTATTTGTCATCAATAGCTCTTAAAATAACCAACCTCCTTATTCTCTTGGCAACGTTATGGCTCCTTCCCATATAAATACGTCTTCTGTTGATATACTCACAATTAAATCAGATGCCCGCTTGTTACACCATATTGCACTCGTCTCCCTTATTGCCGGACTGATCGTCATTGCAGTCAACACTTACTGGGGCTTTTGGTATCGACCAGGTGGCCCTGGTTTAGTGATTATTGCCGTAATCATGCTGGCAATGCTAAAACGCGGCTTGGTTCTCTCCACGGCAAGTTTTTTTTGCTGGAGCGTTTTAGTGATGATTCTGCTTAGCTCACTTGCCTCGCAAGGCTTGCAGAATGTAGCGTGGATAGCTGGGCCTATCGCCGTATTAGTATCGGGTTGGCTTACTGGTCGGCGCGGCGCAATAGCGGTGACCATCGGCAGTATTGTTTCTATTTTTGCCATGTATCAACTGCAACTATCAGGATTTAAGCCAAATAACTTCATTCCCTTAGAAATTATTATGGCGTTACTCATGGTGGCAAATTTAATCGCTGCATTCATTGGCATTGCCACAGCGACTACTTTTCAACAACAAATGAGCTTAATTCATAATGCGAGACAACATTTAAACGCAATATTCAACAGCACCCCTGACATGATTTGGTCAGTCGACCCTAACACCTTTGTCTTAACGTCCTTTAATCTTCCGTTTGCCCAGTGCCTGGCATCCCACAACAGCATTAATGTTGAACTAGGCATGACACTAGAAGACATGTTTATCACGCCCGAGCGCAGTGCCGAATGGCAACAACTATACGCACGCACACTCACTGACAAACACCACCGCGTCACTTACCAAGACCTAAAACCAAACAGCTATCTTGCACTAGGCTTTAACGTGATGGAGCATGACGGCAAGGTTTTTGGTATTTCAGTCTTTGCCAAAGACATTACCGAGCAAAAGAAAACCCAGTTACAAATTGAATACCTGGCTTTTCACGACGCGCTCACGGGCTTAGCCAATCGTCGCTTAGGCATGGAGAGTTTAAACCACGCCCTTGCAACGGCAACCACACACCAACTCAACGTTGCCCTTTTGTTTGTCGATATCGACCAATTTAAGCATGTAAATGATAAATATGGTCATGCCTCAGGTGACAGCATACTAAAGCAACTAGCCCAACGACTCCTTTATGTAATGGGCGACCACGCGACCGTTTGCCGTCAATCTGGCAATGAGTTCATGATTATATTGCCCAACCTTGCCGCTACCGACGAACTCGCCACACTCTGTGAAAACACCTTAAACAGTCTCCACACCCCATATGAAATCAATGGCACTTCCGTTGCAATTGCCTGCTTTATTGGTGCCGCCGCATTTCCACGCGACGCGACCACCAGCGAAAGCTTAATCCAAAAAAGCCATACAGCACTGACTATTGCCAAATACACCACAACAAACGGCTATCAACTGTTTGAACAACCCATGCTGGATCGTTTGCAGCACAAAATCATGATCCGCGATGCACTGATTACCGCACTAGAACGGCACGAATTTGTGCTGCATTATCAACCCCAACTCGATTTAGCCACTGGCCGTGTTACAGGTGCTGAAGCATTAATTCGTTGGCAATCGCCAGAGCAAGGCTTAGTCGGGCCAACTGCCTTTATCGGCATTGCTGAAGAATACGGGCTGATCAACCAAATTGGGCGTTGGGTATTAATCGAGGCGTGCCAGCAAGCCGTGCGTTGGATAAACGCAAACGCAGGCTACGACGGGCTAATTATGGCAGTCAATTTGTCCGCGCTTCAATTTCAACAGGGGCAAATAATTACTGATGTTAACGACGCGCTAACACTCAGCGGCTTAGCACCGCATTACTTAGAACTAGAATTAACCGAATCGATTTTACTGGAACATGATGACTTTTTAATCGAAGCCATACAACAATGGCGTGCCCAAGGTATCCACCTATCTATTGACGACTTTGGCACCGGCTATTCCAGCATGGCGTATTTAAAACGCCTGAAAGTTGACAAACTAAAAATAGACCGCTCTTTTGTACAAAATCTTGAACAAGACAGCGAAAATCGGGCTATTGTTCAAGCCATGCTGCACATTGCCAAAGGGTTTAATTTAACAACGATAGCAGAAGGCATTGAAACGGAAGCTGTTAATCAAACACTTAAAGAAATGGGCTGCAAAGAAGGACAAGGCTATCTTTTTGCCAAACCACTGCCACCCCAAATCTTTGAAGACTGGCTAAAAACGCGATGAACCCCTCAATAAATTGCTGGCGCACCTTACCAAAGCCCTAAAAACAACTTATTTTGCGTTAAAACATGATGCCAAAAAGGGAGTGTTAACATACTACATAAAGTAGTTAGCATGGCTGCTGTGGCATAAAGTGCCGTGTTTAACTTGTAGTGCTCACAAAAAACAATACCCAGTAACATGCTTGGCATCCCTAAATCTAAAATCGTCGCCATTTGATGAGAATATTCAAGAGCTGAATAGGCAGAACATAACGCTGCAAAATAAGGCATCATCATTAATTTGATCATCAAAACAGGTAATGCAAGATAGATATAACGAGGTTGAAAGCTGCTCACATTTAAAGTTAATCCTAAAGAAAAAATCATTAAAGGTGCAACGAGTGACGTAAACTGAGTAAGTACATTACTTACTATTTCTGGCGTTGATACATTAAAAAAATTAAGCACTAAAGCTAAAGCTAAGCTCCAAAACAACGGTGTATTAAAAAATAGTAAAATATTTTTTTTAATTAATTCCTCGCCATAATGCCTAGAAATAAATACGCCAACGGTAAACAAAAAAGGCGTTGTGGCAAATAAATCAATTTGAATAACAATTGCATTTGTCCACTGCCCAAGACTGTTTTCTAAAACTGGCAACCCTAAATACGTGACGTTTGGAAATGCAGCAGCTAAAAACATAGCGCCAAGACTTTTCTTAGAAATGCGTATTACTTTACTTAACACCCCAACACACGCCAACGAAAAACTAATGCTACAAATAGTTATAAATGAATATTGAAAAACATTGGCATTAATTTTGGCATGCCAAATTGTGTTTAACACTAACGCAGGTAAAAAAAGGTAATAAACCAGATTTGTTACCACTAATCGAGTTTGTTGAGGGGTTAAATTGGCTGGTTTAATGTAGCTCCATAAAGTTCCACATAAAACTATTAAAAACATTTGAACAAGAGTTGACGTCACAAGAGATCTTTATACATAGCAATAAATGACGGATTATAAGCTATCTTTCTTTACTATACTTCGAGCGGCAAAACAGAGCGGTGTGTAGAAAAACCAATAAAGTGGGCGCGTAATGATTCAGCCCCCTGCAAAACCAACGCTCTTCATCTTCTGCATAATCGTCTGGAATACTTAACTTAAGCCATAAATTCCATAAACCAACTTATCAATCTCACATTCCAACGCGGGAGTGTCGTTGCCTGATTTTTATAATTCAGGAACATGAGTCTCTTCATATTGCGAAATTAACACGCCGACCAATTCCATCAACGATGCTAATGGGTGTTTTTCATTTTCTCCGACCCTATCAATCAATCTATCAAGCAATGAAACCGCTTCTGCATACTCTTGTTCATTATGCAAAACATGAACGACAATGAAAAATCATTCCAAACAGGTGTTATTTGTTCAAGATAAACCGCAGACATAAATTACTCCTTCCATCAATTTTCTACTTCCTGTGCTATTTCAATATCTTTGCGTAACAATTTGTTGATTAAATCTTGCAGACGCTCAGGATTAAAATCACATTTTTTATTTAAAAACTGCATAACATCTTGGTCTAAATAAATTGGCATTTGGATTTCCTCGACAGGCACATAAAATTTCCCCTGTTCTGCATTTGAAAAATCATATTCATCTTTCATTTTTTGCCCTCTGTAAATAAGTGGATTTTTCTTTGCTGGTTGCTTTTCTGGCTGAAATAATTCGCGTGACATCATCACAGCGAAACGTATGCACCACTAATAAAATTTGCTTTTTCAAATTCATTCCTAACATTAACCAACGTTCTTCATCTTCTGCATAATCGTCTTGAATACTCAATGCCGAATGGTCAGAAAAAACATAAACGGCATCACTGTAATGCTTCAGATGAACTTGGACTTGGCTCCTTCACCAACAATGGAATTATGCGGCATTAGCCAGAGGCTGACAAACCGCCAATT
>CAJAQT010000025.1 GCA_903944165.1 uncultured Methylococcaceae bacterium | reverse complement strand
GCTTTTGGCACGATGCCACACGATGAGAGCGTTGGGGCTGCCCCCAACGCTAATTGCCCTCATCATGCGGCTAAATTTGGTTATCTTCGGGGGTTATTTTGAGCGCTTAGTTGAGTTATACGTAAAGGAACTCACTACGCCGCGCTTATCAAATTTAATGACTAAATTTTCTCTTTCGGAATCGGTAAAAAGATTGTAACGATCATCACGGTAACTCCACGTTTTTAAACCATTTGAAATACCTGAGCTCCAAGGTGTGCCAAACGTCCGCGCTATATCGCTTTCTGTGGAGTCACCAATTCTAATGGTTTGTATTTCTCCTGCTGGAAAGACATGCCCATCCGTTACGCAGCCCACTAAATTAAAGCCTGCAATACAGACAAGTCCTGATAGCAGTGTACGACCGACCTTTAAATAACTGTTTTTTTTCATTTGCTTATCCTATTTAAGTGTTTTATATCAATAATTACTACGCACTGTTCACGTTTATATCACATCGTTCTCAAGTTTTACATCACTACCAAAACCTTTACTCGCTTGCAATGAGCCTTGGTTGAGCAACGCTAACGCCATAAAGCCTAGCAACGCTTGTTAGGCAATAAACTCACGGTGGTATGCGGAACAGTTACTGGTGTTTACCTGTTGTAAAATATGAGCGGTTGAACGCTCGTACTCATTTTCAAGCATCAAATTTTCAGCTTGTTGGGTCATGATCACACAACAGTCAAAAGTTAAAATGTTTTTCCGTAAGTAGAGCGTTAACACATTACGAAACTCACTTTTCCAAAGAGTGGGTGCACTCCACTTCGGCTCAAGCGTCAGCAACTGTTCTGCTTGAGCGGTTTTTTCGCTGTTGAGGTAAAGACAGGCAATCGTGTTGGTATCGGCAACAATCATGACCTGCCGTCTGATTTGGCTTTATCAATTTCTTCGTCTGTTAATAAGTAATGCACTGTTTTAGCCCTCAACTGCTTTGCCAGTGCCAAATGTTCGGTAATATTAACTTTGTGAGGATTGCTGGTTCGTTCTACACAATAGAGAATTTCGCTGTTAAGACTTCTATGATGTAATTTAGCAGCCTCCTTTAATTGGTTATAAATGTTGTCGGGTATGTTTTTGAGGGTCAAAGTAGCCATGTTATGGCCTCGTCAAGAACCCATAAGCTTGCATTATGGTTTTTTTAATTGAGGTATCACGTGAAAAAACCTAATCCTTGAATTGCCGTGCCTAACAAGTCAGTCAAAGGGACGCTAGTCTTCAATTGCATGAATAAATAATGTTGCGCCGATAACGGCGGCGGGCGCAACAAAAATATTCACTATCGGTATGCTTAACCCTAGCATAGTGAGCGCACCAAAACTTAAGGTTCCAAGGCCAATTTTTTTACTAAATTGATGCTGTTCAACAAATAAAATACCTTTGTTTTCTAAAGGATAAGCGAAGTATTCTAAAGCAATTACCCACGCGCCAAACACCATCCATAAAACGGGTGCAACTAAATTTATGCCAGGAATAATAAATAAAATTAACAACGGAATGGTGCGTGATAACACATAACGTAGTCTTTTAAATTCAGCCTTCATTACTTGACTAAGCGGTAACTCAATATCATTCTGCGGTGTTGAGGCCGTATATAAAGCACTCACTTTTGCTGATAATTTGCCATAAAAGGGTGCTGCGATAACATTGGCAACGACGGTAAAGGTAAAAAAACCAATAATAATAAAGCTTACCAAGAGTATGGGTGATAATAACCAATGCAGCCAATGTAACCAGTCTGGGATGAGACTAAGAATCCAGCTATTGACGTAATGATAACCCACCCAGATGGCAAGACTGTACAACACGGTGTTAATCAATAACGGAATCACTATGTATAACCGCAAGGCTTTATGGGTTAATAATTCGGTGCCACGCAGTAAATAGTGGAGGACGACTAACGGATTATTGCCTTGTTTTCCTAGCGACATTGCACACTCCTCATGCCCTGTTCTGAGGGCTGCATGATGACACCGCGTTCGGTAACAATCACATCAATCAAGGCTGCGGGGGTAATATCAAACACTGGATTCCACGCGCTGACCAATGAGTTTTCTTGCAGATAACACGCGGGTAATAGTTCATTTTGGTTGCGCTGCTCAATCACCATGTCTTCGGCAGTAGGCATTTCCCAATCAATGGTTGTGGTGGGTGCAACGACCATCATTTTTACGCCGTGCTGTTTAGCTAATACGGCTAAGCCATAAGTACCAATTTTATTTGCTGTATCGCCATTGCAGGCTATTCGATCTGCGCCAACAATAATCCAAGACACTGCGCCTGAGCGCATTAACCACGCAGCCGCTGAATCGGCAATTAAGGTGACAGGAATGCCTTCTTGGGCTAATTCCCATGCGGTTAGCCGCGCACCTTGTAACCAAGGTCGGGTTTCATCAGCATAGATTGTCCGTGCTTGGCGAGCATACGCACTACGAATTACGCCCAGTGCGGTGCCGTATCCTCCTGTTGCCAAAGCACCAGTATTACAATGCGTTAAGATACCCTGGGCATCGGCTAATAAGTCTGCACCCAGCTCTCCCATTTTATGATTAGCGTCGATATCATCAGCATGAATCTTTTTAGCTAATGCCAGCACCGTTGCAGGCGTAACGTGTTGCCCTTGTAGATGCGCAGTCATGGTATTTAAGGCTGTAAATAAATTGACCGCCGTAGGTCTTGATCGCGCCAATATATCTATATCCTGCTTCACTAAGGCTCGCCAAGTAAGCGGCGCGAGTAAAAAATGCTCACACACTGATAAGGCAATGCCATAGGCAGCGGCAATACCAATGGCGGGCGCACCTCTTACCCGCATACTGGCTATTGCTTCAGCTACACCCGCCGCATCTGTATATTCATCATAAACACAGTCTTCAGGCAAGCGTCGTTGATCCAACACTTTTAACGAGAAACCTGTCCATTGCAATGCTTGTACTGTTAATTTATTCATTACTTAAAACCCAGATTAAAAAGTTATAATTCTATTTTCAACGTTTAACTACTTAACTACGCCATGATTACTGTTGATACGCTTATTCACGCTCGCTGGATTATACCTGTTGAACCTGCTTCCGTAACCCTTGAACACCATTCCTTAGCAATAACTAAGGGTCGTATTGTTGATATTCTTCCCACCGCGCGTGCTCGACAGCAGTATCACAGTGATAATATTAAAGAACTCCCCTCACACGCCTTGTTACCTGGGCTGATTAATTGCCATACCCATGCTGCCATGACCTTAATGCGCGGCATTGCTGATGACTTACCTTTGCAAGAATGGTTAACAGAACATATTTGGCCATTAGAACAAAAATGGATGAACACTGCTTTTGTTAACGATGGCACTGAACTTGCCATTGCAGAAATGATTCGTGGCGGCACCACCTGCTTTAATGATATGTATTTTTTTCCAGACATTACCGCTCAACAGGCGATTAAACATGGCATACGTGCAAGTATTGGCTTAATTGTGATTGATTTCCCAACCGTGTGGGGCGAACACGCTGAGGATTATATTGCTAAAGGACTTGCCGTCCACGAACAGTACCAACCGCATGAATTAATCAGCACCTGTTTTGCACCTCATGCCCCCTACACGGTTTCAGACATACCGTTACAAACAATCCATGCACAAGCACAGCGTCTTGGTATTCCCGTGCATATCCACGTTCACGAAACGCTGCACGAAGTTGATGAGGCACAGCAACAGGAGGGCAAACGTCCGTTACAACGTCTTCATGAATTAGGCTTGGTGAATCCTTCTTTACTTGCTGTCCATGCAACACAATTAATGCCCGAGGAAATTGCGTTATTGGCGCGTCAAGGCGCACATCTTATTCATTGTCCAGAATCTAATCTTAAACTTGCCAGTGGTTTTTGTCCCGTGGCGCGTTGCCTTGAAGCGGGGGTTAATGTTGCCTTAGGTACGGATGGCGCGGCCAGTAATAATGATTTAGATATGTTTGGAGAAATGCGCACGGCGGCCTTATTAGGTAAAGCCGTTGCCCAAGATGCCAGTGCGTTGGCGGCCATGACGGTGTTGCGTATGGCGACAATCAATGGTGCAACAGCTTTGGGCTTGGCTGATGAAATTGGCTCGTTAACTATTGGTAAGGCGGCCGATGTCATTGCTATTAATTTTGACACCCTTGAAGCTCAACCCCTTTACTGCCCAATTTCGCATATTGTTTATGCTACGGGTCGACACCAAGTGTCTAACGTCTGGATAGCGGGCAACCATGTTTTAAACGACTACAGGTTAACCACCTTTGATTTATCTGCCCTAGCTACGCAGACCCAAAAATGGCAAGCCTTGCTGAGTCAATAGTCCGTAATCGCGGTTATAAATGGTGTACGTTAACGTAACGATTAATACTATCAAGTCCCACATGATTGCATTCCTTTTTTTAGAAATAATTCAGGACTATTTTCTTGCCATTTTTGAATAACTGGCATGGGGTTTTGATGAAATGCCTCACTTCTTTTTAAAAAGAAGTGAGGCTGTCAAATTTGAGTCTTAATTTTAAGAATGTAGTAAAGGTGTTTTAAAA
Organism: uncultured Methylococcaceae bacterium; assembly: GCA_903944165.1. Lineage (GTDB taxonomy): Bacteria > Pseudomonadota > Gammaproteobacteria > Methylococcales > Methylomonadaceae > Methylovulum. The sequence goes on along the minus strand of CAJAQT010000025.1, from coordinate 4,616 downwards.
AGGAATGCCATCATCATAGGGCGCGTCAAAATTATCAACACTTTCTAGCTGTGGTGAAGATGATGAACGCATAGCAGGTTGTTGATTGCCCTGTTGTGCGGGCGCTGTTGAATCGTTACGTTTACCGACTAAATCAATCACTGTTGCAGTTAAATCTAAACTCATTCTCATGGTGCCATCATTAGCTTTGTATTCATTCTGAGCTAACTCACCTGACACAAATACTTGCTGACCTTTTTTTAAATAATTTTGTAACGCCCCCTCGGCACGCTTACCAAACAACACCACACGAATCCATAAGGTTTGTTGTTTATCACCAAAGCCAACATTGTTGGCAACCGTGACATTTAACACAGCCATACCCGCTGGCGTAAAACGCACCTCCGCATCACGTCCAACAGTCCCAGTAAAACTAAATACATTACTCATAATCACCCTTTTATTTAATTAAAATTATCAACATCTTATTAGTGAACAATAACGTTTGCAACGGCTAGTTGCTCATCTAATATTAACTTATTCCTTGCTTATGCACTTAAGTATCGGCTTTGCTAAAATCCATCACCACTTTGCCCTCTACTAATTTTAAATTAGCCGAAAAAGCAGCGCCTTTGTTTGATTTAAAGCCTTTTAACACGCCTGTTTCACCTTTTTTCAACAGCTTTTTTGCCATGACGACTGTGATTTTTTTCTGTGCGATGGTTTTCCAGATAAGTAAAGTACACCCATTGCTTTGCTGAGTACATGAAAAGGCTTTTGTGGTGTCAACAACCTCACCGTTACATACTGGACATAAGCCCAACACCTCAGTAGTGGCTGACTTTAAGGACGGTAACGAGGTAACTTCAGCTCGTTGATAGCCAAGCTCACCTTGTGCATTTAACGTTAAATATACCAATAAGCTGTCGCCCTCAATCGTAATAGTTTGTGCGTGCAAGGTAGCTGAGCAACGTAATAATTCACTGACTAAGGCTCGCGTTAAGTCCATCCCCCACTGCGTTTTCCACAACACAAACCCACAGCCATTCTTCCACGCACTGCAACCGTAGCCCTTTTTACCTTCAATTACGGGTTGCTGACAGCGAGGACAATTTCCTAAGTGTTCAACATCGTAGCGAGGCTGTTTTGCGCCTTCAATAAGTTGCTGGGTGAAGTGCTTAATTTCAGCCATAAACTGCTTAGCATCATAACTTTTACGTTCAATTTGCTTTAACTTTGCTTCCCAATCGCCGGTCATGGCGGCTGATATCAAGCGTTCATCACGAATAATCGCCAGTAAATAGCGTCCATTTGCGGTACTTAACAAAGCTTTATGTTGGCGTTCAACGTAGCCTCGTTTAATTAATGTTTCAATAATTGCGGCTCGTGTTGCGGGAGTACCTAAGCCTTTTTCTCTTAACGCTTCTTTTAATTCTGGATCGGTACACGTCTTTCCCGCTGATTCCATCATACTCAATATGCTGGCTTCATTATAAGGCTTAGGTGGCGTTGTCCGTCCTTGCGAAATAAAAGGTTCTTGCTTACCTGTTTCGCCTTGTACAAAACTAGGCAGTAGGCGTTCATTTTTATCTTCATTAGCGGTCTGTTTATACAGCACCTGCCACCCTAGTTGAGCCACCACAGTACCTTGAGTTCTAAAAGGAATATCAACATCAACCACGCTACCTGATACGACGGTGATTAATTTAATACACGCAGGATAGAACGCGGCAATAAATCGAATAACAATTGCTTCATACACTTTGCCCAAAGGCGTTATTAATTCACTCTGCGCAGGCAAGGTGCGGGTAGGAATAATGGCATGATGATCGGCAACTTTTGCATCATTAAAATAACGCGACGTTAACGTTAAGGCAGTTAAATCAAGTGTGGCAATCGCGTCATTAAAATGCGTTCGCAATGCACTCAGTAAAGGCTTAATGGTGGGTTTTAAATCTGTACTTAAATAACGGCTGTCTGTACGAGGATAAGTAATGTGCTTGCTTTCATATAATTGCTGCGCGTAACCTAATGTTTGTTCGGCAGTAAAGCCATAGCGACGACTCATCTCTTTTTGCAAGGTCGTTAAATCAAAAAACAATGGTGGCAATAACGTTTCTTGTTTGCTTTTCACCGCAGTGATTTCAAATAGCTTATTTTCACACGCTGCACGCAAGGTCTCGGCGGCGTGTTGTTGTTCAAATCGTCCACCCGTAAAAGTAAAATCAATATCTTTATAGCGCGTATGCAACTCCCAAAAATCATGCGCCACAAACAAGGCGATGTCTTTGTCTTTTTGTACAATCATCGCTAAAACTGGCGTTTGTACACGCCCAACCGTCCATAAGCGCCCTTGCCCACCATATTTTAAGGTATAAATACGCGTGGCATTTAAGCCCACAATCCAATCTGCTTCACTTCGACAACGTGCCGCTTGATATAAGCTTTCATAATGAGCGCCGTCGCGTAGAGTTTTAAACCCCTGCAAAATAGCTTCATCGGTCATTGAGCTAATCCACAAACGTTTAACTGGCGTGTGCTGGCAATGTGTCCACGTTAAGATGTAACGAAAAATCAACTCACCCTCGCGCCCAGCATCTGTTGCACAAATAATTTCACTGGCACCTTTAAATAATTGCCTGATTGTCTGCAATTGCTTTTTGACACCCGCATCTTCTTTGGCTTTTAATTTAAACGCTTCAGGAATGATGGGCAAATCTGAAATCGTCCAACGCTTCCATTCTGGCTGATAATCATTGGGTTCGTTTAATTCGAGCAAATGACCAAATGCCCAAGTGATACACACCTCTTTATTTGAAAAATAGCCGTCATGACGCTGATTAATTTTTAAACATCGTGCAATATCTCGTGCAACAGAAGGTTTTTCTGTCAAAATAACGCGCATAAATCTCCGTTGCACCAGGCTAATTCAGGTGTCATTCAGTGTGCTCACCTTATAATTTATTTAACTTTTTTAATGAGATAACCAGGAGTTCCCATGAACATATTTATCAAAACTGCGTGTTTAGTTTGCTTAATACTAGACTTAACTGCCTGCGCTTACCAAGTACCTGCTTACAGAAGCCGATACACCGTGGTGACTCCGCCTCGATATGTTGTGCCACGCCGCGTTTACCCCGTGATTCCACCCGCCCGAATTATTGTTCCACCAGCACGAATCATCACACCTGTACCGCATTTCCATTATGTGCCCAGACCGATTATCCAACGCCCTTATTATGATTACCGCAAAAGACATTGATAACTAAATTAATTGCGCTGAGTGAACTTGTCGATAATCGCGTTAACTCGCTACTTAAGATGGGGCGGTTTACTTAACATGTAAACCGTTTCATTAAACCTATCCAAACCCAGTCATCAGATACAGGCTATAAGATGCACTAGGCGATGGCTGTATTTGCACTCAATGATGAGCCACACACTGCACTACTTTAGTGATCTGCTGGCTGCAATAAATGATTGAGCTGTTCAACATCAAGCTGAGTCAAACTACTTGCAGCGTGCTTTAATTTTACGCCATTGACTAAATAATCATAACGAGCACGCGAAAGGTCTCGTTTAGCACGATACACATTCCGTTGCTCAGTTAACACGTCAACCAAGGTTCGGGTACCCACTTCGTACCCCGCCTGCGTAGCTTCCAGCGCCAACTCTGATGATTTAACTGCGGTAGTTAACGCCAATACCTGACTGATACTTGTAGTCATGCCACGATACGCTTCTTTAACCTGTCGATTAACAGCACGTTTTACGGCCACAAGAATTTCTTGCGTCTCAACAAGCCTGTGGTTTGCTTGACGAATTTTGGCATTTACGGCTCCGCCTTCGTACATCGGAATGGAGAGCTTAAGACCAATATTTTGTGTATTGCCTCGTAAACCGAATGAACTGGTGGTATCAAATTCGCCATAAGATGCCACGACATCTAGTTTTGGCAAATGCCCATTGCGTTGTAAATCCACCGTTTTACGCGCAACCTCGACCTGATTAAAGGCTGAAATAATTTTAAAATTACTTACCTCAGACGCTTTACTCCATTCCTCGATACTGTCAGGGTGTGGCTTAACTAAAGGGATTAGTGGACGTAATGGCATTAACGCTAAGGTTTGTTCACCAATAATTTCAATTAATGCTTCTTTTTGATTTTCAACCAAGGCCTCGGCAGCCGTTGCGCTAGCAATCACCTGATCAAACGCGGCTTGAGCTTCACGCACCTCAGTAACCTCCACAAAGCCTAATGCAAAACGTTGTTTTGCTTGCTCGACTTGCCGTGCAATCGCCTGTTGTTCGATATGATAAAACGCTACATTATCTGCTGCGGACAAGACATTAAAATACGCCTCAACCACCTTAACGATGACTGTTTGTAGCTCGGCATGATAAGCCGCTTCAGCCTGAACGAATTGATTTTCTGCCTGACTTAATTGTAACCAATGTTCCCAATGAAATACTGGTTGCAATAAATTAACCGTGAGTGAATTATCAATATATTGTTGAAAACCGCTGCCTTGGTAGGTTGCTCTCTGATTGCTTAATTGATTGCCCATGCCTTGCCCTACGGCAGATATTGAAGGCAAAAAATTGGCTAAACTGATATTTGTGGTTTCAGAAACAGC
>CAJAQT010000024.1 GCA_903944165.1 uncultured Methylococcaceae bacterium | reverse complement strand
GCCGAGCAAGATACCTTGCGTGAAAATTACACCCAGCAGCTCAAAGAGCTACATATCGATTGTAATTTTGGTAGCAGTGGCCTTTGGGACAGCCAAGGAGGAATGATTCGCTATGATCTGATTTCTTTGCCATTTCAACTCGTGCGCCGTCTGTCGGCTTGGCAGAGAAATTATGATGAAAACTTTAATCCACCCGCTTCAAATGAAAAAACCTGGTGGGACAAGCATGAGCAGGAAATGAATGAAATTGCCAAACTGTTACAAGACGCACTTGGCAGCAACACGCGCGTTAAGGTACTTGCTTTGAATTTAGCCTTAGATGCCTATGCCACTAAGAAATAAGCATAAATTAAATCCTCGATCCGTTTTACTTCATCGAGGCTACTTGCGTTAAAGCGTCTTTATGGTTGACTGCCAAGAAATATCAACTTTTCGATGTTGCTGCACGCAATCACGAAGATACAAATTGATTAGGCTTTGATAAGGCACTCCTGTACATTCTGCCATTTCTTTAAAATATCCGACTACATCTTCACTTAAACGAATAGTCACTGATTTTTTCAGTTTTGATGCATAAGGATTTTTTCGGGATTTCATTTGAGAAAGATCATATTCCGCTTTCATGACACGTTACCTTTGTAATGACTACATTCAGATTTAGTTGCTTTACGAGATGATATTATTCTGATCGTATTACCTGATTCTTGTTCACAGTGACAGACAAGAAGCATTCTGGATTCACAACTAAAACCGAGCATCAAAAAACGATGTTCCTCTCCTGAATGCTCATCATCATAAAATTACACGGCAAAGTCATCATAGAAAACGGACTTCGCTTCCTCAAAAGAAACACCGTGTTTTTTCTGATTAGCCAGCGCCTTGTTGGTATCCCACTCAAATTTTATCATCGTTACATTGCCTGTACAAAAGCAGTCAAGTCAAGCGTTAAGCTACGCAAATAAATTAAAGCAAAAGCTGACTTAATACTGCTAACTACTCAATGCACTCTTCTCGTAGGCGTTTTAACAAGATAAATCGACGGCTAATGCCGCTTGAAACTGCTATCAGTATTTGATAGCACATTGCTTATTAATTCAAAACACACTAAAACATTGCAGGCTATATTTTCAAAGCCAACAGCCTCTACATTGGAATGGACTAAGCTTGAGTCGCTTTTATTAGCACTAGGCTGCAATGTCATTGAGGGGCGAGGCTCGCGGGTTAGGTTTGAATACAACGGCATCATTACCGCAGTCCATCGCTCTCATTCGGCCAAAGAAGCTAAACCATACCAAGTTGAACAAGCTAGAAATTTTTTAACCGCCATTAGAGTTAAACCATGAACACATTGTCCTATAAAGGCTATACCGCCCGTATTGATTTCGACGACCGCGACAATATCTTGATCGGAAGACTGTTAGGCATTAACGATGTGATCGCCTTTCATGCTGATAATGTCGTCGAACTGCGACGGGCACTTGAAGAGGCCGTTGACGACTACCTAGAGACCTGCGCTAAAGTCGGAAAATCCCCAGAAAAACCCGCCAACGGCAAGCTGATGTTGCGTATTCCGCCTGAAACCCATGCTGCGGCGATATTAAGGCTAAATCTGTTGGTAAGAGCCTTAATCAATGGGCTACTGAGGTGTTGAGCGAAGCGACTCATGCCTAACGCAGCACCAAACCACTGACAACTAGCTAAGCTTATTCTACCTAGCTGAAATTAGCTTTTTTCTAACATGGTATAAAAATAGTTTTCCACTTTTTAGCACATCCATCACAAATCAACGGAGTCAGTGTCGATTAAATAAAGCCTGTTATTGGCCGGTATCCAGTGCCTTTTTTAGTATAATTTTTAACTGGTTGCGTAAGACAGCCATCTCATTTTGCATTGTGGCGTATTGCGCCAACAGCTCTTCAGGATCATAAATTTCTTGCTTGCCGATATGCGGGTTTTTGCAGTCAAGGTTGTAATGACGGGCTTTAATGTCTTCAATACTCACTTTCCAGGCGTATTGATTTTCTACACGGGTATTAAAACCATCTGATTCCTTGCCCCACCATGCGGCTTCAGCGTCAAACTCTTCCAGCTTGATTGGTTTGGTTTTGTTGTAACTTTTTACACCCAATGGATAAGGATGTTCGTAAAACCAAAGATGTTGCGTTGGTGTGCCTTTACTAAAAAACAGTAGATTTGTTTTAATGCTGGTGTAGGGGCTAAATACGCCATTGGGCAGGCGCACAATGGTGTGCAGGTTGCAGTCTTTCAGTAGTTTTTCTTTAATTCTGGTTTTAATACCTTCACCAAACAAAAACCCATCAGGCAATACCAGCGCCGCTCGACCACCACAATTAAGCAAGTGCATAATCAGCACAAGAAACAAATCGGCGGTTTCACGGGTGCGAAATGCTGCGGGAAAATTGGTTTCTATGCCATCTTCTTCTGTGCCGCCAAACGGTGGATTGGTGAGGACTACATCGACGCGCTCGGTTGCCTGCCAACTGATCAGCGGTTGAGCCAAAGTATTAGCATGACGAATAGTGCTGGGTACATCAATGCCATGCAAAATCATGTTGGTGATGCAAAGTAAATGTGGCATCGGCTTTTTTTCTATGCCGTAAATGTGTGTCTGTAATTGCGCTTCATCCGCTACCGTGTTGACCTCCTGAGTGCGAATATGTTCTATCGCGCAGGATAGAAAGCCACCGGTGCCACAGGCAGGGTCTAGCACTTTCTCACCAAGACGTGGATTGAGTTGACGCACCATGAACTCAGTGACAGCACGAGGGGTATAAAATTCACCCGCATTGCCTGCTGCGTGTAAATCACGTAATAATTGTTCGTAGATGTCACCAAACACGTGACGCTCTTGAGTCTTGTTAAAGTCAATACCGTCCTGAAGCTTATTAATCACTTGTCTGATAAGTTGACCTGATTTCATGTGGTTGTAGGTATCTTCAAATACCGAACGAAGCACATAAGCACGCTGGTCGCCGCCGTTGGCTTCTAGTTGCTGCAAGGCAGGAAACAGTTCGTTATTTAGAAACTGTTTCAGCACATCGCCAGTCATGCCCTCGGCATTAGCCGCCCAATTACGCCAACGATAGGCTTCTGGCAACGGCGAGCGGTAATCGTCTTGCTGCCGTTCCCATTCGCTTTCGCGATCGTCAAAAATTTTTAAAAATAGCATCCAAACTAACTGACTTAAGCGTTGCGCATCGCCATCAACACCCATGTCTTTACGCATAATGTCTTGAATGGATTTAATGGTGGAGGAAATGCTCATTGAAGAATGATTTTACAAAAAGAGGGGGAATGGCGCGTAGTGTGCTGTAACAAGACTAGAAGGCTGTGTAAGTATTTTACTGTTTCTAGGTGTGGCGGGAGAGGCTTTAAACGCGACCTCTCCTAAATCCATGCACGTCGTACCGCACTCAAGGGATGATTCTTTAGCGTGTGGCGACGACTTGATCTAAATGAAAAGCAGCGTGTAATGCTTGCACAGCTTGCTCTAAATGTTTTTCATCTACGACTACTGATATTTTAATTTCCGAAGTGGAAATCATCCGAATATTAATCCCTTCTTCTGCCAGGGTTTTAAACATTGTGCTGGCAATTCCTGCATGTGAACGCATTCCTACCCCCACAATAGAGACTTTAACCAGTGTGTCATCACCGGTAACCGCGCGTGCGCCTAAATCCAAACAGGTTTGGGCTAAGACTGCTTTAGCACGCTGATAATCATTGCGATGTACAGTGAAGGTAAAGTCTGTCGTGGCGTCATCAGCAATATTTTGAATAATCATATCGACTTCAATATTTGCCTCTGCAATAGGACCTAAGATTTTATACGCGACGCCTGGTAAATCGGGTACGCCTGTAATCGTTAATTTTGCCTCATCACGATTAAACGCAATGCCCGATACTAAAGCACTTTCCATGGTTGATTCCTCGTAGGTTATGAGTGTGCCACACCCCTCTTTAAATGATGATAAAACACGTAAGGCAACGTTATATTTGCCTGCAAATTCAACTGAACGAATTTGTAAAACCTTTGAGCCTAAACTCGCCATTTCCAGCATTTCTTCAAAAGTAATGCGTTCTAAACGACGTGCTTTGGGTTCAATGCGTGGATCGGTGGTATACACGCCATCCACATCAGTAAAAATTAAACACTCATCTGCATGTAATGCAGCGGCTAATGCTACTGCTGTGGTATCTGAGCCGCCACGCCCAAGGGTAGTAATGTTTTCGTCTTCATCCATACCCTGAAAACCAGCCACCACAACCACTTCACCTTGATTAAGATGCTTGCGAATGCGCGTATCATCAATTTTACGAATACGCGCTTTGGTGTAACTGCTATCCGTTAAGATTTTTACTTGCCCACCCGTAAAGGAACGCGCTGGACAGCCTATCTCGTGTAACGCCATACTAAGCAAGGCCACCGTCACTTGCTCGCCCGTTGAGATGAGGACATCTAATTCACGCTCATGGGGTTGCACTTGCATTTCTTTTGCTAAATCAATCAAGCGATTGGTTTCGCCACTCATCGCAGAAACGACGACGATAATTTGATGTCCCGCGTCATGGGCAGCTTTTACTTTCTCTGCAACTGCTTTGATACGCTCAACAGAACCCACTGAGGTACCACCAAATTTATAAACATAAAAAGCCATTATTAAACCTTAATTGTAATTTTTGCTTTAGCGCAATAGTATTTTTGGGCTACCCACTTAACACGGGGCTCACTCCCCCTTTGAAAAAGCGGGTGTGAGGGCGATTTATCTAAAAAATCTCCCAGGTGAATCGTTACAAAATTAACTGTTAAGTGATGTGCCACTACGCACCCGATAATTGTTCAGCTACCCATGCCGACACTCCTGTTAATGCTGCGGGCAACTGCTGGGGCTGAGTGCCGCCTGCCATTGCCATATCAGGACGTCCGCCCCCCTTGCCGCCTACTTGTAAGGCCACAAAATTCACCACGTCGCCAGCTTTAATCTGTGCCATTAAGTCTTTTGTTACGCCCGCGACTAGACTAACTTTATCGCCTTCAACGACTGCCAACACCACCACCGCACGACCTAATTTGTTTTTTAATTGGTCGACCAGTTCTCGTAGTGCTTTGGCTTCAACATTATCTAGGGTGACGGCCAAGACCTTAACATCCCCTACATTGATCGCTTGACTGCTTAACTCTGCACCTGCTGAGCTGGCTAACTGTCCCTGTAAGCGTTCGAGTTGTTTTTCTAAGTGGCGATTTTTTTCCAATAACTGCTCAACTTTATCAGCGACTTTATCGGGGGTGCTTTTTACTGCGCTGGCAATACTGGTTAAGGTTTGCTCGCGCGTTGCTAACCAGTTTATAAAGCCTTGCCCCGTTACCGCTTCTATTCGTCTTACTCCAGCAGCGACGCCCGTTTCACTGATGATTTTAAAGAAGCCAATATCGCCAGCGCGTTGCACATGGGTACCGCCGCACAATTCTGTAGAAAAATCACCAATGGTTAATACGCGCACTTCGTCACCGTATTTTTCACCAAATAATGCCATTGCACCTGCTTTTACGGCGTCTTCTTTTGCCATAACCTGTGCAGCAACAGCGTTATTAATTCTAATCTGAGTATTAACCAACTGTTCTATCTGCTGCATTTGTTCAGTGCTGACAGGTTCAAAGTGAGAAAAATCAAACCGTAAACGCTCCGCATTGACTAATGAACCTTTCTGAGCAACATGTTCGCCTAAGAGCGTTCGTAATGCTGCATGGAGTAAATGCGTGGCGGAATGATTTAATTCTGTTGCTTTTCGGTTCTCTGCATTGACTTTTGCTTGCCCCACCTGACCAAGTTTAAGCTCGCCTAAGCTCACTTTACCTTTATGCAAAAATAAGCTACCTGCCTGTTTTTGGGTATCAGTCACGGTGAATACGCCATTATTTACGTCAATAACACCACAATCCCCGGCTTGTCCTCCAGACTCTGCGTAAAAGGGCGTTTTATCTACCACCACCACGCCTTCTTGCCCGGCGTGCAAAGTATCAACAGGCTGTCCCGCCAAAGTTAATGCCACAATTGTTACGGTATCTTCTAAGGCCTCGTAACCCGTAAAGAGGGTTGCGCTTTCAACCTGAATGACTTGTTCATAGCCCACGTTAAAATTACTTGCCGAACGGGCGCGCTCACGTTGTGCGGCCATGGCTTGCTCAAAGCCTTGATAATCTACACTTAAATTATGTTCGCGAGCAAAATCAGCGGTTAAATCAACAGGAAAACCATAGGTGTCATAAAGCTGAAAAACAATCTCGCCAGGTATCATTGTGTCGGCTAATTTAAGGACACAGGCTTCTAAAATTTTCATGCCCTGACCCAAAGTTTCTGCAAAACGCATTTCTTCTTTTTTTAAGACCTGTTCAACCTGCGCTTGAGCGGCAATGATGACTGGAAATGCTGCGCCCATTTCAGCAACTAATGGCGCAACCAATTTATAAAAGAAGACGTCAGTAATGCCTAAGCGATACCCATGACGAATTGCGCGACGAATAATGCGCCGCAAGACATAGCCACGCCCTTCGTTGGCTGGCATAACGCCATCAGCAATTAAAAACGCACACGAACGAATATGGTCACTGATGACGCGCAATGAACTATTGCTAGTGTCTTCAGTGCTGGCAAGCTGGGCGACAGCAGCCAATAAATGTTTGAATAAATCAATGTCATAATTGTTGTGCACACCTTGCAATACCGCCGCAATTCTTTCTAAACCCATACCTGTATCTACCGAGGGTTTGGGCAGCGGCGTTAAGGTGCCGTCTGCGGCACGATCATATTGCATAAACACTAAATTCCAGATTTCAATGTAGCGATCACCGTCTTCATCAGGACTTCCTGGCGGACCGCCAGCAATGTCTGCACCATGATCATAAAAAATTTCTGAACACGGCCCACACGGCCCGACATCACCCATTGACCAAAAATTATCTTTTGCGCCAATGCGTGAAAAGCGCGTGGCATCAATGCCTATTTCGTTGAGCCAAATAGTTTCGGCTTCTTTATCTTCTTCAAAGACGGTGACCCATAACTTTTCTGCTGGAATAGCTAATTCTTGCGTTAAAAACTCCCACGCATAGGCAATGGCTTCTCGTTTGAAATAGTCACCAAAACTAAAATTACCCAACATTTCAAAAAAGGTATGGTGCCTTGCGGTATACCCGACATTTTCAAGATCATTATGTTTGCCACCCGCACGCACGCAGCACTGACTCGTGGCTGCACGCGAATAACTACGCTGCTCTCGACCTAAAAAGACATCCTTAAATTGCACCATGCCCGCATTAGTGAACAATAAAGTGGGATCGTTGCCTGGAACTAAGGAACTGGTAGGCTGAATGGAATGCTCACGTTGCTGGAAAAAGTCCAAGAAAGCAGTACGTAATGCTGCGCTAGTCAAATTTTTCATGATAAAAATGGAAGAGGTGAATACAAAAAATAACTTAAGATTTGTTACGAATTAAATGGGCAAATAAGGTGCGAATTAACTCAGCAGGAAAACCACGCTGCAATAAAAACCGTTGCCTCTTAGCCAACTCTTGGGGTGATAGTAAAGCGATATTCATTAGGTCTTGTGGATATTTTTTACTATAAACCTGCACAATAAGCTCAAACCAGCTTTCCTCAGGGTCTTGCTCAAGCCATGGCGTGAGTTGCTCAGCAGCCACACGTTGGCGCACCTGCTGAGCAATTAATAGTGGTCCAAAGCCTTTTTGCTTGCGGCTGCGAACATAACTTTCCACAAATCTGGCATCATCTTGCCAGCCTTGCTCGGCTAATTCTGCAAGCACTTCAAGCACCGTTTGTTTAACAAAATTTTTTAACCTACATTTAGCCAATAATTCCTTTTGGCTATGTTCACGACGTGCCAACAAGCGCAAACACATATCCTTAATGGCTTTGCGCTCTGCATCCATTAATGTTTACTCGTCATCAATGAGTAACGCAGGCAACTCTTCTTCAATAGATACTGCTGGCTGTGCTGATTTGGCTAAGGCTGTTTCTCTGATTCTCGCCTCAATGTCTTGGGCTATTTCAGGATGCTCTTTAAGATAGGTTTTTGCGTTATCTTTGCCCTGACCAATTTTGTCATTGTTATAACTGTACCAAGAACCTGCCTTTTGAATAAAATTATATTTGACACCTAAATCAACTAACTCACCCAAAAAAGAAATGCCTTCACCGTATAAAATCTCGAACTCAGCTTCTTTAAACGGAGGCGCGACTTTATTTTTTACCACTTTAACTCGTGTTTCATTACCGATAATTTCATCATTCTTTTTAATTCCACCAATACGACGAATATCTAAACGTACTGACGCATAAAACTTTAAGGCATTACCGCCAGTGGTTGTTTCAGGGCTTCCAAACATGACTCCGATTTTCATCCGAATCTGATTAATAAAGATAACCAAAGTGTTAGAACGCTTGATATTGCCAGTAAGTTTTCTTAACGCCTGAGACATTAAGCGTGCTTGCAGACCCATGTGAGAATCACCCATATCGCCTTCAATTTCTGCTTTAGGTGTTAAGGCGGCGACTGAATCGATCACCACAACATCAACCGCACCTGAACGCACTAACATATCGGTGATTTCTAAGGCTTGCTCGCCAGTATCAGGCTGGGATACTAATAAATCATCGACATTGACGCCAATCTTTTGCGCATAACCAGGATCAAGTGCATGTTCTGCATCAACAAACGCGGCGGTGCCGCCCATTTTTTGCATTTGCGCAATAACCTGCAAGGTGAGCGTTGTTTTTCCTGAAGATTCAGGGCCATAAATTTCTACCACCCGTCCACGTGGTAAGCCACCACAGCCCAAAGCAATATCTAAACCTAATGAACCTGTAGAAACAACATCAATATCTCGAGATGCCGCAGCATCACCCATACGCATAACAGAACCTTTACCAAACTGCTTTTCTATCTGCATCAGTGCGGCACCGAGTGCTTTTCTTTTGTTCTCGTCCATTATTTAATGACCTTTTAGTAATGAAAGTGATAAAACCAAATAAAGAAGTATAAAAACCAGTAACAACTTACCGTTCTCCTTTGAAAAAGGTGGAGTGAATAAGTATAAAAACCATAGCAGTTTATTATTACATAGGGGTTATTGCTTGGGATAGTGGTAATTATCTAGCCACTTCCTTCGTTTAAGCAAGTTGATAAGACTAAGTGTGCTAATGTTGATAACAACAGACCTCAAGACGATACCTGCCAGCTAACCATCAGAAAACTTTCATTTGCACTCGTACGGCACGAACAACTAAACTGACTGTCTGCCTTAGTTGCTCAGCCACGTACTTATCATGCACATACTTGAACATTTACCTTTTAGTCGTCTGGATATTAATTTTGCTCGCTTTTTAAGTCAGCGTGCCAAAAACTTAACCACCGAACAGCAGCAGTATGTTGAAAAAATTATTATGCGTTTATCGTATGAGCTCCATCAAGGGCATAATTGTTTACACATTAACACTCAGGATATTGAATTACTGTTTACCGCTGAGCTTGCCGACACCTTGCTTACCGACACTAAAAATCATCGTCCTTTAGTTATTGAAAAAAAGCGCTTATATTTACAACGTTATTGGCATTATGAGCAGTGCTTAGCGAACACCATTATCGCCATGCTACACCAAGACGCAGCGCCGCCGCTGACGACATCCATTGAGCCATTGCTAGAGCGGTATTTTCCAAACCAACCCGAATCCTCATTGATAGATTGGCAACGACTCGCCGCAGAATTAGCAATTAAACAACGCTTTAGCATTATTACAGGCGGGCCTGGTACGGGTAAAACCACCACCGTCGTAAAAATTTTGGCGTTATTACAAGAACTTAATCTCACGACACCGCTAGCCATTGCGTTAGCCGCCCCAACGGGCAAAGCTGCACTGCGTTTACAACAATCTATTGGCATAAATAAAATCCACCTACCTTGCTCAGAAGAGATTAAAAAACAGATTCCCGAAGCGGTCATGACCCTGCATCGGTTGTTAGGTGCTAAACAACATTCATCACAATTTTTCCATCATGCCGACCACCCCTTAGTCTATGATGTTGTGGTGATTGATGAAGCTTCAATGATTGATTTAGCCTTAATGAGTAAATTAGTGACCGCCTTAAAACCCAAGACAAAATTAATTTTATTAGGTGATAAAGATCAATTAGCTTCGGTTGAAGCGGGAGCGGTTTTAGCTAATTTAACAACTGGCTTACCCACGTACACACAAGAATTAAAAACCACTTATCGTTTTGCGGGTGCAATAAAAACATTGGCGGATGCGGTAAATGCCCAGCAAGCTGACCAAGCATGGTCGGTCTTAGCGCAAGCCAATGAGCATTGCCGTCTATTTACTGGTGAGTTAATAACGTACATTGCCAAGCAACATGCTCGTTATTTAAGTTTAATCAAACAAAACAAGCCGTTTGAAGAGGTTTATAGCGCCTATGGTCAATTTCAAGTGCTGTGTGCTAACCGAAATGGCGAACATAGTGTTGCGTTTATTAATCAAGCCTGCGAACAAAAATTGCTTGAACAAAAACAGATTGATTATGCAGGCTCATGGTATTCGGGACGTCCGATTATGATTATGGAAAATCATCCTGCATTAGGCTTGTATAACGGTGACATAGGCATTTGCATGCCTGATTATGTTGAAAAAGGACGATTAATGGTATTTTTTAGCGGTGCTGATGGCACCATAAAAAAATACCTTCCTGCACGAATGCCCCGCGTTGAAACCGCTTTTGCGATGACTATTCATAAAAGCCAAGGGTCTGAATTTGATGAGGTATTAATTGTTTTACCCAGCACACTTAATCCCATTTTAACCAAAGAATTACTGTATACCGCCATTACCCGTGCGAAACAAACTGTCCAGATTTTAGCTGATCACGCTATTTTTAGTAAAACCGTTCAACAAAAAATTGAACGTGTGACAGGCTTAATAGATAAATTACAGTCATCACGCATTAGCTAACTCGCCTTGCAAAGGAATCACCGTATTCACTCTTAATGTAACCAAAGTTGTGGTGGGCACCTGCAATGCCAGTGCCACCAAATAAATCTCAGCAAATGGAAACTGCCAAAACGTCCAGGCCGTTGCGTCATCATCAAAATCCTCGGCAAAGCTAATATGAAGATGCTCAGGCTGGGTGACTGAAAAAGCAAATTTATCCAAAGGCAACGCCAAGCCCATGCCACGCGCTTTGATATAGGCCTCTTTTAACGTCCAGTATTCAAAAAAACGCTTACTTTGTTTATCGGCTGATAAGCTTGCAACATCGTTATATTCTTGTGGTGCAAAACAATAGTTTGCCAGCTTTAACACCGCATGTTTTTTTTGCAAACACTCCACATCAACGCCAATATCATGAGTTAACACCACGGCACACACGATCATACCTTCTGTATGCGATACATTAAACTGCAAAGGGAGCGTAGTTTGTCCTGCCATAAGCGCTGGCTTGCCATACTCATTTACTGAAAAGCACCACGCACTTGGCGCAATATCGACATAACAAGATAACACCGAACGCACCAGCGCACGCGTCACCAAATAGGCATGACGATGCTTAGCAAATTGAAAGCGTTGCCAACGTATTTTTTCAGCATCACTTAATAATGCCTGATAAGCCAATAACAACGCAGGTGCTTCAATTTCATTAGGATAAGTCACCCAAAGATGCACTGAATTCTGCTCTAACACGACACGCATTTATTTCCCCCCACACTAAATTGATACTCACTAACCTATATATGGCTATGGCTCATTGACATAACTATATAAGTAATCAAGTATTCTTTAACCCAAAAAAAACAAGCCACCATGGCAATAAACTTATGAATCTTTGCTCAACACTTTAGACACAAAGTATGAAATAAAAACGCGCACACACCTAGTTTTTAAACACGACACATACCTTACTTAAAAATACTCTTTTAAGATTTTGATTAGCAGAATAGTTAAATCATTCAGGGTGAGTTTATCGAACCATAAGCGACTATTAGTAAATAAGACAATAATAATTATTAATGTGCATAGCAAAAAAAGACTATTTGCAGTATATTGAAGGTGTTCCTAAGGGGGCGACATGGCTTCGACGTGGGTAGCGAAACCTAGAGTGCATGCCGAGGACTGTACACCTCGTAAAATCTACAGAAAAAAAGTATTCGCAAACGACGAAAACTACTCAATGGCACTCGCTGCTTAAACACAGCCTCCATTCCTCTGACTATCTGTGCTTATGCGGGTAGAGTCTAGTTCGCTAGACGTTCAGGGGTCATTTACATAAGATCGCACCAAAACCTGTCCGGTGTGGCGGTGCTAAAACCCTACGGAATCGCTGCTGATTTTCTTGGCCCTGCGGGTAGTCATCAGCTAAATTAAAAGCATGGGATAAGCATGTAGACCTTGTGGCGGAGTACTTGCGGACGCGGGTTCAATTCCCGCCGCCTCCACCAATTTTAAGTTTTAGAAGATACAAAAACAACCCGAAACACCTTGATAAAAATAGGTTTTCGGGTTTTTTATTGCCTATAGCGTCCTACAAGGTTTCATAAAATCTTAACATTTTAGTAACACGCATAGTAACATCACCCGAAATTCATCAAACACGGTGTTACTAAAATGGCTAGAGTCACTAAACCACTTACTAATACAGAAGTAAACCAAGCAAAGCCCAAAGACAAGGAATTCAATTTAGTTGATGGTGATGGTGATGGACTCGCTCTGAGGGTGAAACCTAATGGTTCAAAACTATGGTTATTTAACTATTTCAAGCCATACACCAAAAAACGAACATCCTTAAGTTTTGGCTCATATCCAGCCATATCCCTTGCGGATGCACGAGTTAAACGAAATGCCGCCAAAGAGTTACTTGCAAAAGACATTGACCCACAAGAACACAGTGATGAGTCCAACCGTTTAAATGACATAGCGCACAACAATACGCTTGAGCATATCGCTGAAAAATGGCTTGTTGTTAAAAAATCTACGGTTTCAGAGGAACATTCATTAGATACATGGCGATCACTTGAACTACATATATTTCCTGATTTAGGCAAAGTACCCCTTCACAAAATCACCGCAATCAAAACCATAGAAGTCATTGATCCAATTGCGGCTAAGGGCAGTTTAGAAACCGTCAAGCGATTATGCCAACGGCTTAATGAAATAATGGTTTACGCCGTCAACACGGGCATTATTCCAAGCAATCCATTAACAGGCATAAGCAAAGCCTTTCAACTGCCAGTCAAACAGCATTTGCCTACCCTTAAGCCAGAACAACTGCCCGTGTTAATGACTGCGCTAACTCACGCCAGCATTAAACTAACGGCTGGTCAAAGCCTTAACAACCGCCCTCGCAATATCATCAACATTTTGGCTGCTGGAGGACACGCAAGGCATTTTTAATTGCTGCAAAATTTCCCCTTGCTGATGTTGTTGTACATGACCATAACTGTACAAAGTCATAAATACATCCTCATGGCCTAAATTTTGACACCAGCACTTAAATTCTTCTGGTGTCTGGCAAAGCTGTTGCCCAAGCGTTACCAAGGTTTTGCGGAAACTATCTGGGTTAAAATAGGGCAAACCCGCCGCCTCAAACGCTTGCCGAAAAATTGCTTATGGGAATAGTGATTAATCCATAAGAATATCTAACATTATTATGATGGCGCGTGTCATATAGCCTTTTAGTATAAACTGTTGCTAAATTATTCAGATTCACAATATTCCATCAGAAATTAAAAGTCCTTAATGATTAATAAAGACCGCCTTAACAACCTATCTAACGAAATCTGGAAAGGCGCAATCAAGCTGCGTGGCAAATTTAAAGCCAAAGATTACCCTACTGTAATTTTACCCATGATAATGATACGCCGTATCGAATGCGTGTTAGAAACCAAGCGCGAAGCCTTTAAAACCGAACTGCTACAGAAAACCCCTGATATTAGCGAAGCGGACTTAAAAAAACGCATCAAGCTAATGGAAACCACCAAGCTAGCGTTTTATAACAAATCAGACTGGACACTTAGCAAAATACTGGAAGAAAGCCACTCGCAAGTTGAGGCAAATTTTCGTGAGTACATCAACAGCTACAGCCCCAATATTGATGAAATTATAGATAAATTTAACTATCGCAAAACTGTTGAAGAAATAGTTAAAGCCAAACGCCTTGCCAGCATCATCCAGCTTGCCAAAGATGAAGATTTTAGCCCCGAACGGCTTTCTAATATTGAAATGGGCTATGTTTATGAAGAACTATTACAAAAGTTCTCTCAAGACGACGCCAAAGACACAGGCGAACATTTCACCCCGCGTGAAATCATCCGCGTCATGGTTGAATTAATGGACATTGACTTTAACCCCGCCACAGCCACACAAGCCATTTCAATATATGACCCAGCTTGTGGAACGGGTGGCATGTTATCCATCAGCAAAGAACACCTGATTGATAAAGCCAAAACTGGCGCGGAAATCAAGCAAGTTGAAGATTTAGTCCTACTGAACGGACAAGAATATTTAGCCCAAAATTACGCCGTCTGCAAAGCCGACATGATTTTAAAAGGCGAAACTCGCAGTAACATCACCCACGGTAACTCGCTAATTCCCCACATAGCAAGCACCAGAGACGATGGCGACCAACACCACGGCAAACACTTTGATTACATGATCTCAAACCCACCGTTTGGGGTGAATTGGGCTGACTACAAAGACGATGCCGAAAAATTTAAAAGCTCACGCTATCAATGGGGAACGCCTGATATAAGCGACGGTGCATTTTTGTTTTTACTCAGCATGATTGAAAAAATGAAACCCGCCAATCAAGGCGGCTC
>CAJAQT010000023.1 GCA_903944165.1 uncultured Methylococcaceae bacterium | reverse complement strand
TGCCAGATAATCGCTGCAAAGTAACATTTAAAACCCCACAACGCGCGATAACACCTGGGCAATCAATTGTTTTTTATGATAATGAAATCTGCTTAGGTGGCGGTATTATTGAACATAAAACGAATCAATCCTCGTGGTACACACAGAAATAACCGCATACTTTAACCTGACGATAAATAAGGAAAATCATTATGATAAAAATAACCTTAAAACAGCTATACCTTAGCTCTATCCTCCTCTTAGGATTTACTACACTTGCTTTTTCAGAACCCAGAATTGTCGGAGGTTATGATGCACAACGAGGCGACTGGCCGTGGATAGTCGGCTTAATCTACAGCGGTGATAGCAACTTCGATGGCCTAACATGTGGAGCCACATTAATTAATTCAACGTGGGTCATTACTGCGGCTCATTGTATGATTGGTGAAACAACTCAGACCTTACAGGTTGTGGGAAATCTTTACGATTTAAAAAAAGACACAGGGATAACAAGAAACATTAAACGAATTATTGTTCATCCAGCCTATAACCAACGCACTGAACAAAACGATCTGGCTTTATTGGAATTAACCCAGCCTATCACTGACATTCCCCCTATCCCCAATTTAAATCAACAAACTGATATTGAAGGCAGTTATGCCACCGCTATTGGCTGGGGACGTTTAGGTGAAAATAACCGCAAATATCCTTCTATTTTACAAGAAGTCCAAGTTCCGATTGCATCCGACAGCGACTGCAAACGTAGATTAGACACTACGAGCAGCATGCTCTGTGCCGGCGAAATTGCAGGTGGCAAAGATACCTGTCAAGGCGATAGTGGCGGACCCTTAATGCTATTACAACAAGGACAATGGACTTTAGTAGGCGTAACAAGTTGGGGAACTGGCTGCGCTAGACCCAGAAATTATGGCGTTTACACACGCGTCTCAGAATTTATAGATTATATTGATGAAACAATCAATACAGATTATTTTGCACTTGCGGATGTTAATAACGATAACAAAATAGATCAATTTGATAAAACAGCAAAAGTAAAAGCATTAACTGCTGAGTTTACGCTTTGGAGAACGCAATGTTGGCTAAAGTATCGTAGCTGTGCTGATGTTAATAACGACAACAGAATTAATCAACTCGACTATTCTCATAAACAGAAAAATCGTCAAATTGATTATACAAAATGGCTAAATATTTATTGGAAACCCGAGCTAATCTAAAAATAATGGACAAAAAAAAGGCCGGTAAAACCGGCCTTTTTTACAAAATCAAGAGTTAAGCAATTGATTTAACTTTTAAATTCAATCTGCTTTTACTACGAGAAGCTTTGTTCTTATGAATAATTCCTTTATTCACTGCTGCATCGATAATAGGTTCGGCAATTTTAAATGCTGCTTGTGCCTTTTCTTTATCACCTTCTTTTACGGCTGCTAAAATCTTTTTAACAAATGTCCGTAAATTACTACGTTTTCCAGCATTGCTAACTCGTCGTTTTTCTGCTTGTTTTGCACGTTTTTTTGCTTGTGCTGTATTAGCCATAATGTCTTTTATTTCTTTAAGTTCAATTTTAAGCAAAACATTATCTTAATAAAGGTGAATATTGTCAACCACCTAAATATATAAAATAATTACCCTCAATAATAATTTAATATCATTGTACTTAAGCAGATAATGCGCTTATTGATAGTATATTTTATTCAACGTGGCTTATTTTATAGCCACTATCTAAAACAGGTCTCACACTTGATCAAACGATTACTCAGCTCAAGCCTCACAGTAAGCGCTTTAACCTTAGTATCGCGCATTTTAGGCTTTCTTCGCGATATGTTAATTGCTCATTATTTTGGTGTTAGCAGCACTACAGATGCCTTTTTTGTCGCCTTTAAGCTCCCCAATTTTTTTCGAAGATTGTTTACCGAAGGCGCGTTTGCTCACGCATTTATACCCATATTGCTAGAACACCAAACTTACAACGACCACAACACTTTCAAAAAGTTCATGAATAGCACAGCGGGCATTCTGCTCCTTATTTTAAGCACTTCGCTAGTTATCAGCCTACTTGCAGCACCTTTAATTATTTCTTTGATTGCCCCAGGCTTTACTTGGAATAGTCTACAACATACAGAGGCGACTCAATTACTTAGAATAATGCTACCGTA
This sequence comes from uncultured Methylococcaceae bacterium, assembly GCA_903944165.1. Taxonomy (GTDB): domain Bacteria; phylum Pseudomonadota; class Gammaproteobacteria; order Methylococcales; family Methylomonadaceae; genus Methylovulum. The sequence goes on along the minus strand of CAJAQT010000023.1, from coordinate 5,734 downwards.
TTTAGCATTCATTGTGCTCATTGGTTTTTCAGGCAGTTTAATGACCATGCACAGACAATTTGTAGTCCCCACACTGACACCCGCACTTCTCAACATTAGCATGATTGCCTGCACACTGTACTTAACACCGTATACTTCAACGCCTATTAAGGCGTTAGCATGGGGCGTGTTTTTGGGAGGAATACTTCAGATAGCCTGCCAAATCCCAAGCCTACAGCGCTTAAATTTACTACCCAAAATCAATCTTAGCCGTCCAGATAACAAAAGCATCGACATGTTACGACGCCTCATTCCAACTATTTTCAGCAGCTCTGTAACGCAAATTAATTTACTCCTTGATTCCTTCATTGCCTCGTTTCTTAGTGCGGGTAGCGTTTCGTGGCTATACTATTCAGACCGTCTTGTTGAATTGCCCGTAGGACTAATGGGTGCCACGCTTAGCACCGTATTATTACCACACTTAACGCATCATCATATCCACAAACACAGCTTAGCTTTTTCTGACACCTTAAGTGCTGGCTTACGCTTAAGTTTATTAATTAGTTTACCTGCCAGTATTGGGCTCATTTTTTTAGCAGAACCTATTCTAATTACCTTATTTAATTATCAAGAATTTACTGCCACAGATGTGCATTTTACTGCTCAAAGCTTACAAGCCTATGCCTTAGGCTTGCCGGCGTTTATCGCCATAAAAGTATTAATTACAGGGTTCAGCGCACGCCAAGATATAAAAACCCCCTTACGCTACGGCTATTATGCACTAGGCATCAGCCTGCTATTAAACATTCTTGCCTGGCCTTTTGGTCATGCTGGATTAGCCTTAGCGACCTCGCTGGGAGCACTTATTAATGCCCTATTACTGTTAAAAAAATTACTGCACGATAAACTTATTGCCCCTAAACGCTCGACCTATAAATTCATTATTAAATTAATAATCAGTAACGTATTAATGGCCTTAGGACTCTATTATGGACTCGAGCAACCTGAATGGTTTACGTTAGCTGGCAACGAGCGAATTGTTTATTTAATAAAATTTATTTTCTTAGGCATGATTATTTATTCTTTAAGCGTGTTTCTCTTAGGCTTAACTAAAACCAATTTACCTAAACCCCTACAACAATGACCCTACACTTTTTTAACTCACCACTACGAAGCTAATGAACGCGTTACTCACCATAAAAAATCTCAAGGTTTCATTTAATTCAACGCGCGTCGTCAACAATTTAAGCTGCACACTTTATAAAGGCGAGACATTTGCCTTAGTGGGTGAATCAGGTTCAGGCAAATCAATTACCGCTCTCAGCATTATCGGCTTATTGCCAACCAATGCCACGATAAGTGCCGAAACGCTTAGGCTACATACAACCGACTTACTCGACTGCTCCGAGCAAGAAATGTGTAGTTTGCGCGGTAATAACATTGGCTTTATTTTTCAAGACCCAATGTCCTCACTTAACCCGGTGATGACCATTGGCAAGCAAATTGCCGAAGTCTTAGCAAAACACGTTCAGCTTAATGGCAAACAAGCTCAACAGCGCGTCATTGAACTGTTACGACAAGTAGAAATGCCTGATCCTGAACAACGTTACAATAGTTATCCACACCAACTTTCGGGTGGACAACGCCAACGCGTCATGATTGCCATTGCACTGGCGGGTGAGCCAGAATTATTAATTGCTGACGAACCTACCACAGCACTTGATGTCACCATTCAGGCACAAATATTAAACTTACTCAAAAAAATACAACGCGAGCGCGGCATGACGCTTTGGCTTATCAGCCACGATTTAGCCTTAGTGGCCACTATTGCTGATCGTATTGCCGTGATGCAGCACGGTGAAATTGTGGACACACACACCACGAACGATTTTTTTAATCACGCTACCCACCCTTACACACAGCAATTACTCAACGCGTTACCTACCATGGAACGCTTACTTACGCACCCTAAAGAAGAACGTGCGACCTTGCTTGAAATAAGTCATTTTAGTTGCAGTTATCCCATCAAAAAAGGACTGCTTCAGCGCACTATCGGCGTTGTTCGTGCGGTTAACGAAGTCTCTTTTAGTATTCAGCAGGGTAAAACTTTGGCATTAGTTGGGGAATCTGGTTGTGGCAAAACTACGCTAGGCAAAAGCTTAGTTAATTTAATCCCTCATACCACAGGAAAAATAACCTTTGAAGGACAGGAAATTAACACTCGCAACAAGAATCACATAAAAAAACTCCGCACGTCCATGCAACTTATTTTTCAAGATCCCTTTTCAGCGATGAATCCACGCATGTTAATCAGCGACATTATTACCGAAGGTTTAGAAAGCGCCAACGTACCATTAAATGAGCGCCAGCAACGCATTGAACATTTACTCACCTTAGTTGACCTACCTATCGATGCAGCGCTACGTTATCCACATGAATTTTCAGGCGGGCAACGGCAACGCATCTGTATTGCAAGAGCCTTAGCGGTAAACCCCAAATTGCTTATTTGTGATGAGCCCACCAGTGCTTTAGATGTTTCTGTACAAGCACAAATTATTGCCTTACTCAAAACCTTACAACAGCACAACGGCATTAGTTACTTGTTTATTACCCATGATTTGGCGCTGGTTGCTGAAATTGCAGATGATGTTGCCGTGATGTATCAAGGTCAGATTATTGAAATCGGCACAATGCAAGACGTGTTAAACCATCCTCAGCAAGAGTACACAAAGAAATTATTAGCCGCATCACCAAGCTTAAAACATCACTAAAATCATCCGTGCTGCTAAACAACTGCCCGTTACTCACCACGTCCGTCTTTTATTGGCTGCGAGCATAGCAAAGTAAACGCTTCGCATTTCCACCGACGTGAGCGTACTCAATGAGAATAGGGAGATCAGCAAGCGCCTGATTTATAACTACCCCAAAAGAAATAATAGAAGAACTTCAGATGGGAAGAAATATCAAAGAAGATCGGTTGATTGCGTTATTTAACAAACTGTTGTCTATCTCAAATCAAAGAAAGGACAACGATAGGCAAAAAGCAAATTAAAATGAACAAAATAACTCAGCTAACAAAGAAAATACGAACTCTACCAAAGCGCTCTCTGAAATGAGTGCTTCGGATGCTTTAGAAGTAATGGATTTAAGTGAACATGCTACTGATGCAGATATTAAGAATGCATACCGCATTCTTGCTGGGCATCTACATCCTGATCGTGCAGGCGGATCAAATTACTTAATGAAGATGCTCAATGAGGCGAGGGATGTATTGCTACATTAAAATGGTGTGCCATAAAGTGCCTGACAATGAGGGCTATTGAAGGGCAACAGTCGGGCGACCGCTTTGCCCCATCTTAAGTTGATAGCCCTCATGTTGAACTATCCCTTGCACTATTTGTGGTTGCTGGCCCTTTCGGTCGATGGCATGATAGCCGACCACAGGGTCTGTAGTCTTAAGCTGACAGTTATCGTCTAGGCACGTAGTCTCTGAATACCACTATTTTTTTTAAAATAACCAGAGTATGAGTTATGTGTTGGAGTGGCGAAGCATCAGCAGTATTAGCAACTATTGGATTATCCAGTACCGCTTATTTTTTCTATAAAAAGGAACCCGCAGCCTTATGTTATGCTTTGGGGTTCTTCTCCTTAATGGAGCTTTTGCAAGCCTATACCTACACGGTGATAGATGATTGCGCTAATCCCGGCAATCAAATAGCGACACTCTTAGGCTATATTCATATTGCTTTCCAGCCGTTTTTTGCTAATGCGGTGTCCTTGTATTTTATTCCCGAAAAAGTCAGGAACAAGATTGCCGCCCCCGTCTATTTTGTCTGTTTAGTCGCTACGGTGTGTTTGTTGTTAAGGTTATATCCCTTTGAATGGGCACCTTTCTGTTACGAAGTTAAAACTCGACTGGTAGTGTTTAGCCATTATGCAGAATCTTTTACGATGCCGTTTTGTGGGCGAAGAATTTGCTCCTTATCCGGTGATTGGCATATCGCTTGGGAAATACCCGCGACGGCGAATGTCGTATTATTTAATATGTATGTGGTAGCCACTTTTTTAATGCCTATTTTATATGGCTCATGGCGAATGACGCTTTACCATATTCTGACGGGCCCTTTGCTCGCTTGGCTAACAACCAGTAATCCCAATGAGTGGGCCGCCGTTTGGTGTTTATATTCCATAGGCTTATTACTCATTTTGGTTAAAACCCCGATACGAGGTTATTTACATGTGCAGCAGTGGTTTTGGTGGCGGTTTGTGGTCAAGCTTGATGAGAAAGTTTAAGGCTTAGGGGGCGGTGTAACCATCATTCTAATTTTTAGGAAGCATAGCAAGTTATAACTCTGAATATCTCGAATTTTACTTCATTGCTACTTGCTATGGCACAAATTCAGTTTTGTCGGTTAAACAGGATTTTTATGCCAAGGTTCTCTCGACCAAGCTTACTGCTATGGTCGCCAATGCTGCTCAACAACAGGTTGATAAAGCAACGGCTCATCGCAAACACGAATACCAAGTCAACTTTGCACAGGCACTTTCCAAAATGAAAAATACTCTGATTGAACGCCTTCTGCTTTCAGTTCGTAAACTGCAGGGTAAACTTGAGGCACTGATTGATTATATAGCTCGTACCATAGAGCCGAGAAGTTATAGCAGATCGACTTCAAAATCGAAAAACAGAATTTTTTATTGCAATTACAAGAGAACTAAGTAAATCAATGGGGTATTTCTTAACTTAATGACATTGGTGCATGACGCTATTGCGACCTATGCACCGTCCTAGACTGTGGTGGAGGCGGTATATAAATATTATCTAAATCGCTGTCAATTTTAACGGCAAGACTTTCGACACCTTTTAGCGTTAATTTTTTATCTCCACCCTTTGACTCTGAAATGTAATGACCTATTAATTGACCGTCATTAGCCCTGACTAAATGCCCCATAATATAAGCAAATAAAAAGCTTGGTTTATGTAGCCTGCCAACCAATATATAGTCAGCCCCAGCTTTTTCAGCCAGTTCTGCAGCAATTTCACTGTGATCAAAAAGATACCCAAAACCACCGTTGTTTTCACGTTGAATATTTGAGTCAATAAAAATTATTTTGTACCCTGCTCTTTTTAACTCACCTTCTAACATAGCTTTTATGCTAGACGTTCTTTGAATTTCAGCAGGTGTTCGAGGAATTATGGTTAGATCATTTAACTCAAAATCCAATATAGCAATACTTGTTTCAGCAAATACTCCAACACTGCATAAACTTAAAAAGAGTGCGCCTAATAGTTTGTAGCATCCTGTATTTTTTGAGGTGTTCATAATATAAGCCTACTGTATTAATTTTGAAAAAATCAATGGAAAAAATCAATGGGGCTCAGTGTCATTGATTTAACCCAATCAACAACACGGATGACTCCCATTGACCCTTTCAAAAGTTAAGTGTAAATAATATAAGCGTAGACGGGATAAGCGAAGCGTCATCCAGGAAATCAAAAGGTGCATGACGCTATCGCTTATGCACCTTACGTTTCATTTTTTATGCGGGGTACGAGTTGCTTATCACCAATATCGTACAATGATGAGAGAGGATTATTTTGGCACCTTAAATCAGCCGCTACATTCTGATTACCTGTTTAACTAAACTCATTATGTACTCAATGTCATCGTCATTTGTGACTTGTATTTCATAATCACCATTTCCATGATGACCTATATCTGCAACATTCTTTGCAAGTCCTTTTGTATCTTCA